>JAYEGN010000072.1:0-3590 GCA_034659115.1 Campylobacterota bacterium
TTTTACTCATCGTGAATGTTGCTAGTGAGTGTGGATTTACCCCTCAATATGAAGGGCTAGAGAAGTTGTATAAACAGTATGGATCTCAAGGCTTTATGGTGCTTGGTTTTCCATCAAATCAGTTTGCATCTCAAGAGCCTGCTTCAAATGAAAAGATAAAGTTTTTTTGTCAAGGCAGTTACGATGTGCATTTCGATATGTTTGCTAAGGTAGATGTTAACGGAGATGGTGCCGAGCCACTATATAAATTTTTGAAAAAAAAGCAGGGTGGATTTATGTGGATGGATTCTATAAAGTGGAATTTTACTAAGTTTTTAGTTGATTGTGAGGGTAATGTTGTAGATAGATATGCTCCATCAACAAAGCCTAAAAGTATCCAAAAAGATATACAAAAGTTACTAAAATAAATATCTTTAAAAACTCTTTATGATGACAAAATAATGGAGTGGAGTTAGAAATGAAGAAAAAAGTAATCATAAGTGCTTGTCTTTTAGGCCATACATGTAGATATGATGGTAAGACTAAAAAAACTACTGAGATAGTTGATGCTTTTAAAGAGTATGAAATCATCCCTTTTTGTCCTGAAGCACCTCTTTTTGGAACTCCAAGAGAGAGGATAAGTGTTGTGCATGTAGATGGTGAAAACAGAATATTTACAGATAAAACTAACAAAGATGTTACTCAACTACTTGAAGATGAGATAAACTCTTTTGTACAAAATAATCTACATGTAGATATGATAATACTAAAATCTAAAAGCCCAAGCTGCGGGATAGGAACTACTCCAGTACTCAATGAAAATAGGCAAAAGCTACATGTAGGGAATGGAATAGCGGGGGATATTTTTCTTCAAAGATATAAAACTACGCCTATAAAGGATGAAACCTCTTATCTTTAACTTTTTTCACTTCCATTTTTAGATATAATCGCATAATTTTATAAAAGAGTATTGCAATGGATATTAGAGAAGAATATTTAAAATTTTTTGAGTCAAAACAACATGAGAGAATTGCATCTGCACCATTAGTGCCTGAAGATGCTACGCTACTTTTTAACAACGCAGGGATGGTTCCTTTTAAGTCTATATTTACAGGCGAAGTTCCTCGTCCAACTAATCCTAAGGCTACATCTTGTCAGACTTGTTTGAGAGCTGGTGGGAAGCATAATGACCTTGAAAATGTTGGGCATACTGCTCGACATCATACATTTTTTGAGATGTTGGGTAACTTTAGTTTTGGGGATTACTTCAAAGAGGAGGCTATAGCCTACTCTTGGGAGTTTTTGACTGAAGTTTTAAAACTTGATATTGACAAACTTTGGGTGACTGTTCACGATAGTGATGATGAGGCTGAAAAACTTTGGCAAAAGCATGTCCCACTTGATAGAATCAAAAGACTTGGCGACGCTGACAACTTCTGGTCTATGGGCGATACTGGTGCATGTGGACCTTGTAGTGAGATATTTTACGACCAAGGTGCTGAAAATTTTTCTGGCGAAGAAGATTATCTTGGTGGTGAGGGCGATAGGTTTTTAGAGATTTGGAATCTTGTTTTTATGCAGTATGAAAAATCTACCGATGGCAAAATGACACCACTTCCTAAACCATCTATAGACACTGGTATGGGTTTAGAGAGAGTTGTGGCTATCAAAGAGGGCAAACTCTCAAACTATGGTTCATCTCTTTTTATGCCTATCATCAATGAGGTTGAAAAACTTATAGGCAAAGAGTATGATTATGCTAGTGGAGCTTCATATAGAGTTATCGCTGACCACATAAGAACAGCTGTTTTTCTTTTGGCTCAAGGTATAAACTTCTCAAATGAGGGTCGTGGTTATGTTCTTCGCCGTATCTTGCGTCGTGCTGTAAGACACGGATACTTACTAGGTTTCCGTGAAGCTTTTATGTACAAGCTTGTTGATAGTGTTGTAGCTATTATGGGCGATGAGTATGAGTATCTTGTTACAAAATCAAAAGCAGTAAGAGAGCAGATTCAACTTGAAGAGGCTAGATTTTTCAAGACTATTGAGTCTGGGATAGCACTTTTTGAAGAGGAGTTAAAAGTTACAGATAAAATTTTTAGTGGTGAGGTTGCTTTTAAGCTTTATGATACTTTTGGTTTTCCACTTGACTTAACGCAAGATATGCTTAAAAGCCATAATATAGCTCTTGATAGTGCTAAGTTTGACTCTCTTATGCTAGAACAAAGAACTCGTGCAAAATCTGCTTGGAAAGGTAGTGGGGATGAGGCTGTTCACGGTGACTTTAAAGAGTTACTTGAGAAGTTTGGTGAAAACACTTTTGTTGGTTATGAGTTTACTCAGCACTCTGGCGAAGTTTTAGCACTACTGGATGATAGCTATAAACATAGTGATAGTTTAAGCGTAGGTTCTAAGGGTTGGGTACTTTTAGATACAACTCCTTTTTATGCAGAGTCTGGTGGACAGTGTGGAGATATGGGAGAGCTAGAGGGCTTTGCTAAAGTTCTTGATACTAAGAAGTTTTTTGGACTAAATCTTTCACATGTAGAGATAACAAAAGAGCTAAAAGTTGGCACTGTTGTTGATTCACATGTAGATATTTCACGCAATGAGATAGTTAAACATCACTCAGCGACACACCTTTTACATGCGATTTTATTTGATGTTTTAGGGGAGCATATATCTCAAGCTGGTTCACTAGTTGAAGCAGATAGACTAAGATTTGATTTCTCTCACCCTAAGGCTTTAGAACATGCAGAGTTGGTAGAGATAGAAACAAGAGTAAACAACGAAATACTAAGAGGCATTGAGGCAAAAACCGAAGTTATGGGCATAGAAGATGCTAAAAATAGTGGTGCAAAAGCTCAGTTTGGCGAGAAGTATGGCGATGAAGTTCGTGTGGTTAGCTTTAGTAATGCTAGTGTTGAGTTTTGTGGTGGTGTACATGTAGATAACACAGCAAATATTGGCTCATTTATCATTACAAAAGAGAGTGGTGTTAGTGCTGGTGTTCGCCGTATAGAAGCTGTTTGTGGACAAGCTGCTTATAAACACTTTTGTGACACTAGAGTTATGATAAAAAGAGTTGAAGCAGAGGTTAAAAACCTTGATATTATAGCTGGTATATCAAGACTAAAATCAAACATAACAGAGCTAAAGAGTGAGCTAAAAGATGCACAAGAGAGTTCAAAAGTAGAGATAAGTGCAGATGAAGTAAATGGTGTAGCAGTTGTGGTTGAAGAGTTGCCATCTGGCGACATTAAAGAAAAGATAGATGAGCTTAAAAACCAAAATGAGAAACTTTGTGCGATGCTTTTTCAAGTAAAAGGCGACAAAGTTCTCATAGCTGCTGGTGTTAAGGGTGCAGATGCTAAAGCTGGAGAGTGGATAAAGAAAATCGCTCCAATCCTTGGTGGTGGTGGCGGTGGTCGCCCTGATTTTGCACAAGCTGGTGGAAAAGATGCTTCTAAACTTCCAGAGGCAAAAGAGTTCTCATTAGCTTTTATCACAGAGGCTCTTTCATAAGTGGCTGAGTTTTTTGCAGAATATAAATTAATAATAGTTTTTTTACATGTTATCTCTGCTGTTGTTTGGGTTGGTGGTATGGTTGC
>JAYEGN010000073.1:0-3590 GCA_034659115.1 Campylobacterota bacterium
TACTAGTTTAAAAAATCAAACTTATAAAAATTTTGAAGTTGTAGTTGTTGAAGATGGCTCTAACAAAGAGATAAAAGAGTTTTTGCGTAGCATAGATGACTTGGATATAAAGCATACCGCTCAAGAAGATTTAGGGGTTAGAAAAGCTAGAAGTCAAAACAATGGTGTTATATCATCAAGTGGAGAGTATCTTATCTTTATAGATGGTGATTGTATATTATATACTACCTTTATAGAGGGACATGTGGAACTTGCAGAATCCGGATATGTTCTATCTGGAAGAAGATTGAATTTAAATCAAGCTCTTACACAAAAGCTCAGAAATAGAGATATAACAGCTTTAGATATACAAAAAAATCTATTTTTCAAATATATTAGTTTAGCTTTTGATAAAACTACAAGGTTTGAACAGGGTATAGCGATAGATCCAAAAGGATTTTTATATAATCATTTTATAAAAAACGCAGAGAGAAATACAAGTATTTTAGGGTGCAATTTCTCATGTTTTAAAGATGACATGTTGGCAATCAATGGATTTGATGAAAGCTATGCAGAGAGTGCAGTAAGTGACGATATGGATCTGGATTGGAGATTTAGAGCCTATGGTTTAAGGTTGAAATCTTGCAAAAATGTAGCGAATATGTTTCATCTATATCATCAAGCACATGATAGAGGGGACGCCTCAGCTCAGGTTGCTCTCATGAAAGAGAGAGAGCTTAAAGGATTATATCTTTGTGATAAGGGAATTAATACTCATTAGAGCTGTGTTAAAAATCTATAAAGATGAAAAGAGCATACATAAAGTAAGACAAAAGTAAATGCATCAAGCAGGTATAATTTCAATACTCTAGATTTATAATCAAAATACTCCTCTTTATAGCTATGACTCATAGTGATAGTTGCAAAAAATATCAATAGATAAGAAGTTGGATTTAAAAAATGCATAAAATTAGTTCCAAGGCCGTAGATGAGTAGTAAAATACTCATCAAAATAGATATATTTTTTAGATATATATCTCTGTCCTTATAGCGATAAATTTGGTAAAATATATTGAAAAATACTATAAGTCCAATCAAGCCAAACTGTAGGGCGATATCAAAATATTGGCTATCTGTAGTGTGATAGTTTTTAATAGTTTGTGCTAATTGTGCATCTGTTTTTTTAGTTTCTTCATATAATACAGTTACATGTGCATCTGTTCCATATCCTATTAGCGGGCTTTGCTTAAACGACTCTATGGCATTTTTATAGTTCATAAATCTTATGCCTATGCTATTTGTATAGTTTTCTTTGTTATAGATGCTAGCAATGCTATTTACAGTTTGCTCTATTCTTTTTTGAAAATTGGGTGAAAAACTATAAGCTAAGAAAAATATAGATACAAAAGCAACAATAATTAAGGGTATATATTTGAATATATCTTTTTTATATTGAAGATATAAAATAGTTAAAATGGATATGGCGTAGAGAATATATCCAGACCTTCCTATATTTATAAACTGATTAATAGTTATAGAAACAATCAATATAATAGTAAAAATCTTCATAAGATATGAGTTTTTTTGGAAGAAAATCTGCAGTGATAAACCTGCACTAAAAGCTAGAAAAAAACCATAGTTCAGATGGCTCATAAATGGGGTTGGGTAGGTACTATTTGCATTAGCATTAATATATGGGAAAAAATCAAAGGTATTCAAGTTAAGATATAAATCGTATGATACTATTTCACTTACAAAGATACCAAGCAGGAAAGAACTAATCATCAAAGGTATAAATTTAGATTCTAAAAATAGTAGTATTAAAACAGGATATAAAAACATAACAGAATATTTGGCTATATAATAGACATCTTCTGGATTTTTAGACACAGATAGCCAAAGTAGATTCAAGAGAAAATAGAGTGCAAAAGATATAACTACCGGATTTACCAAAACACTCTTAAGTTTGGTGAGTGCATCTGGGCGAAATATAGATAATATACTTAACATAATAAACAGATATTTTATATGATGAGTTGATGTAGGAATTAAAAAGGCTACAAGAATTAAGATATAGTTAGCGATAATATTAGAACTATTTTTTAGATATCCAAAATAGCTATTATCTATGATTTTATACATTATTTAAAAAGATCTTTAGCTAGTTTTTTTGCTACTTCATCAGAGGCTTTGTAGCTCCAATGAGTATCATCACTATAAAAAATATCTTTTATATTTTTTTGTAATAAGGGTTCTAGCATCTTCTTTGTGTTTACAAGATTGTACTTTTTATCCATTGGTTCTAGTATATCAAAGAAGTTGTTTTGTGTATATTTATTATCTATTATATATTTATAGTATAGATCATATTTATCAACTATAGGCATAAAAAATAGCTTTATATTTAACTTATTTAGTTTTAAGGCGAGTTTATTAAAGTTGTCGTTTACAAGCGTTAAGTTTGCCAAGTTTTGTTGATGTAGCCTCTGTATGTCATCTTTATATATAAGAATATTTTTATAGTTTGGTATACTAAACATCTCTTGATTTAAATTTAGTTTATACACACTCTTTTGAGCATGGTCTTTGTAGTTATACAAAAGAGAATAAAATGGGATTTTATAATTAGCACTATTTATAAAATATACATCTTGTTTGTGAAAGTTCCAAATATCACTAAAAAGAGTTCCTTTGACCTCTGCTAATGTTAGCGTTTTATTAAAATCATGGGCATATGAAAACCTTGGTACAACCTCTCTAGCAGTAGACTCTATAACTACGGCATGTGGTTTTATCTCATTTAACCAACCGCTATTTATCAGGATATTGACTATATCCATGCTGTTACCAAAGAGTTGAATATTGAGTATGTTTTTTTTACTATGCTCTGCTAGGTAGTCTTGAAAAAATGGGTTTAGTCCACCACCGCCACCATTAAAAAACGAATCACCGATTGTTATAACATCAATTTTTTGATTTTTGTAGCTTGTTTTATCTATATGTTTAAATCTGATTGTAGTTTCTGTTTTTCTTGGAAAGAGAGCTTCTAGTTGATAACTCATCCTTGCTAAATCACCTATATATCTATCTCCCGTATCAAAAATTTTAGAGCTATACAATGTCCACATAACTAGATGGTAGCTTGAAAATATGATAAAAAAAGTAAAAAATAGTTGGATATATTTTTTGGAGTTCAATTCTTTCATATTCATAGTTAAAAATTAAAATATAAAAATTCAGAGATTTGAGACATCATAGATAATCCAACAAGTAGTAAAACTATTGAAAAAAGTAGGTACAGCCATGTTGTTTTAAATTTTTCTCTCCATTGCATAGAGTTGTTGAAAAAAACAACAATAATAAAGGCTAAGATTATATAAGCAGTTGTTTGAGACTTACCATTTATATGTTCATAAGCACTACCAAAACTGAAAAATGTATCTTGAAATGATACTAAAAATCTAAAGTATTTCTCTGGTAAAACAACCCCACTAAACCCAGCCATCCCCTTAAGAACTTTCAGAGCATCATCCCACTCCTTAGCCCTAAAAAAGACCCAAGAGATATTGACAAAGTTAAAAGTAATAAACCAAGCTAGTATAGAGTTCATC
>JAYEGN010000074.1:0-16684 GCA_034659115.1 Campylobacterota bacterium
GCTTGTTGTCTAATTTGGTATGGAATTATTGGGGCTATGATGGATAAGTTAGAGTTGGTTTATACGCAAGAGTTATATACTCATATTAAGAGCCAAAATGCGTAAAAAAAGGGAGTTGATTAGTCCTGATTTAACACCAGTAATTGATATTGTATTTATACTATTAATCTTTTTTATGGTTACTTCTGTATTTAAAAAAGAGGATGTTGCACTAGCTTTAAATTTACCTGACTTACATGCAAAAGCAGTTCAAAGTGATAAAAAAAGTATAACAATAGAACTTTCAAAAAAAAGAGTTTGCAATAGATGGTAAAAAATATAAACTAGATGATGCCATAGAGATATTTGCTAAATATAAAAAAGATACAAAGATTTTAATCCGTATCGATAAAAAAGTTGAGTACTCAAGAGTGATGGAGCTTTTTGATTCTCTGCAGCAAAATAAATTAACTGCATTTTCACTAATCGCACAAAAAAATAAGTAACAACCTCTGCTAGGTCTTACATTTGTAAGACTTTTGGAGATGTTCGCATCTTAAATAAATGATAATGATTATTATTATAATCAAAGGAAAGAAAATGAAGAAAATTGCATTAAGCACATCTTTAGCACTATTTCTAAGCACTACCGTTTATGGGGCTGAAGATATGGAAGCTATTGAGGTTGTAAGTGTAGCGACAAAAACAGCCAAAAATATAGATGGAGTTGCTGCGACAGTTGTAGTCGTCACCCAAAAAGAGATACAAAAGATGGGTGCAGAGAGTTTAAAAGATATTATCGCAAAAACTCCAGGTATAAACTTACAATATGGAACTTTTCCAAGTGCGAGTTCTAAAAGTAAATCATCAATATCTATCCGTGGTATGAGTGCAAATGGTACTCTGTTTTTAATAGATGGCAGAAGAGTTGCAGGAGAGGTTGCAAATCCTTATGATTTAGATCGTATTCCAGCTTCTGTAGTTCAAAGGATTGAGATAGTAAAAGGTCCAAACAGCTCTCTTTATGGAGCTGATGCAGTTGGTGGAGTCATCAATATCATCACTAAAAAACCAAAAGATGGAATGAAAATAGATGCTGGAATTAGGTATGGCATGAATGAGCATAGTCAAGCTCAAAACATGAGCTTAAATCTTAGTATACAAGGGAAAAGTGATAAGTTTGGATACAGTGTTTACTCAAGTCTAACAACAACTGATCCATATACTCAAAAAGACAATGAAAATGTTTGGGTTCCTATGGGAATAAAAGCATCTCAAACTCCAGTAGCCGTTCTTCCAGATATGACAAGTATTCAGGATAACTATACCGAAGATGTGACATATAGAGAAGATTCTCAAGTTTATACTTTAGGGACAAGATTAACTTATGGTTTTACTTCAGACTTAGTTGCAGGACTAGATGTAAACTATTTTAACGAAGAGAGAGAAGGTCTATATATCGGTTATTTTCATCCATCAAACTATAGATTTACAAGTGGTCCAAATGCTTCAAAACAAGTTCCCGTTTATAATGTACCAGTAAATACAAAAGATGAAAACAATCGTTTAGATTTAAGCATAGATGTTGCTTATGCACCAACTGATGACTTAGAGATTAAAGCAAGAATATATAACAGTGTATATGAAAAAAGAAATACTACTTCAACAAAACATTATACAGATATGGGTTATGCGAGTGAAGATGCATCAGAAAAAAACGGCATGAATGCTGATGTTGATTTACTTGTAGGTGAACTATCTGCTATATATCTTTTAAATGATGCTCACCTTTTAAGTATTGGTACTGAATATCGAGATGAAAAAAGAAGTTCGTCTGTATTTACTCAATCTTCAGGGATGACAGAGAAAAAAGTTGATTATCAATCAATTTATATACAAGATGAGTGGGAAGTTAGTGATAGCTTTAATGCAATTTTAGGTGCTAGATATGATGCTATTAGCAATGCTGAAAATAAAGCCACTTACCGTTTAGGTGGTATATATGAGTTTGATAAACTTGCAAAACTAAGAGTAAATTTTGCTCAAGGTTATCGTACTCCGGATATTAGGGAGATGTATATACATAAACAAACTCCAAATGGTCTTCAAATTGGTGCAGATGTTATGGGTTATGACTTAAAGCCAGAATCTATTGATTCATTTGAGATTGGTTTAGGTGGGCATAACAACAAATTTTCTTATGACGCAGTTATTTTTTATAACAAAGTTCAAAATATGATTGATCAAGTTATGGGAATTTATAATGGTAATGCTGCATATACCTTTGAAAATATTGCTGATGCAAATACTAAAGGTATAGAGTTGTCACTAAATTATCAAATCACTAATAATTTAAGCACTAATCTATTTTGGACAGAGCTAAAAACAGAGAATGAAAAAACAAAAAAAGATTTAGAGTTTCAGCCTGAAAGAACTGTAATGCTTGGTTTAAATTATGAGGCCCTCAAAGGCTTAGATTTTGGATTAGTTGCTAAATATATTGGTGAGCAGCATTATACATCTGTAACAAATAGGGGTGCTCCAAATGAGACAACTAATTCAAATGCCAAAACAAAAGCTTTTTATGTAGCTGATTTTACGGCTAATTATGAAGTAAGTGAAATGATTGAAATTTATGGAGGTGTTAACAATATCGGAGATACAACAGTAGAAGATGTTTTAGGTTCAAGTGTAGGCAGATACTATTTTGCAGGTGCAAGAGTTAGCTTTTAATAACTTAAGCCACATGCCATGGCATGTGGGAAATAAAAATAAATATAGGAAAAAAAATGAAAACAACAAACTTAACAAAAATAGCACTCAGTACATTGATTGCTTTGTCTCTTAATGTCCATGCTAATTCACAAAATGAACGCTTTCCAGGTGATTATTTTATGGTGCATAAAAATATGCCTCACTATATGAAAGTGTTTAGAAAATATGGTGATGATAAGGCACTTGGTCTAAACGATGAGCAAAAAAACACACTTCAGGCAATGCAAGAAAAAACTGTTATGACTGTATCACAAACAGCTACACAAATAAAAGATTTAGAACTTGAACTACAAAAAAAGGTAGTTATAGAAGGCAAAGATGCTAAGCAAATGAAAGCGCTTGTTGAACGCATTGCAGACTTGCGAATGAAATTGACTATGCTGCATATTGATTGTATTCATAATAGCAAACAAATTCTTACGCCAGAACAAGAGGTGTTTTATATGAAAAAATTAGGAATACAAAAGTGAAAAAATAAGCAAACAATAACAAGTTTCACTGGCAGAACTTGTTAGTAGTTACTCCTTATAAAATAAGAGGAGTAGGATGATAAGAAGTAAAAATAAATATAGATACAGATGAAGATATAGAAATATATTGTGTCTCCCTTTATATATCTAATGATGAACATTTTGGACGAGATGTTGATATATAAAGTACAAAAGATATAGCTAATAGATGAATCATCAAATCAAATTAAAATGATTCCTTATTCTTTTACATTTATTAGTAGATAAAACTGTTTTATTCGCACTCCTTACATTTTTTATGAATAGTTATAAAATCAGAATCTAAAAACTCATTAGCTAGTGATGAATTTATTTTTTTGATAGAGTTACATTTTGTGCAGATATGAAGAAGTGATGTATTATCACTACATAAACAATAATATGTTACTTTTAAATTGTTTTGAACTACAAAGATCAGTTCATTTTCCATAAAAAATCTAAGATGTCTATAGATTGTGTTTATAGATATCTTTTTTGGATAAACAGTGCTAGAAATTTCAACAATCTGATCAATATTAAGACACTCATCACTTTTGTAAAGTATTTTATATATTATCTCTCTTGTACGAGAATTATTTACTTTTTTTTCATCTACACATTTTTGAAGCTTATCCATTTAAATAATCCTTTATTACCAATCTATTACCACATGCCATGGCATGTGGTAATAAAATATTAAAACTTAATAATAAAATCCATCATTTGGTATTTTTCCACCGATACTTTTCGGATTATTATTTTTTAAAACATCAAAGAAAAAATCTAAATCAGCTTTAGATTCTTTAGCATTTACAATATTTAATTGAACATGTTCCATGCTATCTGCTACAGCATCTGGATTTAGCATAGGGATATATTTTTCAACCAAAACTCCAGCTTCTTTAGGGTGTGATTTGTACCATTCTAGGGCTTTTGCATACTCCTCATTAAATCTTTTAGTTACATAATCATCTTGCTTACCAACCATTGCCATTCCCGCTTCTGGGATTTTACCCTCTATCTTAAATACTTCTCCCCACTCTTTTTCTAACTCTGAACTTCTATATAAATCAGGTGCTATAAGTTTTAGTGGAAAAGAGTTAGTCTTTCTAAGTGCCATAGAGATGGCAGGTTCTGCTAAAAGTGCATGGTCAACTCTCCTTAAAATTAGCATCTGCATAGCATCTATCGGTGAGCCTACATATTTTAGATTAAAATCTTTCTTAGGGTCAAGTCCTTGCTTTTTTACAATCTCTTCAAAAACTATATCTGGCATATCAGCACGAAATGGCATAGCGATATCACACCCTTTAAAATCTGCTAGAGTTTTTTTAGTTTTATCTCTTGTAATCATCCCTAAAATTCCCCAAACAGAAACATTTAAAAGTTTTATATCTACACCTTTATTGTAAAGATTTGCAGCTACATTTGTTGGGATTGCTATATAGTTTGCTCTTCCTCTAAGTGTTAATGCTCTAAGCTCATCAGGATTTTTCCACATAACAAACTCTATCTTTTTAGCTACATCACTTAAGGCACCTGTCTCTATCATATGTAAAAGTGGATGCGAAACAGAAGCCATCGGTCCACTTAAAACCAACTTATCTACTTTTTTAAACTCTGTTGCACTTAGCGATAACATCAATGAAACTATTAACAATACTTTTTTTAACATCTTTTATATCCTTAAAATAGATAACCGATTCTTACAATGAATCTCTCTTTTTCTAGTGGTTGATACTCTTTTACATTGTAGTGAGCCAAAAATGAGATACCAAATCCAACATGTAACTTAGGTTTGTCAAATGGCATAAACTCAATTTGAGGAGTTATATAGCCAACTGTTCCACTAAATGCTTTAAACGGTAACATTGAACGAAGAATAGCATTTGTATCATCACCCATATCTGTCTCACTATTATATTTTCCGTTGTATTCAATTCCTAGATTTATATTTTTTGTAATTGCCCCAATAAATGACAAATCATAACTAAGCTCATTCCCAAAACCATAATCATGTTCGGCTTTTGGTCTGTAGGTGTAGATAGTATTAAAGTCAACTCTCATACTCTCACCAATAAGTTTAGATAAACCTAATTCTAGTTTATACTCAAACTCTCCAGTTCCCATTTGTGTAGGCATTGGTGTACCTGAACCTGTTGCAAATACTGGTGCTTTTTTAAATCCATCATCAGTAGAACCAGTGGGTAACTTTACTCCAGCTCCAAGGGATAACTGAAATCCATAATCTTTCATAGGTAAAACAACATACTTACCCATAACTACAATATCACCAAGACCTTTGTTGTCAATGGCAACATCATTAGATCCTAATTGTGCTGTTGCATCTATATGTTTGTATGGTACGATAGCTTTTATGTTAAATCTATCGTTAATTCCATATACTATCCCAAGAAGAGTAACATTCGCACTTGCATCTAGGTTTTGGTTATTTTTAACTTCACTTGTACCATTAAACATACTGTCTCTTTTAAATGAGATATGTCTAATACCTATTTTTAGTTTACCTTTCGGAAGCGTCATAGCTCCAGCTTTTGAATTAATCCCTGGAATAACCATTGCATTTAGCAAAATTGAACCTGCCAAAATTGTTAGAAATATTATTTTCACTTATAATCCTTGTATTGATAATCATTTTCAATACAAAGAGTTTAACAAAGAGTATCTTAAATTAATATTAATAATGATATTAATTATCAGTTTAGATTATGAAAAGTTACTATTTTATAAAAAAAGCATTTTAATAGCTATGATATAAAGAGAAAAACCAAGTATTTTTTTAATCATTTTTGGAGATATTTTAAAGTGTAAAATGTAATTACCTATCATCCCTCCGATGTACGCTCCAACTCCAACTACAGCTAAAAGTGTATAGTCAAGCTCTAATACGCTTGCATAACTTCCAAAGGCTACAATAGATGAAAAAGGGATAACAAAAGATATTCCGATAGCTATTTTTTTAATATCATAACCAAAAAGCAAAAGGATAGGGGAGATAATAGAACCTCCGCCAATTCCCAAAAAACCAGAAAAAAATCCACCGATAGAACCTGCAAAAATAAGTATGATTTTAGAATTTTTAGAGTTTTGATTTTGTGGTGCTTTAAAAAATAGAATCATAGATGCGATTATTAGTAGTGAGGCACCAAAAATAGTTTTTACTATCTCAACATCAACCATTAAAGATATCTTGGCTCCAATAAAAGCTAAAATTACAGAACTAATAACAAGTGGAGCAACAAAACTCATATCAAAAAGTTGTTTTTTTAGATTTAAGATACTTATAGTGATTGTAGAGATAGAGTTTACAAAAAGTCCACTTACTCTAGCTAGGTCAAAAGATAAGCCAACTATATTTAGGGTTGGAACTAGAGCAACGGCAGAACCTAGTCCTGCAATTGCAAAGATAGTTGAAAGAGTTGTTGTTACAAAAAAGTAGAGTAAGTATTCAACTATCAAGATTAATATTTATTAGAAAGTTATATTAGCAAAATCTTCATTTAAAAGTCTTCCTGCTACAACTGGTGGTTTTGCTACTGTAATTCCTTCTAAAAGGATTGATTTGTCTTTGTTAGCATTTGGTAGATAAAGAGGACAAACTGCTACTTTTGCACCTTTTTTGATTAAAAGTTTTAAATGTTGTTTTGCTGATGGTGCTTTACCATTTGGTCTTTTAACTGGAACACCTTTGATATTTTTATCCGCTAAATCCCCAGCAGCACCACAAAGAACAATGTTAACTTGTTTTTTATGCTTTTTAATTGTCATAAGAGATAAAACCATAGCCATTGCTTGAGTTTGAGGTTCACCTGAATTTACTAAAACATTTAAACCTTTTGCTTGGTCTGCACTTAAGATATTTGGAGTTATTAATGTAGCTATTAAAGCTGTCGTTGCAAGAATTTTTTTCATATATTTTTCTTCTGTTTTTTAAAATTTAATAAAATTGTATCTTTTATAACATAATTAAAACTTAATATAAAAATTAGATATATTAATAAATAATATCTTTTAGTTTATAAGGAATATTATAAGATAATTATTTTCTTTTAAGAATTTATTGCTATAATTACCATTATAAATCATACAAGGAAAATATATGAAAATAATTACTCTAACGGCATTAGCAACTGCTTCACTTTTAGCATCATCTTTAGTAGATCAGGCTAAAGAAGCTGGTTTAGAACCTATCCCTGAGTCTAGCTTAGAACTTTTAAAGTTAATAGATAATCCAAAAAACCCTATTACCGACGAAAAGGTTGAACTTGGAAAGAAACTTTTCTTTGATCCAAGATTATCTAAAAGTGGTCTTATTAGTTGTAATACTTGCCATAATCTAGCAGAGGGTGGAGATGATGGAGTTGCTGCTGCTATTGGTCATAAGTGGACTGCTAATCCTCATCACCTTAACTCTCCAACTGTATATAATGCAGTGTTCTTTGGTTCACAGTTTTGGGATGGTAGAGATCCTGATTTAGAAACACAAGCACAAGGTCCTATCCAAGCATCTCCTGAGATGTCAGCAACACCTGCTCATGTCGTAGCTACAGTAACTTCAATGCCTGAGTATATAAGAGATTTTAAAATTGCTTATGGCAAAGATGTGAAAGTCGATTTTAAAACTATAACAGACACTATTGGTTTATTTGAGAGAACTTTAGTTACTCCATCAAAATTTGATGATTTTATGAATGGTTGTTCTTCAGCAATGAGTAAAGAGGAGAAAGAGGGTCTTAAAACTTTTATAGATAAAGGTTGTGTATCTTGTCATAATGGTATAGCTCTTGGTGGAACTATGCAGTCATTTGAGATTACTGCTAAATATAAACATAGAGATTTAGGTGATTTTAGAGGTGATAAAAATGCACTTGTAAAAGTTCCAACACTTAGAAACATCACACAAACTGCACCTTATTACCACAATGGTGGAATTTGGAGTCTTAAAGAGGCTATTGTTGAGATGGGAAAAACTCAGCTAGGGATTAAGATAACAGATAAAGAGGCTAGTTCTATTGAGACTTTTATGAAAGCATTAGATGGTAGAAAACCAGAGGTTATTTATCCAAATCTTCCAGTATCAACTGATAAAACTCCTAAACCAGATTTAAACTAAACTATCTTTGAAGAACATTTTTTTATGTTCTTCAAATATTTTTAAAAATCATAAAACCAATCCGTACCTTTTTTTAAAAATGGGTTTTGTTCATAAAAATCTTTTTCATCAACACCAAATCTATAACTTTGAATATATTTTTGTATCATTTTATAGGCTTCGTTTATCTCTTTAAATTTTTCATTATCACCTTGTGGCATATCAGGATGATATTTTTTTGATAGTTTAAGATAATTGTTTTTTAAATCATTAGAGGTAAAACGAGATACTATCCCCAAAATTTTTAATGATTTTTCATAATCTTTATAACTAAACATTTTTTATCTATGGAATCTTTGGTGGAGCTATCTCATCGCCTAAAAAAGCGTAACTTTTACCGATTCTAGCTACTGGATTAAACTCTATAGTTATTCTATCTTTATCTGTGATATTTTCATCTTTTACATAGATTTGTTTTACATTTAAAACAACAGGAATAGTAGAACCACCACCTAAATCTATCTCTTGGTTAAATTCACAAAAATATGCAGCTGGAACATTTTTAATTATATTTGGATAGTTTTCAAAAATTGATTCAGTTTCGATGTTGAAAATATCTGCTTCACTTAAATCTTTATCAAGCTCTTTTGAACTAAAATGCATTTTTTCTAAACTCTGTTCATCAACCATACAGATAGTACATTTTTTACTTTTTCGTATATTTGCTAAAGTATCTTTTGGTATGCCATCTGCTTTGTGTCCAACAGAAATAAGTACAGATGCTGGGTCTGATGAGAGTCCTATGAAGTAACTAAAAGGTGCAATATTTATAACACCCTCATCTTCAGTTACAACCCAAGCGATAGGTCTTGGGATTATTGTTTGTGCCATTAGTTTATATTTATCATTTATCTTGTTATCATCTAAATTAAAAATCATTTTATTCCTCCTACGAAATAGTTTTTATTAAAATTTTCTTTATACATCTCTATTGCCTTATCCCCCGTACAGTGAGTTGGCATAACTTTTGTAACTCCTAGTTTTTTTAAACTTTCAATTGAGTCTAAAATCTTTTCATCATCACTTCTTAAAAGATGAAATCCACCGATTGCAAAATCTATTTTTTTATCAATAACTCCACATGCCACACTAATAATATTTTGAATTCCAAAATGCCCACAACCTGTTATAACTTTTGTTTCATCATCTTTTATGATTAACGATTGTTCAGGCATCTCATCGCCCAATAATCCAGTAGTGTATAGTTTATCAAAAAGATGCTGAGGCTTTTTAGTACAAATTATTACCTCTTTTGCTAAAGTTTTCAGATCTTTTATAAGATGTTTTGAAAGAGAAGAGGGGATAAAAAGGGTAATGTTTGGATTTAATTCCAGTATAGAATCTATCCCACCGATATGGTCCCAATGGGAATGTGTTATAAATATATACTCTATCTCTTTAACATCAATATCTAACTCTTTCATATTTTTTAAAAGCACTCTTCCATTACTTCCTGTGTCAAAAAGAAGCTTATACTCTTCTAGATAAGCACTAAAACCCCAAAGAGCTTGGCATGTGGGATTGTTATTATAGTTATCAAAAAGTATTCTCATTTTATAAACCTTTCATCTGAACGAATTGAACTAACTTCATCACTACTAGACTTCATCCATCCACTTTTAACTTCACCCTCAACCTTATCAAAGTTTTCAATATATGGTTTAATATCAAGAAGAGGTGTCCCATCAAGAATATCTATCCCTTTAATAGTTACTATATTATCTTTTACGCTAACAAGTTCAACTACAGATAAACCTATGGAGTTTGGATGCATAGGAGTTCTTGTTGAAAATACACCTCTTGGAGTATCTGTTTTATCATTAAATGGGATAACACTAAGCTTGTGCTTATCTATTTTATGAAAATAATATATAAGATAAACATGACTAAACCCATCTAAATCTTTTAGTCCATCACTAAACTTATCTTTAAACTCAATAGTCGCATAAGTATCTTTTGCACCCCTTGGTTGAACAGGCATGTTTTTTAAGTCACAAAATGGTGATTTTATTGTGGCAATTTGATTCATCGAAATATTCATTAAATTTCCTAATTAATTTAAGT
Organism: Campylobacterota bacterium; assembly: GCA_034659115.1. Lineage (GTDB taxonomy): Bacteria > Campylobacterota > Campylobacteria > Campylobacterales > Sulfurimonadaceae > Sulfurimonas. The sequence continues at coordinate 10,480 of JAYEGN010000074.1, forward strand.
TCTTATAAAGTAAATAAGTAAGCCACCAACAACTAAAGCTATAAAAACATTGATAAGTTTTAAATAGATAAAAACTTTAGTTGATACAGCAAGTAGTGGTAAGCTTCCGTGACCATCTTGTGATATTGAACTAGCCAATAAAACAGCAAATGGGATAAGTCCCTGAGCATACATAGTTGTAAAAACCATATGTGGACCAGATTCTGGAATTATACCAACTGCTGTTGCAATAATCAAAAGAGTTGTTGTGTTATCTTGAAGCCACTGTCTTATATCAAGATAATGTTCTATGATATGTACAACTAAAAGGGCTGAAAATGTCCATAAAAATATTCTAAGTAGATGTTTTTTAATTACATGTTGAAAAAGATGCTCTTCTAAAAAGTGATCTGGTACGGTTATGATAATAAAAAGTGAAATTATTGAGCCTATAGTAAAAGTGATTTTTTTCCAGTCCCATGTGTCTCCACCAAGAACTGATGAGAGAATTGCTAAAAGAAAAACCCCAAACATTGTTAGTAAAAAAGCTCTGTGAAATGTCATGTTTTTGAGTTGTTTGACAATCCCACCTTTATTAAAACAGCTACATTTTTCTTCTTGATGTAATTCAAATTCATGTTGTAAATCTGTTTGAAAATAGTTCTTATCTTTAAAAACAGTATCAACTAAAAAAGCAACTATAATAGCTAAAACAAATAAAATAAGATTAATCCAAAGGGCAGTTTCAGGGAACATACTAAGCATAACGAAGGCTTCATCACCACTTGTAGCTATCATAACACCAACTAAAGCACCAAAACTAAGCATTTTATGAGAATATAGTGAAACAACAGTAAAAGCACCTAAACAACCAGGAAGTACACCCAAGGTTGCTGCTAAAATATACTGTCCAAAACGACTTTTTTTAAGGTTTTTTTGCCACTCTCCTCTTGTTTGAACATTTATATATTCGATAACTAGCAACATAATTAAGATGAAGCTAGTTATCATTATGGCATGCTTGATTACACCTATAATTAGCAAAATCTTAACCTATATATTATTGTTTAAAAAGTTTTTAACAACTTCATCTGCTGTTAAGCCATCTTTTTTTCTTACTTTTTTAATCTTTAATCCTATAGAATCTAGGGCAGCTTTCATATTTTCTCCAACTGCTTGAGCAAGTATAATATCACACCCCTGAAGTTTAGTAATGTTTTTTTTATGAGCATTTGTGTGTTGTGTTTGTGTCATATCATGGTGTTCTTTTTCATCTTGAGAATTTGATATATAATCTATAACTTTATCATCTTCATAGATAGCAAAATAGATAGCCTGACCTGTTCTTTTTATAATTGTTTGTTTATCACTATCTACTGCTACTACAATTTTCATTTAAATCCTCATATATGAACATATGTTCGTATTTTAGCTAATATTACTAATCTAAGTCAATTAATATTGACAATATATAAAATATTTGTCATAATTTTGGGCATATGTTCAAAATCTAAGGAGATAAGAGTTTAATGTCAAAACAATTTAACAAAATACAAGTGGGAACTATCTCTTTAGCCCATTTAGCTCACGATACTTATTCATCATTTTTAGCACCGATTTTACCTTTGTTAATTGAGAAACTAGGAATCTCTTTATATTTAGTCGCTTTTTTAGATATTGCAAGAAAATTACCATCACTTTTAAACCCATTTTTTGGACTTTTAGCTGAGAGAACAGATGCTAGATATTTTGTAATCCTCTCACCTGCTTTAACTGCTATGGTCATGAGTTTGCTTGGATTAGCCCCATCTTATGAGATTTTAATTATTTTACTTATTATCTCTGGGATTAGTTCTACCCTTTTTCATATTCCATCACCTGGGATTATAAAAGCCTCATCTGGTGATAAAATTGGGATGGGTATGAGTTTATATATGGTTGGTGGAGAACTAGCAAGAACCATTGCTCCACTTATGATAACAGCAGGAATATCACTTTGGGGATTAGAGGGAACTTGGAGATTAATGCCTTTTGGTTTTATAGCTTCACTTATACTTTATTATAGGCTCAAAGATTTTAAAATGCAAAAAAAATACACTAAAAAAGCAGAAAAAGGTGATGCTATTGGGGTAATAAAAGAGTTTTTACCTCTTTTTGGTGTGATGGGTGGATATATGCTTTTTCAATCAGCTATGAAGATGGCAACTACTCTTTACCTAGCAGTATATTTAACTCAAAATGATTTTAGTTTGTGGTATGCGAGTATTGCCTTATCGGTTTTACAATTTTTTGGAGTTATTGGAACTTTTCTCTCCGGTTCAATCTCAGATAAAATAGGGCGACAAAATATGCTAGTTGTTACTTCAACTGCTTCAGCCTTAAGTATGACAGCATTTTTATTTTGTGATTCTATATACACGATGTTTCCAGTTTTAGCACTTTTAGGGCTATTTATATTTTCAAGCAGTCCTGTTTTGCTTGCTGTAATTCATGAAGTTGATACTAAAATGCCTATTTTTGTAAATAGTTTATATATGAGTATTAACTTTAGTATCAGTTCTATTGTTGTTTTATTGATGGGTATTTATGGAGATTCTATGGGCTTAAATCATACTTACGAGATCGCTGCATTTTTAGCATTTTGTGCTATCCCATTTGCTTTTATGCTTGATAGAGTTAGCAAAGTTAAAAAGGTTTAATCTCTAATCTGAACACGAATTGCTTTTTGGTTTACTAGGGCATCGGCTATTTTTTTTCTAGCTGATTCTACAAGTCTTGAAAAAGTGGTTCTTGATATATGCATCTTATCTGCACACTCTTGCTGATACAGAGATTGTAGGTCTGCTAAACGAACTGCTTCCATCTCATCTTCGTAGATAACAATTTTTTCAAGTGATTTTCCCTCAACACCACATGGCTTAAAACAAACTTCTGTAAGATCAGCATCTATATTTCGATTTTTTCTTCTTCTTCCTATCAAATTTTTTCCTAAATTCTAAATATCAACTCTTTTTTTAGATTTTATCGAACATATGTTCAAAAGTCAAGAGATAGATATTTTGAAACTACTTGACTTTTGAACATATGTTCGTTATAATTCTGCATATATGTTCATATAACTTAATTTTAAAGGATAAATTATGAGAGGAAATAACCAAGGTAGAGGAAACGGAAATAGTAACGGCATGAGAAGAGGTCGTGGAAATGGTAATGGAATGAGAGATGGTTCTGGAGGTAGTCGTAGAATGCAAAATAACGGAGCATGTAAATTAGATGGTTCAGGTTTTGGTCAAGGACAAGGTCGAGGTAAAGGGACTAATAGAGATACTGATACACAAAAGTAACTCCTTTTATAGATGTGAGAATATAAAGTTATTTTATATTCTCTGCATCTGGATCAAATTCACAACATTCGCTAATAGATTTGTGTGGGTATCTTATATATTCATAGCCTTGATATGCTGTGTATATTCCAAAAATAACTACACTTGCTGCAGCTAGTCTTATCATGATGTTCCTAAGCTTACCATTTTTATATAAACCTACAAAAAAGCCTAAGCTAAATAGAGCAGGGATGGTACTTAATCCAAAGATAAGCATAACAAAAGCTCCATAGAGGGGACTGGCTGTACTTGCAGCAGTTACTGCAAAGAAATAGACTAAACCACATGGAAGCAAACCATTTAACATACCTAAAACAAAAAAACTAAATAGTGATTTGGTATGTAGAAGTTCACGAAACCATTTTTTATACCAAGATGAACTAGACATGGAGTGTTCTATTATTGTTAAAAATTTTATTTGTCCAGATAAAGATAATCCAGTTAAAACCATAAATACACCAGCAAGTATAAGTAAAGAGCCATTTGCAAGGTTATTAAACATAGCAACACCACCAAGAAAACCAAACATAGCACCTAAAATTACATAGGTAAATACTCTACCTATTGAGTAAAGTATATGTGCTGTTGCTTGTTTTGGTTTAGACCAGTTATCTTCTATTTTAGTGCTACTATAAGCTATGATAATTCCACCACACATCCCTATGCAGTGTCCGAATGAACCTAAAAAGGCTATTGTAATGATTGAGAGTATATTTATCGCTTCCATTTAAAAATTATGCTGTATAAGCATCTTGAGGAACTTTGTTTTCTGGTGTTCCATCAATATTTATAACATTTAACTCTGGGTGTATTAATGCTCTTAACTCTTTTTGAACAACCATTTTTGTTGTCATAAGACTCATTGAACAACCTGAACAAGCACCAATTAACTCTATATAAACACTACCATCTTTTACACCAACAAGAGTTATCCCTCCACCATGTGAATTTACATACTGACTAACTTTTGGTATATTGTTTTTTACTGCTTCATATATCTCTTCATCTGAAAATGGCATCATAATTAATTATCCTTTTTTAAAATATTGTAAATCTAAAGTGTGTAAAGCCTAAAATTTCTTCCATATCTCTAACAACTTTTTCCATAATTTCACCCTCTCTCGTTCCAGAGAAGAGTCTTGCCATCACATAACCATTCATTAAGCCTATCACAACTTGACCGTTATTTGTCTCATATACAGATATACTAAGAGGCATTTTTGCTGCCATAAACTTACTCTCATCTGCCATTAACATTTCGCCAGAGAGTTTACCATTACAAAACTTAATAATTTTAACTTTGCCGACATCTTCGCCACCATCTTCTAAAACTTCTTGTTGTTGGTTGATAATCGTTGTCACATGCCAACCATCTTGTTGATTTATCCTAGTCTCAATTAGTTTTACTGTTTTATCAAAATCATATGTTGATGTTATCTCTTTAAAAAACATCGTTGGGGCAGCTACTTTAAAAGCTATACCAAATATAAATATACTAAACACAAAGCCTAGAATTACACCTACAAAAATTGCTAATTTATTATTCATTAATCTTCCTTGATACAAATTTTTTCTGCTTTATAAGCTTGAATAGTTTTAAATGTTACAAACAAAACTACAACGGTTGTTAAAATGATAAGACCCATAGATGCAAAATATGTTAAACTATTATGAAAAGCCATCTCCATCATGAGTGTTGCTATGGTGATAGCAGCCAATGGGAAAGTATATGCCCACCATGATATAAAAAACTCTTTTATATCGTACATTTTTATCATAAACAGAAGTAAAAATAGTGTAAATAGTGCCACAAAGTATAAAAACATGCTAAACATATCTATACTACCATTTGTTATTCTAAAGTAACTCACAAAACCTACTGCTGGTGGAGCGATTAAAATAAAAAATGTTGGTACTAATTTTTTTGCAAGAGGGTGATGAAACACAATTCTATTTATGGTAATAGTAAATAAAACTATCCAAAAGAATATACCTAAAGCAAAGAAAAATAGTGATATATAGATTGGAGCAGCTTCAACTCCAACAATAGGGACTAAAACATTACCAACTATTGGGATAAACCAAGCGGGATTACTATGTACAACTTTTAGTTCATTATGTATCCAGTAGTTCATAACATATAATGTAAAGAGCAGTTGTAAAGGTGCTCCAATATACCAAAGAAGTATAGAAAGAGTAGGGGCAAAGTCATAATAAGCGATAGAGAGTAATAAAAAACTTATAGATATTGCTGCTGTAAATGAACTTTTTATAGGGTGTTTAAACTCTTTTTTTACGGCATGTGGATATAAAAGCACTTTAAACATATATGCTGTAAATATGATAAGAAAAAGAGCTGTATCTATAAAAAGTATAGTTAGATAAATCCAATAAGGTATATCTAAAAGATGGTAGCCCTTAGCAAACATTATCGCCATTCCAGAAAGTCCCATGATTATGGCAAATAACTGTATAGGCATATGTTCTAGTGATCTTGGATTTAATTGTTTAGAGTTTTCCACAGCCAACCTTTGAAATAATTTTATTGGATTATATCTAAAATACAAGTGATAACGATTATTTGTATTGTTTAGTAGATGTAATTAAGTTATATTTAATATAAGTTTTACTTTTAATATTTTTTTCATTCTAGCAAAAATGGGGCTTAATGAAAAATTTGGGGGTTTCAAAAATTGCACTTCAGATTTAAATTTTGGTAAGAGTGGAATTTATACTATGAAATTATTTGGGTTTAAGTGGTATTTTGGTAGCATCTCAAAAACTAAACAACGATATTATCATGAATCCTAAGTTTCAAAGTTTATTTTCTAAATAATATACAA
>JAYEGN010000075.1:0-3541 GCA_034659115.1 Campylobacterota bacterium
CTCTGTTGTCATCCAGCACAACAATCTGCTCTTTGGATGCATCACTTTCACTCAGAGCCAGAGTTGTCATAGTTTGATTTAAAAGCTCTTTTCTATCGCTACTATAAAATTCTCCATAAGTAAAAAATCCACTTGTTGGAGCTATAGCATTAAAGGGTTTTGTCTCTCTGCAGATTGTTTTTGGCATAAATCTTCTTCGAGCCATACAAGAGTAAATAAAAATAGATTCAATGGATTTATCTAAAAAATTATTATAGTGCTTATCTACACGAGCCAATATAGCGTCACTATCACCATATCCAAACATTACAATATCACCATCATGCAAGTTTCCAGCAAAAATGAGAGAACCATCATCTTCTTTTGCCACTACTGCCCTTGCTATATTGATTCCATCTCTTTTAATTATAAGAGGAAACTCTATCCCGACAGCAGGAAGCATTTTGGCGATATCCTCACCAAAATAGTATGCATAAGTATCGTAAGCAGTTTTATCATTAATAGTATAAACTCTATTATCTACTGCTTTAGTAATGTGCAACTCTACCCCAATAGGTAACCACTCAAAACTATAATCACTATATATCTTTAAAACCTCAGAGTTTAAAGAGACCCCAACTACACCTCTTGAGAATACATGCTCTTTTGTAAAAATATAAGTAGATACAAATCTAGCACCATCCCCAGCTAAGCCACCAGCGACAATAACACTACTATCTATAGAGGATATACCATTTAAAAACTCTTCCCCATTACTGCCAATCCCATCTATAAAAGATATAATGGCTTTTGTATTGGGTTCTATTAAATTTGTTGCTAATTTTTCACCTGCATCTCTATAATTTTCAAACTCATTTGAGATAAAAATTTTTAATGCGGAGTTTTCAAATAGAGAAAATGATATTACAGTATGCCCAGTCGTCACATCACCATCTTTTATCTCTCCATCTGTTGTAGAACCTATTAAAAATGAGTTTGGCAAAAATTTATCTATTTGAGTTGTCACACTTTGTATGAAATTTTTATCATTTTTAGCTGTAAAAACTTGAATAAGCAGAGATGAAGAGTCTTTTATGCTGTTTGTAGATATAAACTCTTCTAAATCTTTTTCATCTGTATAATATGTGTTAAATGTTTTCATAATTTTTTATAAATAGACCTCTACTTCTAAGAAATCATCCCCACAGGAGATACCTTTTGTCATTTTTGTGTTATATCCAACTTTTGAGCGTCTCATCTCTCTAAAGCCCTCCTCGGTTTTAATTTTTTCACCATTTATAAGGTCAGTGTTATAAACCAACTGCATCAAACCAGTAAAGCCTCCACTATTTGCCCAGTGAATCGGATAATCATTTTTACCATACATACGGATATAGCTTAAATCTTCAAAATCATTATAGTTTCTAAATACAGCTCTCTCTTTACTGAGTTCAACAGCCGTGTGATAACCCCATCCCATAGTGTTTACTAGTGCAGCGAGTGCTTTTATCCAATCCTCTTTTGTTTTGAGGTATGGTTTAACTGCACCTTCCCACTCAGGTGAAGTCATAATTCCACCATAGGTAAAGAATCCACATGCATGACCAGCTTCCATAAGTAGTTCACCTGCTAAAGTAACACCATAATCTCCTGCAACCTCTGTCATCTGTTTCACAAATTCAAACTGTAGTCTGTTTACATAATCACTCTGATTTCTTACAAGGTAAACCCCAAATGCTGGAATTAACCCATCTTCATTGCCAATCATAGTAGCATGAGCACCTAAAAAAGCGTCTGTTACGACATCTTCATGCTCCCAATCTATTTTAACTTTTGGTGTTTCATTAAACACAGTTGGCTGTTTTTTTGGATATGTAGCAAAATTACACTCTGCTAGCTTCACGCTAAAACTATTTTTATCATCTCCACATGCCATACACTCTATCTGATCAGCACATATCTCTTTTAACTCTTTTTTATAGATAACGGCAAAAGCTGCTGCTAAAAAACCAGAAGTGTAATAATCTACAGGTTTTTCACTCTGACCAAATTTCTGTTTCCAAGTTTTTGAGAAAAATGAGCTAGTGGTAGTCAATTCTATTCCATTTTCATCCATAGAACTTAAATCGATAAGACCATACCCAAAAGTTTTATATATATCCTCTGCCATCTCTTTGGATGCATCAATGCTTAATCCATCACATAGATTACTTAGCTGATTGTAAAGAGCATCAGCAGCACTACCTATTAAAAAGAGTTTACTATCGATATATTCGGCATCTAAAATAGTTCTTTGAAGATTTGTGATGTAGTGATGACAATGAAAAATCATAGCCTCACCACCAATCTCTAAGTAGTTGTGTTGTGTATCAAATTTATAATCATTTATATCAAACATCACAACTCCTTAAAAGAACTACCAACAATACCTTCAGCAGTCTTTTTAATTAAATCATACAATGAGAGATCAACTTCTATAATTTGGCTACTTTCAATCAACTCCCTAGTTATGTTTTTAGAACTATTTAAAATTTCTGGGAGAATTTTTACTAAAATCCTATCTACTACAGTCGCATCAGCATTAGCACTGGCCCACCTAAAAACAGGTATAACATTTCTCGTACTATTCATAATAGTTTACTTCTATAATATCTTTAACTTTATTTTTTTCCATTTTAAAGGTACTATTCTCATCTTCTAACAACTCTATTTTTTTCTTTAGTTCTCGATTTTCAGATTTAATTAAACCAATATTTTGACCGAACATAATGAATCCTTATTAAAACAATAAACAATTGTATTACTATTAATATTAAACATATATTAATGTTCCCCCCCCCTTGAAATATGTCGTCTCTCTGGCTTTCAGAGAGTTGTGCTACCTTATTCATCTGCACCATCCTTACAAATTTTTTTGATAGTTTCATAAATTCACACAGTAGAGGATTTTGTATCATTAAGTATTTTTTAAAATTTATTTGGTTCTATTTGTTCTCTTATAGATTTTATAATGTTTTCATCAACTCTATCTTTACCCAAAGTCCTTAGTGCTTGAACTATAAGTGAACTCTCTTTGTATTTAAAACCTATATTTTTTAAAGATGATTTTTTAAACTCTATTGTCGTGTTATTTTCTAATGTATAGTTTTTATTTGAACCATTGCTAAGATATGTATTTTCCAGCAACTTGAGTAGATAAACCTAAAATATTTAAAGCTGTATCTCCACTAACTTCTATATTCCAATTAAATTTCCTTGCAGATGTTAGAGGTTCATCTATTTTATCGGTAAGCTTATACTATCACTCTAAAAAAAGAAGGTAATTCACTACCTTATATTATAAAAACATTGCAGATTGACATACTTTCATTAAAAAATAAGAATTTAATCTATTATTGCTCTATGAAAACTATAAACGAACTAAACAATTTTGATAAACCAAGAGAAAAACTGCTATCTAAAGGTGCTAAATCACTTAAGGATTATGAATTAGTTGCGATACTTTTAGGAAGTGGTATAAAAGGTAAGGATGTAATAAAATTATCAAAAGAGATAGTAAAAC
>JAYEGN010000076.1:0-16293 GCA_034659115.1 Campylobacterota bacterium
TGAACCTGTATCTACTGCTATAGAGTTTTCATCTATAGTTTTGTTGAAGTAGATGTAGAGTTTATCATCTGCTGTTGTACCTGTACGGTTGTTATCGTATACTGCTGATTTTATGTAAAGCTCTGTTAATCCTGCTTCTACTTCATCTGTAACACTAATAGTTATAGTTTGACTATCGCTCAATGTCCCCGCACCATCATCAGTTGCTGTTACTTCTACAACATAGTCATTACCTGCATCACTATCTGCTGGAGTTTCAAAATCAGGTGCATTTTCAAATGTTAAAACCCCTGAAGTTGTGTTTATCTCAAAAAATGCTTGATCAGCTCCCCCTGTAAGTGTATAAGTTCTTGTATCATTCTGAGCATCTGTTGCAGTTACTGTAATCACTGCTGTTTGATTCTCTGCACTATCTACTGTAGCACTTGAAGTTATAGTGGGTGCTGTGTTTGCAACAGTTGTTAATGTAAATGTATCAGACACTCCTCCTATAGTAAGGCTAGTATTTGTATCTGTTGCAACACTTGCTGATGAAGTGTGTCTTACTTTAAGTATATCGCCATTGTTAACAGTTGCATTTGCACTACTCCATGCTCCGCCGTTTATCTGGTACTCACCTGTTGTTACCGATAGAGCTGATGCTATGTTTATCCCTGCTACTGTTATGGTATTTGATTCTATAGGAGTACTTAAGGCTACATCTGTTTGGTCAATAAAGCTAAAGGCATCGGGTGTGGAGTCATTTGCATCAGTAGCTGTTATTAAGGCACTAGAGCTTTTCACTTCCCATGCTCCACTAGCACCATTTTTTGCTTCTCCTGTAGTCACTGCGTAGTAGCTTGTACTCGCACTGAGTACTGTAAAACTACCCGCTGCATCTGTAGCTACTAAGTTTGTTAGGGCAGGGTTATCGTATAGCTTCACTGTTACATTTTGTGTTCCATCTGCATCTGTAAATGTTCCTAGTGTGAGATTTATAGTTGTATTTGTTTTAGAGCTAAGTGTTGGCGCAGTTAGTGTTGTTGATGCATCGGTAGGCGATGGTGCTGGTGACGAATAAGGGTATGGTATATAAGCAGAACCACCATTAGCTACGCTCTCCCCTTCATCTGGAACAGATGATAAACCTAGAGTAGATGTTACAAAGCTTGAAAAACTCCTTCTGCCATTAGCTATATAACTAAAGTTATCAGCACCTCTTATGTTTACTATAGCCCCATTACTCAGAGTAAGAACTAACTCATTATGTACTACTTTTGAAGATGTGATTCTTAGTCCACTTGCAAGTTTTATGGTGTTGTTTCCAGTTTTATCTATGATACGGATCATTGCACCTGCTTCTGTGGATGAGTTTATATAGTAAGTTTGCTCAGAAGAGTCACCTACATAAGTTGTTCCTGCTTCTGCAACTGTTATAAAACTACCTGTTACTTTTTTTACTGATGCATCTAAGCTTAGTGTAAGACCAAAGAGGAGTAGCATAAGTATTTTAGGAAGGTTTAGAAAGGGTGCTAGGGTGAGTCTATTTGCACAGAGATTACTTAGATGGCTCCCCCCCCCTTGCAGATATTTAACAATGTTTGTCATTTTATTCCTTTGTGAAAGTTTTGAGGTCATTATATCATAAATAGGGTCAGAGCTACAAAGGCAATCATCAGGTTTTACAAGATGTCTATTGGCTTTTTATAAGGGTGTTTTAATTATAATGGCGGTTCTAAGTAAGAGACCATAAATTATACAAAGTGACTGAATGAACTGGCTAAATTTTTTTTATAACAAAACAACACAACTGCGTCACTCATTTGGTAGAGGCATCAATGCTACTATATCTCCCAATGAGGAGGAGCTTTTTAACAAATCTTATGAGGCGTTTGAATCACAAGATATTTTAAAAGCATACCAATACTTTTTTGAGTCCCTTCAAAACTATTTTGGTGATGATTCAAATGAAAATATCATAACAAAACTTACAGAAGATAAACTCCACTTTACCCTCTATCAAGGTAGTGCCAAAGTAACAGGGATAGTCACAAAAGAAAATCTTTATGCTGAAGTTATTATGATTAAAACAGACTCTGCTGGAGTTGCTCTTAAACGCTACATGTTAGAGAGAAACTATCAACTAACTTACGCTTACTATTTTAGTGATAGTGAATATATAAAACTAAAACTCCATCATGATAACATTGTCGTTTCTCCACAAAAAATCTTTTTTCCTCTAAGAGAGATAGCACTCAATGCAGATTTTGACAAAGAGTATATGAAAAATGAGTTTAGCGATATCATGCTTGAAGATACCAAACATATAGTGAAGTTATCTCAAGAAGAACTTGAGATAAAATACGATTATCTACATAAGTGGATAGATACTCTTGAAGCGAAGATACTCACACTTCCTACAAATGACAATGCTGGGATGCAAGCATTTTTATATCTAAATATTTTATTTAAAATCGATTATCTTTTGGTTCCAAAATGTGAGATATACCAAAAAATAAGTAAAAAAATACAGATATATTTTAGTGATGATTCAACATCAACAGAGTTCAAAAATGATGAACTAAGAGTCTATATAGAGAGATTGAAAAAGATGAAATTTGAAGACTTTAGTAAAAAATTCTATAGTGCAAAATATACTTTCAATACTATGGAGAAAAGTTCTCAAGAGGAGATAAGTAACTTTATAAGTGAATCACTTTTAAAGATTCGATGGTATAAAACGAACCGTTACACTCAGATTATTCCAACTATATATAACTATATATCTTTTTATATGCTTTATAACTACGGGCTTAATCCAGTTGTAAAATCACTTATACATATCTTAGTAGAGATTCAAAATCCATCATTTTTTAAAGCACTTGATTATGTCCCTCTCTATGATGAACAGACTAAAACCTTTGCAAAGAAAACGATTGTATCAAAGATTGATGAAGCGATTATACCAAATAAAAACCAGTATAAATCTTTGGAGAGTTTTTCAGATGAACTCAACTTCTCATCCATGAATGAACTTAGTAACAGTTTCTTACTTCAACTAAAACACCTAAATTTTGAGGAGATATGATGAATACTCAAAAGATACTTGATACCTATGTCGATAATATTATACAGATTATGACTCCCTATGGAACCGGAACAGGATTTATCATAGATGACTTGATTATCACCAATTCACATGTAGTGGGTGGGCTTAAAGAGGTTGTGATAAGTTCTAAACAGATTAAAAGAACTATTGCAAAGGTGATTTATGATGATTCTGATTATGATTTAGCGTTTATATGCTCAAAATTTGAAGTTTTACAAAACCCACTGACACTCTCATCAAAGTCCATTAACGATGGAGATACTACTATAGCCATAGGACACCCCTATGGTCTAAACTATACAGCAACAGAGGGTATTGTTTCTAAGGCTTCAAGGTTGCAAGATGACTTAGAATATATCCAGATAGATGCTGCTATCAACCCTGGAAATAGTGGTGGTCCTCTTTTAAATGTCGATGGAGAGGTGATAGGTGTCAATACTTTTATAATCCAAAATGCAAATAACCTAGGCTTTGCTCTTCCATATTTTTATGTTCAAGAAAGTATCCAAAACTTTAAAGCTGTTAATGATACAAGCATCATAAAATGCCCATCTTGTAAAAACCTTATAAAAGAAAAAGATATAAAAAATGATTATTGCTCAGAGTGTGGCACTAAACTTGAAACTGCAAAGCAAAGAAGAAAGGGCTATAAACCAACAGGTGCTACAAAACTACTTGAAGAGATTTTAAGCTCTCTTGAGATAAATGTAACTCTAGCTAGACGCTCTCAAGCATCTTGGAGAGTAGACCGTGGTAGTGCGAGAGTAGAGATAAACTATTATGAAAATGGCATCATCATTGGCGATTCAAAACTATGCTCAATCCCAAAAGAAAATATAGATGAGATGTATGATTTTTTACTAAGTGAAAACAGGCAACTTACCTACCTGCAGTTTTCTATAAATGAAAACATCATATACCTCTCTTACCTTATAGTAGATTCATCTTTAACACTCAAAGAGGGAAGAACAGCACTACAAAGACTACTAGACCTTTCAGACATGTATGATGATATGCTTATAAACAGATACAATGCGATAAAATTGAAACGAGATGAGGAGGACTAAAGCTATTGGTCATCACTAACTGGAGTGGTAACTTAAATTCATCCTTTTAACAAAACCGAACTTCATTCAAACATCACTCATAACCCAAGCATTATCAAAACAAAGCTAAAATAAACAAAAAATTTAGGATAGATAAATATGAGTAGATTTTTAGAGTTTAAAGTAGATTTAGACAGTTTTATAGATGATTTAAACAACCGTATAAAGTTAAACAATGAGATGATAGATACACTACTACTAGTAGAGCATAAAACTTATGCCTCCTTTGTAAAACCTATGCAGATGATGGAAGAAAGACTAGAGCTTTTTTTCACCCCTCTCTCACACCTCAACTCTGTAAACAACTCAGATGAAACTCAAAAAATATATGCTGATTCACTCCCTATAATCACAGAATACTCTACACTTTTATCTCAAAATATAGATATTTATAATGCCTATAAATTCATAGAAAAAAATGAACAAGACTCACTGAACTTCGAGCAAAAAAGAGTTTTAGAGTTAAATATTTTAAACTTTGAACTAAGTGGAGCGCATCTAGATGAAAAGTTAAAAGCAAGACTTCAAGAGATAAATATAAGAAAAAGTGAGCTATCAAACAACTTCTCCCAAAACCTTTTAGATGCAACTAACGCCTATGAATATATCACTCCACATGTAGAAGATGTTGAGGGCTTACCGCAAAGTGATATAGAGAGTGCAAGCTTTAAAGAGGATGAAGTAACAAAGTACAGATTTACACTTCAAATGCCATCATATATCGCCTATATGACCTATGGGAAAAATGCAAAGATAAGAGAAGAACTCTACAAAGCTTTCGTAACTAGAGCTCCTCAAAATGCCAAAATCATAGATGAGCTACTGGCATTAAAAGATGAGATGAGCAAAATTTTAGGTTTTAACAACTATGCTGAGTATTCTCTAAAATCTAAGATGGCTAAAGATGAAGATAGTGTTATAGATTTTTTGCAAACTCTCATAGCAAAGTCAAAAGAGCAAGCCAAAGAGGAGTTAAAAGAGGTTCAGAAAATGGCTAATTCACCTCTACAAAGCTTTGATAGTGCTTACTATAGCGAACTTCTTAAAAAAGAAAAATATGACTTAGATGAAGAGCTTTACCGTCCATACTTTGAGCAAAAGAGTGTAGTAGAGGGTATGTTTGGATTTTTAAACAAACTATTTGGTATAAAATTTGAAAAAGTGCAAGAGCTACTTTGGGATAAAAAAGCAAGCTCTTACAATCTTTATGTGGATGATAAACTAAGAGCTAGACTATACTTAGACCTTGAAGCTAGAAAAAGCAAGAGAGGTGGTGCTTGGATGCATAACTGGCAATCACATGCCAAAGATGAAGATGGTGAAGAACAACTTGCATCCGCATTTGTCGTTTGTAACTTTCCACCATCTAGCAAAACAAATCCATCACTTTTAAGACATGATGATGTAGTAACTCTTTTTCATGAGATGGGACATGCGATACATCACATGTTAAGCAGTGTAGATGAAAATGAGGTGAGCGGAGTCAATGGTGTAGAGTGGGATGCGGTAGAGTTTCCATCACAATTTTTAGAAAACTTTGCCTATGAGCCTAAGGTTTTGAAACTTTTTGCAACTCACTATAAAACGGGTGAAACCATTACAGATGAGATGATAAAAAAACTCGTAAAGAGTAAAAACTTTCTCTCAGCTTCTGGTATGCTTAGACAGTTAGAGTTTTCCATATTTGACTTTAAACTTCATACAAAAGTACATAAAGGTGATGAGGTCCAAAATCTACTCGATAGCATAAGAAAAGAGACTGCTCTTATAAAAACACCATCTTACAACAAGTTTCAAAATGGTTTCGCACATATATTTGCAGGTGGTTATGCTGCTGGGTACTATAGCTATAAGTGGGCGGAAGTTTTAAGTGCTGATCTATTTTTCAGTGTAGTTGATGAGGGTATATTTGGTTCTCAAACTGCTAAAAAATACTTTGATATAGTTCTTGGTGGTGGTGGTGCAAAAAGTATGGATGATTACTTTAAAGAGCTAATGGGAGCCAAACCAAATCCACAAAATCTTCTTAGGTTAAACGGCATAGGTTAGTGAGATATCTATTTATATTTAGCATCTTTTTTGCTGCACTTCTAGGAGATAGGATTTTGAAAATAGCAACTTACAATGTAGAAAATCTTTTCGATTTAGAAAAAAAAGGCTATAAATATAAAGAGTATGAACCACACACTCCCTCTCTTTGGAACAAAAAAAACTATAAGATAAAACTACAAAATATCTCTAAAGTTATACAGGATATAGACGCAGATATAATCGCCCTACAAGAGATCCATTCACTCAAGGCTCTTAAAGATCTCAGGTTTATCCTTAAACAAAATGGTTTATATTATCAATACTATAAAATAGCAGATAGAAAAAACACCGCTATCAATGTAGCGATACTGAGTAAAATACCATTTATTTATACTAAAGAACTGCAAATCACTTCATCGTATGAATATAGAAATATTTTGGAAACTAAACTTACAGTAGCAGGCAATGATCTCTATCTATTTATAAATCACTGGAAAGCAAAATCAGGACCTGAAAGCATGAGGATAGTATCTGCAAAGGTCTTAAGAAAGAGGATTTCTGAACTCGGTTATGACAAAAACATAGTTTTACTTGGAGATTTCAACTCTGATTATGAAGAGTATATAAAATTTAAACGAAAACGAAGACATAATGATACACATGGAAAAACCGGTATCAATCATCTCTTAAGAACTCTAAAACAGACACAAGATTTTCCACATGTCAAATATGAAGAAAAAAACTTCTATAACCTTTGGTATGACACAGATAAAAAAAGTAGATATAGCTATATCTTTAAGGGTAAAAAAGAAGCACTAGATAATATCTTGATATCGCAATCACTACTAAACAAAAGTGGTATATCTTACATAAATAACTCCATCAAAAATTTAGATAAAAGATACCTATTTAAAAAGAAGCAGATTTACAGATGGCAAGTCTCAAGGGCAAGAGTTCCAAAGCACAAGGGAAGAGGATACTCTGACCATCTACCTGTAATGGCAAAATTCAGATTTAAAAATCAGGAATAAAAAGTCCCTTTGGAGCTATCTGTCTCACTACTCTTTGAGAGATGAGAAATTGAGTACTAGATAGGACTATCTTAGTTTTTGAATCAACTATTCTAGCATTTACAAGTGTTGAGTTTTTATACTTAGTAAATGTTCCTACTAAGGTATATCTCGTCTTAATAGTAGCACTCTGAAGTGTTTTATAGTCTACTACCAAATATCCTTTTAGATGCATCTCATGTATCATATTTTCACTCAATACATTCCCTAAATGAGATCTTCTATCAGAATCATCCAAATTTACAAATGATGCTATAGCTATAGAAGAATTTTTTATATTAGTAATATTTCTGTTTTCAAGCAGTTTATCTATGGCAGAATTTACAATATCTTTTATAACTGCACCACCATCTTGCACAGAACTATCCACACTAGAACCTTTGAAGCAACTATCTACTTCAATATCTTGCTTACATCTATCTTCAACATAACAAGACCTACTTGAACACCCAGAAACTAAAAGCACTAAGGAGAAAATAAAAAATATTAAAGTTTTTTTCATATGTGTAACATCGACAAAATTAAAAATTTTTCAATTCCTAAGACACCAATCTATCTCTTTTTTATTATGAGACACAAGATAGCTATTTGCTTTTGAAAAGGGCTTAGAACCAAAAAAACCTCGGTACGATGATAGTGGAGATGGGTGTGGAGCTTTCAAGATGAGATGTTTAGTTGTATCTATCAAAATCTCTTTTTTTTGAGATGGATTTCCCCACAATATAAAAACAATATTTTTATACTCAAACGAGAGTTTTTTGATAAGTGCATCTGTAAAAATTTCCCATCCCATATTTTTATGAGAGTTTGCCTTGGCTGATTCTACTGTTAAAACACTATTTATAAGTAAAACACCCTGCTCTGCCCACTGAGTGAGATCTCCACATGTGATAGTTTGAGATCCTATATCATCAACTAATTCTTTAAAAATATTTTTTAATGATGGTGGGATTTTGCACTCATCACAAACAGAAAAAGCTAAGCCATTTGCTTGATTTGTTCCATGATATGGATCTTGACCAATAATCACAACTTTTACCTTCTCAGGTGGTGTCAAATCAAAGGCTCTAAATATATTGTCATATTTTGGAAATACTGTTTTGCGTTTATATTCAGACTCTATAAAAGCTTTTAAATCTAAAAAATACTGTTTTTTCATCTCTGAATCTAAAATAGCCAACCACTCAATATTTAAATGCATGGTTCATTATATACAAACAAAGGTTTATGCTCGTTAAAGTCAAGGAAATTTTTACATAAATAATGCTAAAATATACCAATTTATAATCAGGAACAAAATAAATGGTATTAAAATTTTTTCTATTTTTTATGCTGTTTTCAGTACTACATGCGAAAGATATTTCTCCTGTTTTCAAGCTCCAATCTATCGGCTATGTTAGTGATTTTGTTGTAAATAAAAACCTTTTATACGCAGCAAATGACATGGGGACTATAGATGTTTTTGATCTCAAAACTAAAAAAATCATAAATCAAATAACACTCCCTCCTGTTACAAGTGGCAGAAATAGGCTTATAGCTGCCAATATTATGAGTGTAGACTACTTAAATGGAAAAGTTCTTATAGTTAGTATTGGCAAAGGTTTATATCGTAATGTTTGGATATATGAAAATCATGAACTTAAAAATATCGCCGATGAGACAAAAAAGCTTACCATCAAAGAAGCTCGTTTTTTAAATGATGGGCAAATTATTTTTGGCACCATTGGATCTGATATTATCTTACATGACACTTCAGAAAAGTATAATATTTACAACAGACATGTATCACATAGTACACTAGGTGACATGTTGCTAAGTTCTGATAAAACTGAGATAATTACAGCAGATGAAAGTGGAGAAGTACAGATACTTGATGCCACAAACTCTAAAGTCAAAAAAAGATACTCATCTCAAAATGTTGATAATATTTTTCATGTTGCCTATAGCAACTCTACCATACTCACAGCAGGGCAAGATAGACGCATGGCAGTTTATCAAAATGGTATAGATGACTACTTATATACAAAGTGATTTTTTAGTTTACTGTGTTGCCCTAAGTCCAAGTGCAAAAATCGGTATCTACACAAGTAATGAACAAAATCACTTACAGCTCTTCAATCCAAAAACAAAAAAGTTAGGAGACACTTTAGTTGGTCATAAAACAGCAGTTAATCAGATAAAGTTTATAAATGAAAAAGAACTTTTTAGTTCCGATGGTAGAAGAGATATTTTTTACTGGAAACTCAAGTAATCACTTATAATACTTAGTTAAAAAACTATTGAACTGATTTGCAAACTCATGAGCATCTTTTTTTGAAAATGGTTTTGGTCCTTTCGTTATCTCTCCACTTTCACGAATCTTTTCCATCAAGTCTCTCATAGCTAGGTACTGTTTTATATTATCGACACTATAAAGTTCACCTCGATGGTCTATAGCATGTGCATTTTTTGTTATAACTCTATCTGCTAGTGGGATATCAGCGGTGATTACTAAATCACCCTCCTCTATCATCTCAACTATTTTGTCATCAGCTTCATCAGCACCAGCATCAACAATCATATAGTGTATGTTTGTTGATTTGCCTATATCAACCTTTTTATTTGCAACTACATATGTATCAAGATTCAATCTTTGTATAGAACGAAAAACTATAGGTTTTAGAAGATTTGGGAAAGCATCACCATCTATATATAATTTAAGCATTAATCAACTCCAATTTCTTCTCTCTTGTTAATTTTTTTATAGCATATTCTCTTTTAGACGCACTACTTCTATCTTCGCATCTCTCCCTATATACAAGCTTAACAGGACGACGAGTCCTAGTGTATTTTGCACCTTTATCTGAGTTATTATGCTCATCTATGCGTCTTTTAATATTGGTAGTGATTCCCGTATATAGAGTACTATCACTGCATTGTAGGATATAAACAAAGTATAACATAGATGAATTTTACTATAATTATAATAATTAGGACTTTCATAAACTTCTTGTGTTATTTTGTAACAAAAAAATGATATCATATATGATTCATAACAAATAATAAAAAGTTATATTAAATTAATGTAACATATCTATCACAAAATAATTATATTTTTTTGATAAACTATGCAGATAGCAAGGGCAAGTATGACTAATAATAGTAGCATTATTATAGTAGAAGATGATGAGATAACAGCTTTGAATTTAAATTTATCACTACAAAAGCATGGGTACAACATAGTAGCAGTCTGTGATAATATACAATCTGCTAAAAATAAGATTCAATCCTATAGACCTGATCTTGTAATAATAGACATCTCACTAGACGCAAGTAATGATGGAATTGAGCTAGCACAGATAGTAGGTCAAAAGTATAAGATTCCATTTATATATCTAAGCTCTTATAGTGATGATGAGATTATTTCACAAGCAAAACTCACCGAACCCTCTGGCTACATAGTAAAACCATTTAATCCAAACTCACTCCATGCAACCATACAGATGGCTATTTTCAAATATGAAGTTGAAAATGAAAAAAAAGATCATATACACTCTTTAAAGGTAGACAAACTAAATCTAGAAAAACTGCTTCAATCAAAAAGAATATCAGAAAAACCTATAGTATTATTTGGAGAGAATTATCATCTTGATATTAGTATATGTGAAACATTTTATAAAGATAAAAAAATTAAACTTACCAAAAAAGAAAATGCCTTTTTACGCCTACTTGTAGCTCAACTTGGACTAGTTGTTAGTTTTGAGCAAGCGATGAACTATGTGTGGGATGAAAATGGTGCTACGGAAAATAGCGTAAGAACTCTTGTTTGGAGACTAAGAAACAAACTTGAAACAGATATTATTAAAAATGCTTCGGGTATAGGATACTATATAGAAGAGTAAGCAACTTTTATCTCCTTTAGCCTATTTTTCATCTTATCAAACACCTCTTCATAGTTATACTCACTATTTTCTTCTTTTGCCATCTTTTGCATCTCACTTGCACTCTTTTGCAAAAGCTCTATACGAAAATTCCCGCTAGAACCTTTGATACTATGAGCATTTAATGCTATTTTTTTATAATCTCTTATCTTGATAGCATTTTGTAACTCTGGTACTTGCTGTTTCATCTTTTTTATAAAAAGTGTTAAAAGCATTATAAGTTCATCCTCACTAAGCATCAACTCTTTTTTAAGTTTCAATGCATCTAAACCTAGTATAGTGCTTTGAAAACTTTGTGTTTCCTCTTCTAACTCTTTAGTGTTATCCACTTTTAGATATATCGCAAAAACTCTTTCTAGCTCTTTTAAAACTACAGGCTTACCTAAAAATGAATCAAACCCACTCAACAATCCTCTCTCTTTTGCACCCTTGATAACATTGGCAGTTAAAGCAGATATAGGAGTATGCTTAAGCCCTTTTCTCTTTTCATAACTTAAAATTTTTCCAACAGCTTCATTACCATCCATAACAGGCATCTGCTCATCCATTAAGATCAGATCATAACTGTTTTTTTTGTATAATTCAACCGCTTTAAGACCATTTGGGGCTAAGTCAAAGCTGAGTCCATACTTTAAAAGTATGATTTTGATAAGCTCTTGATTGGTCTCATTATCTTCAGCAACTAAGATATGACCTACAAACTTTGTACCAATCTCATGTTTATACGGCAGATAGGAATCTGGATGTAGCAAGACTTTAAAGGTCTCCCTTATCTTTGAGTAATACAGAGGAAAAGAGATAGAGTTTATGTGGTCATACTTATCGTATCTATCATCTGCTTTGCTAAGTATTGGTATAAATTTTTTCTCTGAATTTAATATTTTTAACTTAAACTCTTTGCTGACATCCTCATCTATAAAAATAATAATATCAAAATCATCCTCTAACTTGTCTATCACTTTTATATTCATATTAAATATATTTGCATATTTTAAAAATGATTTTGCTTTATAATCATTTTTTATATTTTTTGTATATAGTGCAAGTTTAAGGGCTTTATACTCACTTACATCATCATAAACTGGTCTATATTCACTATCTGCATCAACAGGCAATATGACAAAAAACTTACTTCCCTCACCGAGCGTTGATTTCACATCTATTGTTCCATTCATATGCTGTACCAATTGATAACAGATAGAGAGTCCTAGTCCTGTTCCATTAAAATTTTTTATTTCACTATATTGAGCTTGAGTAAATGCTGTAAAAATATCATCTAAATCTTCTTTTGCTATGCCCATACCATTATCTCTAACACTTAACTCTAGCATCCCATCGCTACAAAACACTTCAACTTCTATATGTCCACCATCTGGAGTAAATTTTATAGCATTACTTAAAAAATTTGATAATATCTGCTTTATTCTTAGCCCATCTGCATAAAGTTCATCGCGAATATATGGGTCTATATAAGATGTAATAGTGATATTTTTTGCACCTGCACTTGGAACAAAGAGTTCCATCGTATGACTTACCTCATCATGAAGTGAAAACAGTTTAGGCTCTATTGTAAATTCACCACTTCTTAACTTAGAAAAATCTAGTATATCGTTGATAATGCTTAAAAGATTTTCCCCGCTATTTAAGATTATATCAAGATAGTTTCTATGCTTTTGAGATATATCTTCCTCTTGCATAAGCTTTACAAAACCCAAAATAGCATTTAATGGTGTTCTGATTTCGTGTGACATGTTAGATAAAAAATACTCTTTTGCTTTGGAAGCCCTGTCTGCCATCAATCTTGCATCTATAAGTTTTTGAAAGATAGTATCTGTATAATACTTTAAAATTCCACGAAAATTTTTATCAAATATATAGGATATCTCATCAAAAAGTTCTTTTGAATTTAGGTCTGCATCATAAGAAAAATCAACCATAGAACGACGAAAATGACTACATATTTCAAAAAGCTCATCAGCACTAATCTCTCTGTCTTTCAAAAATGTTAAAAACTCTTGCATAACAGGACAATCGCCTATATCTACTTTACCAGCTATAATACTCATAAAGTAATCAAAAACACCACTAGCATATCTCTCATGAAACTGTTTTTTATCTATATGATGAAGTTTTAAAATCTCTTGAGGAAGTTTATATGATAGCCATTGTGATAAAATATTCTCTTTAGAAGATTTAAATATCTCCTGTGAAGCTACAAGGTTTGGTACTTTTTCATACACTTTAAAATCCTAACATTTTATGGCTTAACTAAAAAATATGATACAGCCATAAGCATACTTAGACGAAATAATCCCACAAATACTACACCAAATATACTCATATTATAACAACTACTACATATATTAAACCTTCTATTTTCGTAGTAAGAATAAAGTGTATATGCGATATTTATACCTAAAACAACAAACGACATGTATAGCTGGTACTGCCATAAACTCTCTAACTCTGAGCTATCACTTAAAAAGAGAGACAACCCAAGAGGCACGAGCATAGCTATCATCATATAGTTGCCTGCATGCACAAACCAATCTCTACTAAAGCTAGATGTTTTAGTAGTAGGACAACTTTGACTTTTATCTGCATTCAGGTCTGCTTCAAACTTAGACCTATCTTCTGCACTAAGCTTTGTTAAAAAATTAGCACCAAAAAGATAATCGATTTTTCTTTGAATCAATACACTTAAATCTCCACTCACCCTAAGGGAATGCTGCACAGCATCTCTATCTTCATACACTAAAGAGATCTGATCATATCTTGTTATCTCTACGCTACTATCCCCATAGTAGGCAGTTTTTTCTACTGATGTAATTTTACCCTTTGTATTTAAGATTCTTGGATTAATCAACTCTAAATATCTATCAGCATCTTTTACAACCGCAACACTATAATAACTCCCAACCTGTGTACTAGCTAATCCATCAAGATTATACTCATCTATTGTATCTTTTAAATCATCAATAAATGAAAATAACTCTTCATCAAACACTCTTACATCTACTGCAAATTCTACTGTTGGTGGGTTTGGGTATTTTGTAATTTCTCTAATCATTATGAGGGCTTCTCTGTAGGTTACATGCAGAGAATATATCTCCACATGCAACAGATATTGTTAATGGTGGCTTTTAACTATCAAGATAGTCATCTTAATATTAATCGCTATAAATCTTATTACCTGCCAAACAACACAAGTTCTCATAAATTTTTGTCCGCTACTTGGTATCATAGTACCATATTGAGGTGTATATGGTTCAACATGTTCTACATGTGATTGATGTTGGCAGTCTGTTTGCTTTGTTTCTTCACTCATTTTTATCTTCCTTAATCTGTTTTATAGTCTATCTTCTTGTTATTCTGGAATCAGAGTCCAGCCCGGCTTAAGTTGAGCTTTGTACATAAACACATGATGTAAAAGATGTTTTATCCAGTGAGCTGCAAGACCGATCTCTCCAGTTGTACCGTTGATATCTCTCCCTGTTCCAGGATATTTTTCAAAATCTTGAACAATTGGAAAAACTGTCATAGCTGCCGCAGTTCCATTAAGCATACTTTTACCAGCTGAAGCGACACAAGCTGCTCCCATCTCCGCCATACATGCTGTGTGAGTTGGTTCACTTGCACCATTTATCATATCTACCACAGACGCAACAACTGCTTTACCCATCATAGCCGATGGCATACCAGTTCTTGGAGGAGTTGGTACGATTGGTGTTCCATTTGGTGAAGTCATAGGCTTAGAAACTGGATGTGGAGGAGCAAACGCTATACCTGCTGCAAAAATATTTCTATATGCAGGAGATTGTAGTGTTTTTGGCCAATCAGATGCTTTCCAGTTTTCATAAGCACCAGCACCATAGTTTGCATCAACTTTCATCATTCCATTTGGAGCAAAAACAGTATCAGTTATATCACCACCATCTTTGCCATACGCCTTCATACCAACACCTGCAAATGGTGGTATAAGCATAGCGAAATCAAACTCTTGAGTATCATATGTTCCATCTAGTGACTCATAATGAACAAGTCCCGATTCAACCCTGTTTACATGTGCGCCAATAATCCAGTCCATACCTCGCTCAGCATATAAAGACTCTGCAAACACTTTAGATGAAGTAATATAACCACCCATCTTAAAGTGAAGTCCACCCATACCAAAATCACCTAGGAAAGACTCATTGGAGATCCATATAACTTTCGCTTTATCTCTAACGCCCATCTCATTTAGCTTATGCTCTATATTGAAGATATACTCAAATGCAGCACCCTGACATGTACACATACCATGACCAGTACCGATTAGGAAAACTTGATTTTCACCAGCTTTCATCTTCTCTATACATTTATCTAACTCATGAGAAGCATGAACTGCGTGATCTGCTGTACAAACTGAAACAGTGTGCTCACCCATTACAGTACCTTCACCAAGTCCAGGAGTTGCTCCAAAGTTTAGTTTTGGTCCAGTTGCGTTTATAAGGTAATCATACTCTATCTCTTCAACAGTTCCCTCTTTGCCTTGACCTGTATACTCTACACTTACAAAAGGGTTTGCAATACTCTCACTTCCCTCAGGATTAATAGAAACAGCCTTTGCTTGAACATAGTTCACACCAGCTTTTTTATAGATAGGATCTAAGTCGAAAGTTACTTCCTCCCTGCTCATCTCGCCAACACCAACCCAGATGTTTGATGGAATCCAGTTCCATTTTGCATTTGGAGTCACTACTACAACTTCATGCTCATCACCAAGCCATTTTGCAGCGAATGATGCTGCTGTATGACCTGCTACACCCGCACCAAGAATTACTAATTTTGCCATATAATCTTCCTCATTTTTATTCCTAAACTAAACTTATCACTATTGTATCACAAAATTATCAAAAACTATTATTATATAATAAATAATTATTATAATCAAGGATTATACTGTCTTTTGAATCCCTAAATATATGGATTTATAGAAGTTTAATTGTATTTTATTTATATGATTTTAAATTATCACAAAATTATATTCCAACATAAAGTGTGTAAAAACTACACGCTGTAAATCTAGTTTTTAGGTA
>JAYEGN010000077.1:0-16237 GCA_034659115.1 Campylobacterota bacterium
GCTTGTGCTTAAGGGATGTTTAGTAAAAATTTTAAGCCACCTTATTGGTGGTGTAAATTTTTAATGAGCGTGCCTTGAGTGCAATGATAGTTTAAATTTTTTATTCTTATGGAATTATTTGGGGTTACACCTCTGCTGAGGTGTAATGTACTTTGTATGTTGCTGTGTTACTCTATGCATTCCATCTCGGGAGAGACTATGAAAGATCTCCATCTTTTCAGTCTCTAAAGTTTAATAATATAGATATTGAGTTGAATATACACACATAATCAAGTACAAGGAGACCAATAATTTACTCTAGCGGCGACTTATTGGCTACTTCGACCGTTAAACTTACATATAAATATATCTGCTATAATAAATCTATGAAAGATTTCAAATTTGATTTTGCTAAACTAAATGATTCTATCCCTATGATAGATTTTTCAGAAACTCTACCAATAAAAGAAAGAGCTTTGATATACTTGATGCTATAAAGAGATATAAAACTGTTTCTTGGAATCCAAATACTGCACTTGATGCCTATAGTGTCTGTGTTGAGTGTTTAAAGATTTTAGATAACGATTCAGATAGTGAGCTTTTAAACTCACTACATTCAAAGATAGCACTACTAAAGCCTAGTCTTATAGATGAGATTAGCTAAGGATAAATTATGTCAAAAGAAAAATTATTTAGTTTCAAAGCAGATGATTATAAACTAGAAGTAGTTTCCTTTAAAGGAACTCAAGCTATAAGTGAACTCTATAGATATGAGATAGAACTTATTAGCAAAGATACTAAGATAGATTTTGATAAGGTGCTCCAAGCAGAAGTTTGCCTAACTCTTCATGATAAAGATAATGAAGATACTTACATACATGGTGTACTAGAGAACTTTGAAGTATACCAAAAGGTAGATGAGTATGTTTACTATAGAGCTATGCTTGTTCCTAAGCTATGGTGGCTAAGTATAGCCCATCATCAGCAGATATTTTTAAAGAAGAATGTTCCAGATATTTTAGAAGAGGTTTTAAGAGAATCTCATTTCACCTCTAGTGATTATGAGTTTAGACTTCAAGGAAGTTATGATAAAAGAGAGTATATATGCCAGTATAAAGAGAGTCGCTATGTGTTCATGAAAAGATGGATGCAAAGAGATGGACTTTACTTTTACTTTGAACAAAGTGAAGATGGATGTAAGGTAATCATAACAGATGCAAAAGAGAAACAAAAAAAAGCATCAGTATCAGAAAAACTATACTATAGACCAACAACAGGATTACAATCCTACACAGATCAAGCCGTGTCAAGTGTATTGTACCGCTCAAACAACACTATAAAAAGTGTTCATATGAAAAACTTTAACTATGAGAAGCCATCCTTAGATATCAGCTCTGTTAAAAATTCAAAAGGAGATGATTATACTCAAACATATATGTTTGGCCATAATGTACTTACTCAAGATGAAGCTAAAAAACTAACAAAGATAAATGAAGAGAAGTTTAGAACTCAAGCAAAAGAGATGCTAGGGGAATCAAATGTTATCTCACTGACAGCAGGATATATATATAGTTTAAAAGATTACTTTAGAGATGATTTAAATGATGACTATCTGATGTTAAGAGTAGATTCAGAGGGCTCACAAAGGGGTTTTTTAACTGCTGGTTTTACTAAAGATGGAGATGACTCTTCATACTATACAAACTCTTTTACAATGATACCATCTCAGACACAGTTCAGGGATCAAAAAACTAGCATATGGCCACATATTAGTGGAATGCTTTCAGCTATTATAGATGGAGCTGGGAGTGGAGACACAGCGGAGTTAGATAAACATGGACGCTATAAAGTGATTATGCCATTTGATATAAGTGGCAAAAAAGATGCAAAAGCTTCAGCATACTTAAGGATGGCTCAGCCTAGTGCAGGAGAGAAGCAAGGTATGCACTTTCCACTTCATAAAGGTACGGAGGTTCTCATCGCATTTAAAGGTGGAGACCCAGATCAACCTATAATTATGGGTGCAGTTCCAAATATCAATAGCCCAAGTCCAGTAAATGAGGATAATGTAACTAAGAGTGTTATTCAAACGCATGGTGGAAATATAATACATATGGAAGATACTCCAGGTAAAGCTCATATAAAGATGGCTGTTCATGATGATTTGAGTTCTGTTACTATTCACAATGATGATCAAGATGACCCAGATGCTCATTGGGGAGTAGCAGTTAAGACAGTAAATGGGTGTCAATTAGTATCTGCTGAATTTGAAAATACTGTTTTAGGTAATAAAGAAGAATTTACTCTTGGTGCAAAAGAAGATATTATGATAGGAGCCGTTTTTGAATTAGATGGTGCAGCTAAAGCATCTATTACATTAGGGGCTGTGTTCGATCTTATAAGAGGTAAAGAAAAAAAAATAACACCTGAGAGTGCAAAATTAACAGAAAAGATACAAAATATTTCTGTAGTTCATAATCATATAACTGAAAACCATAATAATACAACTGTAAAACATACCCATGTAACTGAAAATAATGTTGAAATTTCAGAAGAAATGATTGCAGAATATGTTAAAAATATAGTAAACGGGATGAATTTAACAGAAAATTATGTAACAAAATCAGAAGTAGCAGAGAGTGTAAAAAAACTTAATACGAGTATAACAACAGTAGTAGATAATGAAACAAAAGCGGCTGAAAACTTATTAGAAAAAATACAAAATTCATTTAAATCAGTTCAAGTTGAAATTAATAAGGTAGAAGATATCTTGTCAAAGTCGAAATTTACATCTGATTCTACACTCTTGAGAAAAACTGCAAGTGAAATGTCAGAAGTTACTAATGAACTTACGATTTATCAGTAGAAAATATGAAAATTATAAAAGATACAAAAACATCACTGCTACTAAAAAGTTTCTTACTAAATAATCAAGACTATCTGAGTATCTCTATTTTATGCTACTTTGATTTTAATAATCCAGATGCCTTTCTAGAAGAACAAGCTATGTATAAAGAGAGTTCTCAAGAGTTAGGTAAAACCATACTTGATTATGCAATGCCAAAACCAAAAGCAGAAGTTTTACTAAGTGGCTCTTGTCATAACCCTTTAGAAAATGAAACTTCTTCACATGTAAAACTTAAAGTGGGGGAGATAAGCAGAGAACTCTATGTTTTTGGGAAAAGAGAGTGGCGTAATGGTCTTATCACAAAGCCCTTAGCCTTTAAAACTATACCACTAGATTTTGCACATGCCATAGCTATAGATGAAAACCATCTTCCACATGTAGAAGATCCTAAAAACTTAGTTACAAGTAAATATGACAATATAGCACCTGCTTCGTTTATGCCTAAAGATATAAATTCTAAAGAAAACATGAAAAAGTTAGGCAGTTATGATGAGAGTTGGAAGATTGAATTATGGCCTGGATTTGCATCAGATATGGACTACTCTTTTTTTAATCTTTCATCAAAAGAGCAACAACAAGATAAATTTTTCAAGGGTGGAGAAAATATAGAACTTACAAATATGCACCCAAAACATCCAGTTATAACTTCCCATATACCACAAACTTCTATGAGATGTTTTGCAACAAGAGAGCATAAAGACAAAGATGATGAGTTTGTAGAGGTAAAATTACAAAGAGATACTTTATGGTTATTCCCAGAGATACAAAGAGGTATAGTTATCTTTAGAGGTACTATTGAGATAGCAGATGAGATATATAGTGATTTAAAATATCTAAATCTCAAACCAATTGAGATAGATGAACCTTTAAAATCTCTTCAAGAGTATTATGAACTACAAAAAAAAGAGTTAGATAAAAGTATAGAGTTTGATGAAACACCATTTGAAGAGGCAGATGCAAAGATAGCAGAGGCAAAAAAAGAGGTTTTTGATATACCTAGACAAGTAAAAGAGGGTGTAGAAAAAACACAAGGAAAACGACCAACTCTAAAAAGAGACTCTGCTGATAAAATAGAGCAATCTCATGCAAGAATAGACAAAGCTATAGCTAAAATGGATAATGCAAAGATAAAACTCCAAGAGATGAAAGATGAGTTTGGGCATATAATGAAGATAGATGTTAATGTTTTTGATGAAGCTAAAGAAGACCTTTTATCCTCAAAACAAAAACTCTCAGATGCTTTGGAAAAGAGTGATAATGCTGTGAAAAATAGCAAACAGATGAAGTTAGACGCACTAGCCGATATAGAAAAAATCAAAAATAATCCTAAGATTCCAGATGAGGCAAAGGCTAAGATAGAGTTTGACTTTTTAAAAGAAAGAGAAAAAATCTGGAGTGATTATGCCTTTGACTTTTTATCTGAATGTGTTAAAGCATTAGAAAAAGAACCAGATGAGCTACATAAACTTCGTCACTTTGGTTTAGCAAAACGAACTATACCTAGAGCATGGATAGGCTTTAGTAGTGAGGCAAAAACAATTAAAGCTGATGAGTGGAGATTAGATAGTGAAGATGATATAGAGCTACCAAAAGGAATAGTGACAGCTCGTTTTGAAGAGGCAATTTTAAAGTCTTTAAGAATTAACGATACTCTTATACTTGGTTCAGATGAAGATTATGAACTATTTTTAAGTGAAGAAAATTATAACTTTCCTCTTTTTTATTTCAAAGATGATATAGAAGCTTATCTATGTGACCAAGAGGCATTTGATATATGCAACACTCTAGTTTGTGATGATGTTTCAAGTGTTGGTGATGGAGCTAAAGAAGCGCTTGAAAAAGCATCAGTTATTTTTTATCTTAAAAAAGATGGAGTAATTGAAAAGTTTCCAAATGCTAAGGTGTTTGACTGTAGTGAATATAAAAATCTTTTTGAGCTTCATCAAAATGGAGTTGAGATAAGAGAGCAAATTATTCAAAACTTACCTAAAGATATGTTAGATACTCTGCCAATAGAGCGGGATATATCTGCTAAAGCTATAGGTAATAAATCAAGAGAGATAGCACAAAAAGTAAAAGTAGATTTAAAAGCCAAAGCCAAAAAACTCAAAGAAGAGTTGGAGAGTGAGAGGGATAAAATGCTTGCTAAAGCAAATGAAACTTTAGCGAAACGGGGACTTGACCCTATAGATGCTAACTCACATGTAAAGTCAGATGGTTTTATTAAGTCCTCTGAAGTGACAGAAAATTTTGACAAAGCTATAGTTGCACTCAAAAAGAAAGATGGTGTTAATGGCGTTGATATAAAAGATAAGATAGTAGAACTTCAAAAAGCAAAAGAGGAGATGGTGACCTTAGCACTAAAAGGTGAGAAGATGTATGAAGCTGGTGTAGTAAAAATAGCTGCGGCAAAAGAGAGAGCCAAAGAGATAGCTAATGATCCTATACCAAAGTGGGCAAAAGAGAAGATGCAAGAGGCAGGGATTGATCCAGAAAATCCCCATGATGTACTAACAAGAGAAAAGGTAATAGCTTATTATGCAGAGAAAAAATCTTTTAAAAACAAAAATCTTAGTGATCTTGATCTTAGTGAACTAGACCTTAGCGGTATAGATTTAACTACGGCAAATCTTACAAATACAAATCTTACAAATAGTAATCTTAGTGGTGCTAACTTTGAGCAAACCAACTGTACTAAAACAGATTTTACAAAAACAAATCTTAGTGATGTTAAAGCATCTATGAGTATATTTAAAGAATCAGTAATAGAAAAAACAATTTTTAATCGTTTTGAAGCAGATATGGCACTTTTTGAAGCTGTTACTTTTAAAGATGCTAAGTTTAAAGATGCTGTTCTTAATGGTATCGTTTTCAAAGGGATTGAGATACAAAACAGCTCATTTGAAAACTGTAGCCTTCTAAATGCCACCTTTTTAAAAACATCTATAAAAAAGAGTTCTTTTGATAACTCAAAGATGGATAAAACACTCTTTAGTGAATCAACTATAGATGAGTGTGAGCTTGTCGGTATCGATAGTGAAGCTATGCTTTTTAATAAATCAAAGGTAACAAACTGTGACTTTTCACAAAGTAGACTTTATAATATGCGTATATTAAAGTTTAGTGAGTTTAAAAAATGTGATTTGAGTAACTGTGATATGGATAGTACAACTATCTTTGAAGTCTCTTTGGATGAATGTAATCTACAGCAAACAACACTAAACAAATCTTTGATTAAAAAGTCGGAGTTAAATAGATGTGATTTTAGAGGGGTTGTTGCAAAGCAGGGTCGCTTTGAGTTTAGTAGATTTATAGAGTGTCCATTTAATGGAATTGATCTGATGCGAGGTTCATTAAGAGGTATGGATATAAAAATATGTGATTTTTCTAACTCAAATCTTTATGCCGTTGAGATGTATAAAACAAAACTTTTTGAAGTTAAGCTTGATGGTGCAAATCTAAAAAGAAGTAACCTTGAGGGTAGAGTGGAGTTTATCTATGAATAAGCAGAGATTATTAAAGAAGATTCAAGAAGATGAGACTATATCTAACTGCTCTATAAAAGGCTTGGATCTAAGTAGAATGAACTTAACTGGAGTTCGTTTTGAGAATGTTCATTTTATAAATGTCAATTTTACATCTGCAAAAATTGTCAAAACAGGTTTTAAGAATTGTAGTTTTAAAAAAGTTATATTTAATAGTATCGATTTTGAAGGGCTTTTTTGGCAAGATATGAAAGTGAACAAGTGTCTGTTTTTAGATGCAAACCTCTCAAAATGTACTTTTTTCAAAATGGATTTTAGTGGTAGTTATTTTAAAAATGCAAATCTGAGTCAAGCAACATTTGCTGAGTCTGTATTTGAAAAAGTTAAGTTTGAGCAGACTAACTGCGATAAAGCAACTTTTTCAAAAGGTGAGATGAAAGATAGTGTTTTTTTAAACTCAGATCTACTCTCTACAACTTTGTTTAAACTAGATATGAGTGGTACAAAGTTTGTAAAAACTAACTTAGTTAAGGTTGTTTTGATGGAGTGTGCATTGGCTGAACAAAACTTTGAAAATGCAACTCTCAATATGGTTCAGTTTAATGGTTCAGATCTGAGTAAAACAAATTTTGATGGTGCAGATTTAGCACAAACTAATTTTTATCAGTGTAATTTAGAGGGAAGTTCCTTTAAAGATATAAAAGCAAATCATGCTATCTTTATGGAAACAAATCTTAAATTAACAGATTTCCAAGGAGCATATCTTTACCAAAGTAATTTTGAGAGTGCAAAGCTAGAGTTTACAAACTTTGAGAGTGCCAATATAGAGCAGACCTATTTCGTATCTGCTACATGTAAAGAGACAAACTTTCAAAATGCAAATGCTAAGTATGCGAACTTTAGTCATGCAACTTTTGAGAAAGTCTATTTAAGAGATGCTAACATGTCACATGCATTAGTTCATGAGATAATATTAATAGATACTAATCTAAATCAAGCAAACTGTTTTGGACTTCGTAAAACTGACTCTGATCTGCTTGAAGCTGAACAATTTAAATATACGCAAGGGAGTTAAAATGTTTCAACTTACGATGAATAACGCAACAAATATGGCTTTTCCAGATGTTTGTTTAACGCCAACACCTGGTGGTCCGGTACCTATGCCATATCCAAATATCTCTTTGACTTCAACGGCTCTACCGCCAACAACTGCTATGACTATACTAGTGAATGGTACACCGTCACTAAATCTTTTAAGTGAGATTCCTCTAAGCAATGGAGATGAAGCAGGGGTCAATATGGGTACAATGTCTGGAATGATTATGGGGCCTACTAGTTATATTATGGGGAGTGAAACTTTGATGTTAAAAGGGGCTCCAGCTGTAAAACTAACAAGCCAAACAGGACAAAATGGTGAGAGTATGAATACCTCTGGTACATGTATAGTTCCAAGTCAAGTTAAGATGATTGTGCTGAGTTAGGAAGAGTTTAAGCTATAAGAATATATCATATGTTAAGTGAGGATATTGAGATGTCAAAAGAAAAATTATTTAGTTTTAATACTCCAGAATTTCCTGATTATGGTTTTGAAGTGGTATCGTTTAGTGGTACGCAAGAGATTGGCGAGCTTTACAGCTATGAGATAGACCTTATATCTAAAAATAGCGATATAGATAATGACAAGATGCTCCAAACCGAGGTCTCTCTACAACTTCACAATAAAGATACAGATGATATATATATTCATGGGGTACTTCAAATATTTGAGGCACATCAAAAGATAGATGAGTATATATACTATAAGGCTTACTTAGTACCTAAGTTGTGGTGGCTTAGTATCGCTCAAAATCAGCAGATATTTTTAGGTAAAAATATTAAAGATATTATAGACGGTATTTTTTTAGAGGTTCATTTTACATCGAGTGATTATACACTCTCTCTTAAAAATGAGTATGACACAAGAGAATATGTATGTCAGTATAAAGAGAGTCGTTATGACTTTTTAAGAAGATGGATGGACAGAGAGGGTATCTATTTTTATTTTAAACAAGATAAAGATGGATGTCAAGTAGTCATAACTGATGACAAAATATCTCACAAAACTCTTAAGGATATGGATACACTTATATATAAACCAAGCTCCGGCTTAGCTCAAGAGGAACAGGTGGTATCTAGTATAGTGTCTCGATCAAACAACACTATACAAAGTGTTAGAGTTAGAGATTATGATTATGCTAAGCCAGCCAGCTATTTAGATACAGATAAAACAGCTTCCACTACAACCCAATATACACAAACATATCTCTTTGGCAATAATTTAAGCACACAAAAACAGGTCGATAAATCAGCAAAGATAAATGATGAAAAAAACAGATCTTTAGCAAAAGAGATGCTGTGTGAATCCAATATCAGAGCGATTACTCCTGGGTTTTTATTTACATTGAAAGATTATTTTAAAGATGATCTCAATCAAGAGTATCTGATGATTAGAATGGAGTCAGAAGGGTTTCAGTCAGAATATATACTCAATCCTTCCAAAAGGCAACCTGCTAAAAGTTCCTACAGCAACAGTTTTACAATGATTCCATCAGATACTCAGTATAGGATGCAAAATGATCCTCTATGGCCTCATATAGGTGGAACTATCTCAGCTTTTATAGATGCATCTGGTGATGGAGAGGTTGCCCAACTAGATGATAGGGGACGATATAAGGTGATTATGCCTTTTGACATCAGTGGCAAGAAAGATGCTAAAGCATCGGCATATATAAGAATGGCACAGCCAAGTGCAGGCACAACTGATGAAACAAGCACAGTAACTCAGGGGTTTCATTTTCCACTTCATAAGGGGACTGAAGTGATTATCTCTTTTACATCTGGTGATCCCGATCAACCAATAATTATGGGAGCTGTTTCAAATACAGATTCACCAAGTCCTGTCAATGATAAGAACCTTACGCAAAATATCATAAAAACACATAGCGGTAACTATATAGAGATGGAAGATGAAAAGCAAGAGAGATATATAAAAATTGGGCTTGATGATAAAAACTTTATCAGTATTAAAAAGCCTGAAGAGGAATCAGAATCATACTTTACGACTCACTGGGAGACAGAGGGTGGTAGCAACACTTTTGTACGAGGAAATACACTAGAAACGAGGCTTGGGACAAAAGAAGAGTTTACTTTTGCTGAAGTACTTGAGGTATTTGTAGGATTAAAGCAGGAGTTTAAACTAGCAGCTACCTTAGATGTAACAACAGGATTGTTATTTGAGTTTAATTTTGCTGCTGGGCTAGAAGTTGCTACTGCACTGATGAGTGTTATAACGCCTGAATCAATAAAACTCGAAACTTTAGAAACAACTGTGCATGAAAATAAGACTGAGATTACTCAAGCTTATGAAAAAATGATAGATGATAGAATAGAGGTTGTAGATAATGCTATAAATGCAAATAGACATGTTATAGATTTAGTTGATGCACAAATAAAATCTACTCGTGAAAAAGTTTTGGCAGTTGAACAAACAGTTAAAACAGAAGCTCAAATAGTTGAATTGATTGAAGCAGCAGTAAAAAAAGTAGAAACTAAAATAGACGATGTTGATCTTAAAGTAGAGGATAATCTAACTAGAATAATTGATACACAGATGGATCTATTAAAAGCTGAAGTGGATATTAAAGATTGTGAAAGTAGCATAGAAAATAATGAACTAGGTATACGCTTTAATAAATTATGTATTAATAGTTAGCAGAGTAAAACATGAAAATAATTAAAGACACCAAAACATCGCTGCTTATAAAAAGTTTTTTATTAAACAATAAAGATTATTTATCTGTATCTGCTTTATATTATTTTGATTTTAATAATCCAGAAGAGGTCTTAGAAGAACAGTTGATGTGGCAGGAGAGTATGGAGCAACTTGGGAGTAATATACTAGACTTAGGTATGCCAAAGCCAAATGCTGAAGTGTTGTTAAGTGGGTGTTGCTATACTCAAGCAGAAGATGATGGAACCTCACATGTTAAGCTAAAAGTTGGCTCTATAGATAAAGAGTTGTATGTTTTTGGAGATAGATTTTATAAAAATGGACTCATAAGCAGAGCCCAATCTTTTGTAAAAATGCCATTAATATATGAGAAAGCTTTTGGTGGTAAAAATTATGCTAAAAATCCTTTAGGTAAAGGCTATGGGGATAGCGATGCATTGCCAAATATTGAAGATCCTAAACATCTCATAGTTACAAACAATGAAAAAAACAATCCATCTGGTTTTATGCCTTATGATATATCGTGGCCGCAATGTGCTGATAAGCTTGGTACTTATGATGAGCAGTACAAAAAAGAGTTATGGCCAGGTTTTGCTGCAGATATGGACTACACTTACTTTAATCGTGCTCCAGCTGATCAACAATTGGATGGATTTTTCAAAGGTGCGCAGAGTATAGAGCTTATAAATATGCACCCAAAAGAGCAACATATTATCTCTCATATACCTGAGTTGTCGGTGCGATGCTTTGCCACCTCAAAAGAGGAAAATGAGGAGGGTAGATTCCAAGAGATACCGATGCAAAGAGATACTCTTTGGCTATTTCCAGAACTTCAAAGAGGTATAATCATCTTTCGAGGAACTATCGAGATAGAAGATGAAGAGTATACAAATCTGAAATATCTTAATCTTAAACCTTTAAAAGTCGATGAAACTCCAAAATCTTTAGATGAGCATTATGAACTACAAAAAAAAGAGTTAAAAAGAGGTGCTGAGATAGATCAGGCTCCAATGCAAGAGGCTCAAGGAAAAATCAAAGAGGCTAAGCAAAAGATTTTTGATATACCAAGAGAGCTTAAGGAATCAGAGCTTCAGCATGCAGGCAAGAGACCAACTCTGAAACAAACACCGGCTCAAAAATTAGACAGAATGCATAATCAGATAGATGATGCAATAGATAAGATGGATGCATCTAAAGAGAAACTACAGGTTTTAAAAGATAAGTTTTCTCATTATATAAAAATAGATGTGAATGCTTTTGATGGAGCAAAAGAAAAGTTGTTAGTATCTAAAGATAAAGTTAGTTCTATGATAAATAATGTTGAAAACAGTTTGGCAGATACCGATGAGATTAAGCTTGAGGCACTCCAAAAGATAAAAGATATAAAAAATAATCCAAAACTTCCTGATGAGGCTAAAGAGTTTGAAGCAGATACGAGTTTTTTAGAGCCAAAGGTAAAGGAGTGGAGTGATTGGGCTTTTGAGTTTTTAAGCGATAGTGTTAAGAGTTTGCAAAAAGAGCCAGAAGTACTACATAAACTTCGTCATCTTGGTTTAGCAAAGAGAACTATTAAGCGTTCTTGGATAGGTTTTAATTCTAGTGAAGTTAGTGTTATGGCATCTGAGTGGATGCTTGATAGTGATGATATGATTAATCTCCCTAGAGGTCTTGTTGTAGCTCGTTTTAAAGAGGCGAAACTAATCTCTTTAAGAATCATAGATATTGACAAGCTCATAGATCCAAATCCCTTACATGTGAAAGGTTCTGATGAGGATTTTGACAATCTTTTATGTTATGAAGATGAAAATTTACCACTTTTTTATCTTAAAGATGACCTAGAGGCTTGGCTATGCGATCAAGAGTGTTATGATATATGTAACACTCTTGTTTGTGATGATATATCTTGCGTGGGTGATAAAGCAGATGAACTCTTAGAAAAAGCACCTGTTATATTTTATCTTCAAGAGGATGGTGTCGTTGAAAAATTGACCAATGCACTGAAATTTGATACAAAAGAGTATAGTAATCTTTTTGAACTTCATCAAAATGGTATCGAAATTAGAGAACAGATTTTAGAAAATCTTCCTACGATAATCTCAGAACAATTTCCAAAAGAGAGGGATGTCTCGGTAAAAAGTATCAATAAAAAATCTAAAAAGATAGCAGATGAGGTAAGAGATAAGCTAAAAGTTAAGGGTGATGCCGTAAAAGATGAACTCATGGCAAAAAAAGATAAGGCGATGCTTGAGGTAAAAGAGTCTATAGCAAAAATCAATGTTAAGTTAAAAGCTCAAGGTTTGGACACTATAGAGTTACCTAAAGAGACTCCTTGCGTAGCTTCTAAAGGGTTTATATCAGAGTCTGAAGTAGCAAAGGGTTTTGATGATGCGATTTCTAAATTACAACTTCACAATGTAGCCAATAATCTACATGTAGATGATAAAATCCTTGAAATTCAAAAGGCAAAAGAGCAAACTCTAGCTATGGTTGCTAAGGGGAATCAGCAGTATAAAAATGCACAGATAAAATTCGCAGATGCAAAAGTAAAGTTAGCAGACCCTATACCCGATTGGGCAAAAAAGATGATGAACAAAGCTGGAATTGATCCAGCTGATCCACATAAAAAATTTACTCGTGAACTGGTTATAGAGTATCATGCAGATGGTAGGTCTCTTGCAGGTAAAAATCTCTCTAAACTTGACTTGTCACAGCTTGACCTTAGAGGCATAGACCTGCAAGGTGCAAATATTCTAGAGAGTGATTTTACTGCTACTAATCTAAGTGGTGCAAATCTTAAAAAAGCTATCGCTAAGAAGGCCGATTTTACAGATGCTACTTTAGATGATGGAGATATTTCAAATGCGATTTTTCAAGAGAGCATTGTTAAAAGAATCTCAGCTAAGAATATAAAAGCACACAGAACACTCTTTAAAAAAGTAGAGATACAGGAGTCAGATTTTGAAGGGTCGGATTTAGAAGGGATAGTTTTTAAAGATGCCTCCTTGCAGGTCTCTAATTTTAGTAGTTGTAGTTTCATAGGGGCACCTTTTTTAAGTAGTATAGTTTTAAACTCTGTTTTTGATAATTCTAAAATGGATAAGGTAGTTTTTAGTGAATCAAATATATCTGAGAGTGGATTTACTGGCATAGACTCTGAGGCGATTTTATTTAATAACTCAATTGTAACAAATTCAGATTTTTCTTGCAGTAAACTTTACAACATGCGTATTCTAAAAGAGAGTTCTTTTGAAAACTGTAATCTAAGAGACTCCAAGATGAATAGTTCAACAATTTTTGAATCCTCTTTAAAAAGGTGTAATCTACAAAGAGGTTTATGCAATAGAATGATGATAAAAACATCTAATATTTTAGAGTGTGATTTTAGGGCTGTTAAGGCGGAAGATAGCCGTTTTGAGTTTAGTAATTTTGCACACTGTAACCTAGCAGGTCTTGATCTGCTTAATGGTTCATTTCGTAGAACATTTTTACAAAATTGTAACCTTGATTATGCAAATTTGTACTCAGTAGAGTTTTACAAGATAAAACTTCATGAAACAAGTTTTAAGGGTGCAAACTTAAAAAGAAGTGGTCTACAAAACCGTTTGGAGCTTGTAGATGAGTAGAGATGATATACTAAAAAATATCGCTGATGATGAGACTATCGCTAATTGTAGTGTAGAGAGTGTAGATTTGAGTGATATCGATTTTACAGGGGTTAGATTTGAAAATATAGAGTTTACTAGTTGTGACTTCTCAAAATCAACTATAAATAAAACTGGATTTAAAGCTTGCACTTTTAAGAGATGTATTTTTGAAGGTATAGATTTTAAAGAGTTGTTTTGGCAGAAGTTAAGTGTTGAAGAAAGTAGTTTTAAAGATGCTAACTTATCTAAATGTAAATTTGTCAATATGAACTTTAGTGGATCAGATTTTACAAAAGCAGATTTAACACAGACTATCTTTATAAAAACTACGCTAGATGAATCTAAGTTTGAACGAAATAATCTTTTTAAAACATCGATTGTCGATAGTTCTCTTTGTGATGTGAAGATTCTTACATGTGACTTAGTAAAAACAACATTTTTCAAAGTAGATATGAGTGGAGTAAAGTTTATAGATACAGATCTTAGTAAAGTGGTTTTAATGGAGTGTGAACTTCAAGATCAAGATTTCTCAAACGCTACATTAGAGATGGTTCAGTTTAACAACTCAGACCTTTCAGGTAGCTGTTTTGATGGTGCTAATATGTTTTTAAGTAACTTTTTAGAATCTACTTTAAACGCTTGTACCTTTATATCTGCTACATGCAATAATACAATCTTTACTAAAGCATCCTTAGTAGATGCAGATTTTACAAAAGCATCACTCTATCAAGCTAACTTTGCAGAGGCTAATTTGCAAGGGGTGAATTTTAAAGATACAAATCTTCAGCAAACATATTTTGTATCTGCTACATGTAAAGAAACAAACTTTGATGGAGCGGATGCAAGTTATGCAAATTTTAACTATGTAGAGTTTGATAAATCATTTATCAACAATACAAACTTTACCTATAGCTCTATGCATGAGAGCATATTTAAAGAGAGTGATTTAGATGATACAAAATGTTTTGGACTCAAGAAAACAGACCCAGATTTAGCAGAAGCAAAAGAGTGGAGTGTTCCACAATCAATTTTTAAGGAGAAAACAGATGACTAAGATTATGACAAATGCGATGTATGGTGAAAGATTTAGTGCGATAATTACAGGCGAGGAGCTAGGTTACTATGTGGTTGTGACAGAGTTTGCATCATTTAAAGCACAAAAAGCTTTTAGTTGTTTGGTTGAACCAAAAATCAACGATAAAGTTATGCTTCTTAAAGCAGATGAACAAGATCTATATATAACAGATATTTTAACTCGTAGTGATGAGGGTTCCATGGAGATTGTTGCTAAGGATGGGATGAGCATTAGGACTCAAAATGGTGATTTGAATCTCTCAAGTGAGAATAATATTACGCTTAATGCTACGGAGTCTCTTAATGGTTTTGCAGATGAGGCAAATGTTGTTATCTCAAAGCTAAGCTTCTTAACAAAACTAGCCACACTCAAATCTGATACGCTAAATATTATCGCCTCGATCTATCAAGGTGCTATAGATAATCTACACCTAAATAGTGAAAATGTAGTCAGACATGTGAGCCAACATGAGGAAGTTCAATGTAACTCAAGCAGAAAAATTGTTAAAGAGAGTGATATTTATAATGTCAAAGAGAGCATAACGATTGCTGAGGGTCAAGTAAAGATTGATGCCCAACAGATTAACATGGGCTAAGGAGTCAAAAATGTTTCAACTTACAATGTGCAATGGACAAAATCTAGGTGTTCCGGATGTATGTTTAACCCCATCCCCGCCAACTGGTTTCATACCTATACCATACCCTAACATCTCTATGTCAACTGTTGCCTTGCCAACGACAACAGCAACAACTATCTTAGTTGATGGTACACCATCTTTAAACATGATGAGTGAGATTCCTTTGAGTAATGGAAACAATGCTGGTGTAAAAGGTGGTGCAGTTTCACAAGTTATGATGGGACCAACGAGGTACATGCTTGGTAGTTTAAACTATTTTTTAAAGGGTTCTCCCGCTGTAAAATTGACAAGTTTAACAGGACAAAACGGCACACCTATGAACGCCCCTGGTATGACCATAGTACCAAGCCAGTTAACAGTGCTAGTTTTGAGTTGATTAGAATAGAGTTTTCTCGTTCCATCTCTCCCGAGACCCTTCTCATTCCATCTCTCCCGAGATGGAATGCATAGAGTAACACAGCAAAGTGCATTACACCTCAGGAGAGGTGTAACGAGAGAGAAAATATAATCGATTCATTGTAACTTGGAAATTAAACCAAATTTGTCTAAAAGTTACACATTTGTGCATTATGATGTTGTTTTTGTTGGTATTACACCTTGAAAAGGTGTAACGAGAAAAATTATCACTGATTAATGGTATACTTTAAAAAACAAAGATAAAAGGTTTTAAAAAAAAGACACTTTGAAATGTCACTAATATTAAGGAGTCAAGTATGCAACATTATCTACAAGTAAAGATA
>JAYEGN010000078.1:0-3439 GCA_034659115.1 Campylobacterota bacterium
CTGAAGCTATCAATCTGTTGAGTGCTGGGTTGGTGTTGGATAGGTAAATTATCATATTTATTGTCTTTTTTATGTATTAGTCTCATTAGACATCTTTATGTCTGCTTATTTGCTTAACCACAATAATTATAATGTCCTCCTTTGTCAAGACCACTTAAACCAACACTCTTATTTCACTCATTATAAGTATTAAATAACCTACTTTTTCATCCATTTTTTGATAGATTCTTGAAGAGCATATTGCTGAGAAAGATTTAATGTTTTGATTAAGTTGTATATAGATACTACATTATAAAAATATGTGATTAGTGATTGATATTATCTAAGAAATATTTACCGCTAAAGCTCTTGCTATTATTAATTAAAGGATAAAGCGTTACTATTTGAAACAATTATTACTAAATATGTATTTTTTTAAAATATCTAGTTTTTTTGAGATGGGAAAGTATTAAATAACCTACTTTTGTTATCAAATGACTTCATTTTTAGCAGAAAGTATTAAATAACCTACTTTTTAAGGTATTCTATTTATCCGCAGTTGAGATAAA
Source organism: Campylobacterota bacterium (assembly GCA_034659115.1). Lineage (GTDB taxonomy): Bacteria > Campylobacterota > Campylobacteria > Campylobacterales > Sulfurimonadaceae > Sulfurimonas. The sequence continues at coordinate 549 of JAYEGN010000078.1, forward strand.
TTTATCTATGGGGAGTATGTTAAATTTTATTAGCAATGAAATTGGCAATATCGTAAAGATATACCCATCTTTAGATATAGGTAAAATATGCTCACCCATATAAAATATATAGCCACCTAAAAATAGGTCGCCACTGTTTTTAGCAAGTTTTACCAGACCTTTTAGCTCGGAACTATCTATCTTGGTTGATGACTTAACCTCAATGCCCACAATAGAACTATCTTTTTGCTCCAGCACAAAATCAACTTCAGAGTTGCCATCCCTATAATGATATATTTGAGTTTTTTTATTTGAGTATGTGGTGTGTTTTAAAAGTTCTGTATAGATGAAATTTTCTACTAAGTCACCTAGATACTCTCTATGTTTTATGATTAAACCATCAGCATCTACCCCTAGCAGATGAGAAGCTAAGCCTGTGTCAAGAAAGTGTATTTTTGGTGTCTTAACTTCTCTTTTACCTCTATTTGTGAAATATGGATTTACCCTTTTGACTAAAAATAGTGCTTCAAGTATCTCAATGTCTGATTTAACTGTCATATCTTTTATGCTTAGGTTTTGTGCAAGGGAATGGTATTTTAATAGATTTGCATTTATATGAGCAAGCATAGATAGCAGTTTAAATATTTCAGATTTATTTTCAAAGCTAATTCTTTTAATCAGACTTAAATCTTTTTCTATTCTAGCTTTTATATAGCTATCAAACCAATCATCAGATAACCTTATCGATTTGTTATACACATCAGGAAATCCACCCTTAGTTATCACTCTTACTTGCTCTGATACATCTATTACATTAACTGTTAAATCTTTGGCTTTACTGCTAAAGAGTATATCTATAAAATTTTTATCTATGTTGTTAATTTCATATTGAGAGAACGGATATAAATTTACTCCTATCATCCTTCCAGCTAATGATTCTGTGATTTTTCCCATATTAAATAGGTCTGCACTACCAGTCAATAAAAACATACCATTTTTATTGACTTCATCAACTGTTATTTTCAAAGATTTAACTAATTCTGTTGCCATCTGTATTTCATCAATAACAGCTGGTTTTTTTGAGAGTTGTTTTACAAATGTAGCTGGATCATCTTTTGCGGCATTAAGAACTGTATCATCATCCATAGTATAATATTGAAAATCTAATTCTTTTGCTATCTCTTTAGCTAAAGTAGTTTTTCCAGATTGTCTTGGTCCAGATATAATCACTATACGAAAAGCTTCAAGCAGTTCTATAATATAAGGCTTTATTGTTCTTTGAATATGCATACTTGCTCCATTAATTATGAATTATTATATCATATATTATGAATTATCCTATAATATATTGCATATTTACAAAATATTTTTGTAAGCTATCATAGTTTACGCAGGTCACTAGCAATAGACACACCTTGATTTAATATTCTCACAGCGATTTGTTTCCAAATTTTAAAACTCCCCAAAGTTCCAAGGTTCTATCTGGAATAAACCAACTATCTTTTTTATCTATTATCTCCTCTTTAAATAAGGAATTAAAAGCTGATAGAAGAGCTTGCTTAGATATATTAAATTCATCAAGTGTCTCTTTTTTATAAAAATCTGTACGATTTGATAGTATCTTAAAGGCTTTCTTTTTATTAAGAGACAAGCCATCATACATCATTGAAAAAGATGAGTCTTTTGATAAGACTATCTCTCTTCTTACTTCATCTATTAAATCTTTTTTTATCTCTTTTTTCTTATGCACTAGATGTAAGATATGGCATATATGCTGAATGAGTTTTGTTTCACATTTAGCTGTGTCTATAATGTATAAAATTAAAGAATCACTTATATTTAGATGTTTCTGAATATACTCTATAAAGTCCTCATTTTTAATACACCCTAGCTCAAGATGTGTTGCCATCTCATATAGAGGTGCTTTATACTTAAACAACTCAGTTAAAGTATGCCTTTTACTGCCTAGAAAGATATATGATATATCTTTTTGCTGTTGCATATATTTTCTTAGAACTGCATCTATCTTTACATTTTTGATTAGAGAGATTTGCTGAAACTCATCAATAATAAAAACTATTTTTCTGCTTTGGCTCATTTTAAACAAAGCATCAAAAATATCCTCCATAGCGTCTGCAAGGCTTATGTCTCTTACTACTGGAGACATCTTAGCTTTTCCGCTTGTTGCATCAAACACTACCTCAAAAGTTACTCTACTGAACATTTGTGACATTTTTGCCAACACTTTGGTAATGCTGCCTGTTTGTGCCTTTGCTATTGCTCTTAATAAAAGAGTAACGAAGTCTTTTTCGGAGGTAATCTCGTATATATCTACATATATACATAAGCTCTCTTTGTCTAGTCTCATATACTCTTGCATCAATGAGCTTTTTCCAAATCGCCTCTGTGAATATATTAGTAAGTTATTTGAAACATCTGTTATTGAAAATATTTTTTTTAATTCATCTGCTCTGCCAAAAAAAGTTTTATCGCTTGCATACTCTTGATATATAAATGGGGATTTCATAAATAGTCCTTAAATTAGTTTACTAAAGTAAATGATATAATTATATCAAATTTTATCACTAAAGTAAATGGTTTTATTTACTTTATCGCATATATTAAAAAACAACTCAACAGAGTATTTTATTGATTTATACTTTATACTACCCCAAAACTGGTCACATCAATAGAGAGGGGCACATAATATCGAAGAATTACTCCCTTGGAATGTTTAGTTAAGTTAAATACTGTTTACTTTGGTAGATGGGGTTTACTTGGTACCTACCTAAAAACTAGATTTACAGCGTGTAGTTTTTACACACTTTATGTTGGAATATAATTTTGTGATAATTTAAAATCATATAAATAAAATACAATTAAACTTCTATAAATCCATATATTTAGGGATT
>JAYEGN010000079.1:0-3384 GCA_034659115.1 Campylobacterota bacterium
AGATAACTTGTTGGTATTCACTTTGAAGTCCATTATATTCAAACTCATCTCCGCTTATCTCTATATCTATCTCATGACTTTTAAGTTGTGCTAAGAGCATTGCGAGTACTGACTCTGTTGTCTCTTTGACGCTGAAATCTTTTTTCTCTTTATCGACTCTAAAGAAACTTCTAAAATCATCTATGGTTTTAGACATAAACATGATTATTTTTTTGTTGTACTCTATGAACTCTTTTATAAATGCTTCATCTATCTCACCAGCTTTGTAGTCATATTTTAGATTTTGGATGCTAAGACCCAACTCATTTAGTGGTTGTCTCCATTGGTGGGCTATGGCTCCTATCATCTCTCCCATAGCTGCCATTTTGCTTTGCTGTTGTAGCATTTGGAGCTGTTTTGTGTTTTGCTCTAGTGCCTCTTTTACTTTCTGCTTTAAAAGTGCCTCTTGCTCTTTTGCATCTTCTCTCTGTCTTGCATGATCTCTTAGATATTTTACAATAAAAAAAGTGATGAGCAGGGAGAGCAAAAATGCAAAAGCTCTTACAATTGGTTTGCCTGTTAGAGTAAAGTTAATAAAGTCACTTTTGGTGTAAGAAACAAACCATGCTACAGTGGCATTTTTCATATTTTTTACTGCTAAAAATGAGAGCACGGTAGCTTCGTTATTGTATTTCACATAGGTACTAAAATCTTCACCTTTTGCAATATTTTCATCTATAATATCTCTGATAGGTTCTAATTTTTTTGTAGTATCTATAATGCACAACTCTTTAGAGTGCTCCTTGGTCATGGTTATCATCAAATTTTCATGCTCAGAGCTCTGCGTGTATTTTAAAACCATATCATCTCGTTGCCATGCTTTTGCATCAAAGAGCTTTTTATCTACTAAAAAGTGTGTATGTATATGACTGGTTTTTGTGAGGAAACTTTGAAAACCATCACTTGAAAATGATACCTCCATCGCTCCGATATACTTAGAATTTTTATCAAAAACAGGAAAGGTATTTCTAAATCCATGAGCTGTTCTACCTTGAGTAAAGCTGCTAGTAGCTTTTTGTGTCTCATTTGTGTATCTGAAGTCATCTCGTATCTGGGTTAAATCATCACCAAATTTAGAGGGTTTATGCATTCTTAAAAACACGGTGTTATCGGGAAAAATAAAGTGGTATTGCAGGACATTAAACTTTTTAGCTCTCTCATAATTGTCATATAAGATATTTTGCATCTTTTCTCTTAAGAGAGATTGCTTCTCTTTGCTAGCATATCTTGCCTCTTTAAATGTCTCTAAAAAATCATCAGTTTTAATAGTGCGATCATATAAGTTTAGAGCTACTTTTTTTTGAAAACCAAGTAAAATATCGTAATGAGTTTTTAGTCTTTCACTCTCCTCTTTGAGTGATTTTTCAATTCTTTGCTGAGAATTTAGCTCGGTTACCTGATAGACTAAAACATTTACTATTATGAAAATAGAAGCTATTATAAAAACTGTTTTATTATTCATCTAAATCTCCCTAAGTGGTTGGGCAAAGTAAAAACCTTGATACTCATCAACCTCTAACTCTTTAAGCATCTCAAAAATAGCTTCACAATGAACATACTCGGCTATCACTCTAATGGCTAATTTATGAGAAAATCCGACTATGGCTTCAACAAGTGTGTATGATTTTTTATCGGTATCTATATCTTTGACTAAAGAGCCATCTATTTTAAGATAATCGGGCTCTATCTCTAAGATATACTCAAAGTTTGAAAAACCGCTTCCAAAGTCATCAATGGCGATTTTAACGCCATGTTTTCTAAAGCGTTTTATAAAGCTTTTTACCTCATCATAGTTCTCAATACTCTCACTCTCCGTAATCTCAAAAACAGCTCTTCTTCCTACATTCTTATGCTCAAGTAAAAATGCTTCTATCTTATGAACAAAAGCTTTGTTAGCAATGTCACTGTAGGTAAAATTGATGCTCAAGGTATCTTCGCTTTGAGCTAAATGCTGAAGTGCCCTAAAAATAATAGTTGAAGAGAGATTTTCATAGAGTCGTGTTTTTATGGCTACATCTAAAAAATACAATGGTGCTATTAAGGCATCGGACTCTTTTTTTTGAAGTCTCATCAGCGTCTCATATTTTAAAATTTTACCCTCTTGATTCACAATGGGTTGATAGACTGCTTTGACTCTCTGTTCATCTATTGCTAAAGATATCTCATTTTTAATTTTGAGTATCTTGAGACTCTCTGCCTTATGATCAATAGCGGATGTAAACATCATAAAAGGTTTTTTGTGTGCCTTGGCATAATCTAGTGCCGTTTTAGCACTCTCATATCCATTATGCTCGGTTGTTGATATTCCTAGGGTTATATCTACGGTTACAATATTATCATCAATATCAAGCTGTAAATTATCAAGATTGCTTAACAATTTCTCTATAAAAATCTCATATTTTTGAGTATCAACATGCTCAACCTTATCAACAATAGCAAATTCATCAGCAGAAATTCTATAGAGTTTATAGCTCTCGCCTGCAACTATTTTTTCCAACTCTTTTGCAAATGCCACTAAGACTTTAGAGCCAATATCACTGCCATAGACCTCATTAATAACTTTAAACTTATCAATATCTACGAGAAACACAACAGGAACTTCTTGGGTGTGGATATCTTCAAAAAAAGCGTAACGGCTAGAGAGTTCGGTCAAATAATCTGAGTATATCTTTTTCTTTAACTCTTTTTTTAGGTATATATGCTCAATAATAGCTTCTATTTTAGCTTCAAGTTTACCAAGGTCTATGGGTTTGAGAATATAGCCATCAACCTGAAGCTCAATTGCCTCCATTAAGTAATCGCTATCATTAAAGGCAGTTGTAAAGATAGCGTACTGTCTCTCATTTACCTTTTTAATAGAACTTAACATCTCAATACCATCCATAATAGGCATCTGAATATCTGATACAACAATATCTGGTTTATGCTTATGGTAGAGTTCCAAACCATCTTGACCATTCATTGCGGTATAGAGTTCACTTGAAAAGTACTTCAAAAAATTTATTAACTGCTCTCTAATGCCCTCATCATCTTCTACATATAAAATTGTCGGTTTAAAGTCATTCATCTTAACACTCCTCTGTTGTTTTGCTCACTCAAATCTATACTAAACCTAGCCCCATCTTCCTCATTGTTTACATGTAAAACACCACCCATATTATCTTCTATAATCATCTTTGACATATAAAGCCCCATACCAGTTCCCTTACCTTGCTCTTTTGTTGTAAAGTATGGCTCAAAGACTCTCTCTATAATATCTTGAGGTATTCCACCTGCATTGTCTTTTATGGTAACTATATTCTCTTTTAGCTCTATCTCTATTGTAGGGTTTTCTATCTCTTTTTC
>JAYEGN010000080.1:0-3382 GCA_034659115.1 Campylobacterota bacterium
CAACAACCTACTACAGTTATGGGGATACGCACGAAAGGGTAGTTGACAACACTTTTACAGATGAAGAGTTATGTAATGAAGTGCTTAACTTTCGTCAAGAGTGTAAAATAAACATTTACCAAAAAGAGGTAAATCCAGAGTTTAACATCATACTAACTCCAATGGCAAATAAAAGCAAAACAAAAGTTTACCTATTTGTTGACCCTAAATCAAAGATACCTTTAACAAATCAGTCAATAGAGAAGATGAAGAATGCAATTTTAATAAAAAAACTTCGATTAGGTTTTTTTGTAAATATATTTGAAGAGAAACTTGAACAAGAGATAAAGGTTTTTTTGAAGTTTTTACAAGATGAAAAGTTTCTAAAGAAACCATATAGAATTTTGGCTGCAAAAGGAGTTGAACCCGAGCAGACTACAGAATCAAAGATGATTTTTTATTATCAAAGTAAAAAGAGAAAAAATAGTGATTTTTTCAATGAGGTGTTTGAAGATGAATTGGTCGCAGAGTATATAAAAGGCATAGGCATAAGTGGTGGTCGAAGCTGTTTAGGAAAATATATTGAACCTGTTTCTGGGGAGCAAAAATCTGTAAGTAGAGCTGATTATGATACGAAAAGTATAGAGGTCGAAGAGAATGAAAAATCAATACTTTATTATGCAAGGTTTGAAGGTGAAGTTAGTTTTGACAATAAAATACTTACTGTCATGGCAAGAGAAAATAGTATCAGAAAAAAAGAAGATACTTCAAAGATTGTAGTTGAAGAGGAGAAAAAGAGTTCTCCTAAATATACTCATCATATAGAAAAGAAAAAAGTTAAACCAAAAATAGAAGTAGTTGTTGAAAAAGAAGAGACTGTTCAAGCATATAAACATGTTGGAGTTGAGGAAGATGAGATTGTTCATGCATACAAGCATGTTGGCGCGGAGGAAAAAGAGGTTGTAGAAGCGTATAAGCACGTAGGCATAGTCGAAGAAGAAAATGAACCAAAGATTATTCATGCATATGAACACAGTGGTGACGTTGTAGATGAGAAAGAGAGTGTTACTTATAATTTATCCGATGAAGATGATTTTGCGCATCGTATGCTAAACATACTTGTGGTGGATGACGCGCTTATTATTCGTAAAAGCCTTAAAAGAATGCTTGAGGAGATAGGACACACTGTAGTCGCAGAGTCCAAAGATGGTTTAGAGTCCATAAAAGATTACCAAAAACATAAACCTGAATTAGTAACAATGGATATAACCATGCCAAATATGGACGGAATAGAAGCCGTTGGCGAAATAAAAAAAATAGACCCCGACGCTAGAATCATTATGGTTACGTCTCATGGTCAAGAGGATATGGTAATTGGTGCCATAAACGCGGGTGCAACTGGCTATCTACTTAAGCCCATAACCCCTGCAAAAATACAAAAAGAGCTTGATAAGTTTTCAAAAAAATATCATGAAAATAGTTCTAAGAAGAGAGTACATCTTGATGCTGACGAGGATGATGATTTTGATATGTAGTATTTGTAATATGAGGAAAAAAAATGCAAAATAGTGTTGATAAACAAGCACAAGAGAACTCAGAACTAAAACAAGCGATACTGAGTTCAAAAAAATCATTCTTACTTGTTGGGTTTTTTAGTCTCTTTGTAAATTTACTGATGCTTGTGCCCCCTCTTTACATGTTGCAACTTTACGATAGAGTTTTGACTAGTAGAAGCGAGGGAACGCTCTATATACTTACCGCCATTGTGGTTTTTTTATTTGTAACTATGGCACTCTTAGAAATGGTTCGTTCGAATATTATAGTGAAGATATCAAACAGGTTTGAATCAATTTTAAATGTACGAGTTTTTGATACTCTTTTTACATTGGCAAACAAGATGCCAGACAAAGCAAGCTCAACACCTATGTCGGATTTAACACAGATAAAACAGTTTATGACGGGAAATGGCGTGTTTGCTTTTTTTGACGCTCCTTGGATACCGATTTATATAGCTGTTCTGTTTATGTTTCACCCCTATTTTGGATATTTCGCCATTTTTGCTGCTGTAATTCTTATAATTTTTGCGCTTATAAATCAAGCGAGTTCAAAACAGCAGTTAAGCGAAGCAAACTCTTTAAGTAGAAACGCAACGGCGTATATAGACGCAAACATACGAAACGCGGAGGTAGTGCATGCGTTAGGTATGAAAAACAATATCCGAAAAGTCTGGAGTGGTAAATATTATGGATTTTTAAACGCACAGAGTGAAGCGAGTTACAAGGTCGGTATGTGGACTAACATATCAAAAACATCAAGAATGCTTTTTCAATCTTTGATGCTAGGTTTAGGCGGTTACTTGACTATACAGTCTGAAGTGAGTGCTGGAATGATGATAGCAGGGTCTATCATCATGGGTAGAGCCCTTGCTCCACTTGATTTGATGATTAATAGTTGGAAGGGTTTTAGTGCTGCAAAAGCATCCTACACGAGATTGGATTCTCTTTTAGAGAGTTTCCCTCAAAATGATGCCTATATGGAACTGCCAAAACCCAAAGGAGAAGTTCTTCTAGAAAATATTTTTGTGACGCCACCCGGTGCAGAGGTAGCTTCACTCAAGGGCATATCTATGTTGATAGAAAAAGGTGATGTTGTGGGTATTATTGGTCCAAGTGCAGCGGGAAAATCTTCACTACTAAAAGCCATCTTAGGCTTGTGGCCCCTAGACCAAGGTAAATCAAGGATTGACAAAGCAGATATAAACCAATGGGATAAAGATATTTTAGGAAAATATTTAGGTTATTTACCTCAAGATATTGAACTCTTAGAGGGCAGTGTAAGTCAAAATATAGCGCGTTTTAATGAGATAGACTCTTCAAAAGTCGTAGAGGCTGCTAAAAAAGCTGGAGTTCATGAGATGATCTTAAGACTTGCTGATGGTTATGATACTCAAATAGGAGTTGGGGGAATGACTCTTTCTGGAGGACAGAGACAGAGAATAGGTTTTGCACGCGCAATATACGATAATCCAGTCTTAGTTGTGCTAGATGAGCCAAACTCTAATCTTGATGAGATGGGAGATTTAGCTCTACAAAGTGCTATCAAAACACTCAAAGAGGAGGGAACAACAGTCATAATTGTTACCCATAAACCAAGCTTACTACAAGTTACAAACAAACTAGCTGTGATGAAAAGTGGTATATTAGAAATATATGGCAATACAAACGATGTTGCAGCGACAATAAAAGCAGCACAAAAGCAAAACGAACTAGCACAGTCCACAAAGGTTGAATAATGAATTTAGGTGAGAAACAAGTAGAAATGCCATCATATGATGATTCATTAGTCATTAAGTTAGGTCTAGCTCTAATCTTTATAGTCTTTGTAGTTTTAGGAGGATGGATTG
>JAYEGN010000081.1:0-15834 GCA_034659115.1 Campylobacterota bacterium
AAATCCTATTATAAAAAATGAATTAAAATTTCAAAAACAAGAACAAATAATTAAGCAGGTAAATTGGAATGCAAATATTTAATAACAATGATAAATTAGTACAACTTATGGAGCGTTTACCTGATGGCGGAACACCTGAGGATATACCTGAAGAGTTACGACCCAAATCAGGATTTAAAAATACATATTGTAGATTATGGTGGGAAAGACCAGCACCAACTATTACAAGAAATTTAAGTACTCCGTCATCATCAAGATGTATTCACCCAAAAGCACCACGACCATTAACAACAAGAGAAGGTGCAAGAATACAATGTTTTCCAGATAGCTATATTTTTTATGGTTCAAGAAGTTCAAAGAATTTACAAATAGGAAATGCTGTTCCTTCGTTTTTATCAATAGCTTTAAAAGATTCAATTAAACAGCACTTAGAAACAGATAACAAATCGTTGGAAAAGAACAAGGGTAAAGAGCGAAAATTTGAAACTTTAACTAAGAAAGCAAGTTAAATTTAAAATCAAACTTTTACTTTTAAATACCCCCTTGTCTTTCAACTCAACCGTTAAGCTTACAGAAAGAATAGATTATTAAACTGCTTTCATAATCTAAAAATACTAGATAAATTCTTCTACCTTTATTTCATCAATCTGCTCAGGTTTTAGATATTCTTTAGCATAAGTTTTATAAACTCCGCTTTGTAAAAATAGTTTAAATAGATCTTCATCTATATGTTTATCTTTAACCATAAAACTCATTATCTTGATAGATTGTGATAGAGTTTTTGCCTTTTTGTATGGTCTATCTGAAGCTGTAAGAGCTTCAAATATATCTGCTATGGCCATAATACGAGCGGGGACAGATAGCTCATCTTTTGTTAATCGTCTTGGATACCCTGTTCCTATAAGAGTTTCATGATGTGTTCCGGCATACTCTGGTATCTTTGACATGTGAGCTGGAAATGGAATCTTTTCAAGCATCTTTATACTCATGATAACATGTTCATCTATCTTATAACGCTCTTCACGAGAAAGGGTACCTTTTGCTATACAAAGATTATATATCTCTCCATAATTATACAAATAAGTAGGAACTTTCTCTTTAAAACCATCTTTTTCATAACTCGCATAATCAAAATTTTCTCGTTTTATGATATGTTGTTTTTTATCACTAAGAAGTTTCTCTGTTACTGGTAGCGTTTGGATCGATTCCTTATCATATCTTAGAATTTCAATCTCCCCTAAACCTAAAGCATCATCAAAATTACGCACCCACTCTTGAGATGCTATCTCTCGTATGCGTTCTTGTTTTGCCTCATCCATAAACTCTCCACCAATATTGACACTAGCGATAAAGCTAAAATCATCTGTGAGTTTTTCTTGTTTTTCTTTTAAAATAGTTAAAGATTTTTCTTTATCTTCTCCAGATAACTGAGATGACATGTATTCTATCTGGGCATCACGCCATAAAACTTCAAAACGAGTACGAATTTCATGAATACGATTGTTTATAGTCTCTAGTTTTGTTGCTTTATCTACAACAAACTCAGGTGTTGTCACCTTACCACAATCATGAAGCCAAGCACCAATCTCGAACTCTTTAATCTCATCTTCACTGCTAAGTCTAAAATCTTTAAAAGCATCATCATTGGAGTTACTAGCCTCCCTGACTAGCATCATAGCTATCTCAGGAACGCGAGCACAATGTCCCCCTGTATATGGTGATTTTGCATCAACCGCCTCAGCTATAAGCTTAACAATAGAATCCAAAAGTTCCTCTTGAGATTTTTGATACTCTTGAATACTTTGTGACATAGACACAAAAGAGTTTGAAAGGTCTATAAACTCAATGATGTTTGTATCTATATTTGCAACATCTTTAAAGTTACGATTTTGAATCTTTTTATTTTCACCAATCAAAGCTTTTATAGGTTTTACAATTACATTTGTTGCAAAGAAAATTATAGGTATAGCGATTAAGAGAAGCAAAAAAGCGATTAAAAATGAGTATTTTAAATTTTGAATATAGGGTTTAAGCAGATTAGATTCATCTACATTTATACCCAAAAAAAGATCTCTATTTTTAAGTGTCTTATATGTTGTAAAATAACTGTTATCGCCATCAATATATCTCACAACCTTTCCTTTAGAGTTTTGCAAAAAAGAGTCCATCAGAGCTAGGTTTACTCTCTTTGAATCTAAGTCTGAGAAAGCAATTTTTTTACCACTTGCATCAAAAACAAAAATTTCTGAACTCTCTTCAAATTTTTGAAGACTTAAAAATTGATTTATTCTTTTCATAGTGTAGTCTATGGCAAACACACTCCCTTTTTGTTCAAGTTCTATGGCATAAGTTAAACCATGTTTTTTTAAAGAAGAAAATATATATGGTTTTGTATAGAGTATGCCTTTTGTCTTTATCGCATCTATATACCATGATCGCCCCAATGGATTATAGACATTTTTAGCCATATAACTAGATATAACATTATTACTACTATCTAAAAACATATACTTTAATTTACTATCTGCAACTATTTTGAGTATCCATCTTGTTGTGGGTGGTGCTTTATAAAGATCAAATAATTTAGCTGATTCTTTTATATTCATAAGCTCATAAAAAGAACCATCACTATGTGCAAAGTAGATAGCATATATACCATGATTGATGCTCATCATCTGAATCAAATCATCTAGCGCAGGATGATTATGCTCTAAGGTTATCTTCTTATATAGATCTTTATTTGTTTTATTTACACGCAGGATATCATTTATTTGCTTACCATCTTTTGCTAGCTTGTTTGATATGTTATCTGTAATCAATTTAAATGTTTTTTCTGTAGAGTTTATAGCTATTTGATGACTAAAGTAGTACTGCGAATAGAGCAAAGATGTAGCAATAAGCCCTATCAAAAGTAAAAAAATCAGTAAAATGTTTGTTTTTATTGTTTGTTTAAACATAAACTATCCTTAGATTATTATAGTAAAACATTTGCTATAATACTCCTTATTTTTACTAAAGGCATCATATGCAAAAACACTATAACATTATATGGCTTATTTTATTTACAATTTTTTCATCTTCAATTTTAGCTGCTAAAACAAAATCAAAAAACTCGACCTTTATTGGTCTAAGTGGTGGCTATAGCTATAACCCTCAAACATTATCTGCTGATGTACAAACAAACTTTGAACTTGAAAATAGTGCTCCATCATATAGTTTTGAGCTAGGCTACAGAGGCAAGAAAAATTTCTTTTACTCTCTTAATTATACAAGAAATCACTATGACACTCGTTACTATGATAATGTTTATCTAAGTGCAAACTATGCATTTAAGAAAAGAAGAAGTAGGCTCTATCCCTATGTTGGTGTTTTAGGTGGTTGGAGTAGCATGAGATGGAGTCAAGACCCTGTTGATACTTATGGCGAGAGAGAAACTGAATCTAGCAACTATCTTGTTGGTGCTCAGGTAGGCTTAGAGTATTTAATAGATGATAGCTTTTATCTCTTTGGTTCATATATCTACAACTATACTCCACAAAAAACTATGCTTTATAATGAAGCAGAGATAACTTATGAACATATACAAAATATAATGATTGGCATTAGATACTCTTTTTCTAATGACAAAACTGGAAAATAATCATGAAAAATATATTTTTAACTCTTTTACTACTTCTTACAGTTTTTTCATTTACCGCATGTGAAAAAAAAGATGCAAGTTTTGGTGGCAAAGCAACAGAGATAAAGCTCCTAATAGTTGAACCACAGCAGATTACACTTGATCTCAATACATCGCATAGATACTCTGCTATCAGCGTATCTTATGATGGTACAAAAGAAGATGTAACAGATCAAGCTACATGGAGTGTTGAAGATAAAACCATAGCAACAAATGAAAACAATATCGTTAAAACCCATAAAGTTGGAGATACAAAAGTTGTTGCTACTTTAGGTAGTTTAGATGCCAAAGGCATCTTACATGTAGAAGATAAAATCATCTCTAGCATAGATATATATCCAGCATCTTCAAGCCTACATATAGGTACTACACAGGAGTACCGTGTTTTTGCAAGATATGATGATAGCAGCATACAAAATATTACAATGGATGTAGAGTGGATTCTTGAAAATGATAGCAACATCATCTCAAAATATGAACAAGACACCAAAATGAGATCTACATCTTCTAATGTGATTGAAGATATACTTTTTCCTTTTGCTACCGCTATTGGCGATAATGTAGGAGAAGATACCCTTATAGCAACATTTAATAACCATAGTGCTAATGCTTCCGTAGAAGTGATTCACTCAAGTGCAACTTCACTTGTCGTAACACCTATATCTGAAGATGTTTATGAGGGAACTACAACTGAATTTAAAGCTACTCTTTATTATGAAGATGGAAGTGCTGAAGATGTAAGCGATACTGCTATCTGGAGTTCAAGTGATGAACGAGTAGCTGTTTTAACAGGAGCTCAAGCAACAGCACTTAGTGTTGGAACAACCTATATAAGTGCTTCGTATAGTACTCTTGAAGACTCAACCGATTTTAATGTTCATCAAAAACCAATATCTGAGATGAAAATCTTACCAGTTGATAAAACTGTTGATTTAGGAATATCTCTACAATACAGAGCATTGATATACTTTAGTGATGCTACATTTCAAGATGTAACAGATGATGCCTACTGGTCATCAAGCGATGAAAATATAGCAACAATATCAAATGCACAAGATATTGCGATGGCTAAAACACACAGTACTGGTACAACAACTATCAGTGCCAGTTACAGCAATACAGATGCCTCAACATCACTAACAGTTACAGATGCAACAATACTCTCCATACAGATAACTCCAGCAGATGTAAGAGTACCAAAGGGAACAACAGGAACTTATACAGCAGTTGCATACTATAGTGATGGTTCAAGTCATGATATAACAACTCTATCTACATGGATATCTTCAAATAGAGATGTTCTTAGCATAGATACTCAAGCAGATGCACAAGCCTTAGAAGTTGGTCATTCAGAGGTAACAGCAGTGTATGACAATACAACAAGTAACACTGCACGCGTAGAGGTTACGGATGCACAGCTGAGAAGTATAAATATCACGCCAGTTGATACGACTGTCTCGGCTGGCATGGAAGTTCAATACACTGCAATAGGAATCTATTCAGATGGTAGTGCTGTTGATTTAACGACTCTGTGTGCATGGAAAAGTTCACAAACAGATGTAGCCACAATCTCTCAAGATGCTCTTGCAAAAGCATCACATGTAGGGAGTACAAATATCACCGCTACTTTTAATAATATCCAAAGCAATATCGCTTTACTAAATGTCACACAAGCTAGTATGGAATCTATTCAGATAACTCCAGCAGATGTAGATGCACCAAAGGGAACAACAGGATATTACAGTGCTATGCTTTATATGAGTGATGGTAGGGTTCATGATATAACAGCTGTAGCTACATGGATAAGTGAAGACTCCTCTATAGTTACTATTCAAACAGGTGGCGATGAAGCTGGTTATGCTCAAGCTTTAGAAGTTGGAGAAACAACCATAACCGCTTCTTTTTTAGAAATAACAAGTAACACTGCACATGTAAAGGTTACACAAACTACTCTAAAAAGAATAGAAATAACACCTACCGAGACAACTCTAACAAGCGGTACTGATGTTGAGTACAAGGCTGTTGGCATCTACTTGGATAATACTCAAGTTGATTTAACTACTCAGGTCGCTTGGAGAAGCACACAAACAGATATAGCAACCATAGACACTAACGGTTTAGCTCATGCTCTCAATGCAGGAGAAACAGATATCATAGCTAGCTTTGATGGGGTTGAGAGTAATCATGCAATCTTACATGTGACGCAAGTAGTAATAGCCTCTATAGAGATAACACCTCTAAACATAAGTGTACCAGTAGCAACCACTGGTACCTATACAGCAACAGCTCATCTAACAGATGGAACAACTCAAGATATAACAAGAGAGGCTACCTGGATATCAGCAGATTCTTCAATTGTAAATATCATCACAACAGGGGAAGAGGCTGGTGATGCAGAAGCTTTACAAGTAGGAGCTACAACTATTACCGCTTCATTTGCAGGTACGACAAGCAATATAGCAGATGTGGAAGTGGTAGCTGCAACACTTGTAAGCATAGATATTACACCTATAGATAGTAGTGTTGAGAAAGGTCTTATCGTTCAATATAAAGCTATGGGTAACTATTCAGATAATACAAATATAGATTTAACAACTCAAGTAGATTGGAAAAGTAGCAATACCGATATAGCAACTATTGATACTAGTGCCTTAGCCCAATCACTACATGTGGGAGTTACAAATATCTCAGCTACCAAAGATTCAATAATTAGTAATATCGCTACATTAACAGTTACAGATGCAACAATACTCTCCATACAGATAACTCCAGCAGATGTAAGAGTACCAAAGGGAACAACAGGAACTTATACAGCAGTTGCATACTATAGTGATGGTTCAAGTCATGATATAACAACTCTATCTACATGGATATCTTCAAATAGAGATGTTCTTAGCATAGATACTCAAGCAGATGCACAAGCCTTAGAAGTTGGTCATTCAGAGGTAACAGCAGTGTATGACAATACAACAAGTAACACTGCACGCGTAGAGGTTACGGATGCACAGCTGAGAAGTATCACAATAGAACCATTAGATAAAACAGTAGCTTTGGGTCTAGATATTGAGTATAAAGCAACAGGAACCTATTCTGATACTACGCATAAGGATATTACAGAGCTTGTTACCTGGTCAAGTTCACAAACAGATACAGCACAGATAGATTCAGGAGGCTTAGCTACTAGTATATCTATAGGAGATACCATCATCACAGCAACATCCGATGAAATTAGTGCCTCAACAGATCTACATGTGGAGAGTGCGATACTAAGTAGTATCCAGATTACACCAGCAGAAGTAACTGTAACCATAGGCACAAAGGATAGATTTACAGCAACAGCATACTATAGTGATGAGTCAAGTCACGATGTAACATCTCAAGCTATATGGAGATCAGATAATCCTGAAGTAGTAAGTATAGTAGCATCAGGAGAAGATGCAGGAATGGGGCATGCCCTGAAATCTGGAGTTGCAAATATAAGAGCTTCCTTTGCTCACATAACAGGTAACACGGCAGTAGTAACAGTCAGTGGTTCACCGCTTGATCATATACAGATAATACCATCTAGCGAGCAAAGCATCGCAAAGGGCAGTAAGCTTCAGTTTAGTGTTCTAGCGGCATATGAAGATGGTAGCCACAAAGATATAACAGATAGGGCAACTTTAAGTAGCTCTAACACAAGTGTAGCGACTATAGAAACAAATAATATAAAAGCGGGTGAAGCTCATGGAATAGATGCTGGCACTACAGATATTAACGCTTTTTTCCAAGGTGAAAATGCTTCTGCGGTTATATTAAATGTAACAGATGCAACTCTAACATCTATCCAGGTCACACCACCTAGAGTAGAGCTTCCAAGAGGAACAAAAAATAGTTTTAAAGCAACTGCCTACTATAGTGATAATACAATAGAAAATATCACTACTCAAGCAACTTGGATATCATCAAACAAAGAGGTTGCAACTATTCTCAATGGAAAATATGCTGGTTTGGCATATGCACTCTCTACTGGAGAAGCTTCTATCACTGCAAATCTAAATGGCACAACAAGCAATAATGCAGAAGTAACAGTAGTTGAGAATCCAATACTCTTAAGTGTAGAGATAATAGCAGATGATACAGTATTTCCAAAAGGCTCAACTGTTCACTATACTGCTTATGCGAACTATGATGAAGATGGTAACGGAGAAGTTGATAGGTCCGTTGATGTAACAAGAGATGCGATGTGGAGAAGTGAAGACACCACTATAGCAACTGTTGAAAATAGAGATGATTATGCGGAAGTTTATGGTGTTGATGGAGGAACTACAGATATAACTATCTTTTTTAATGGAAAAACTGATTTTCAAACTATTATAGTGACTGAGGCAGTTGTTACAGAGATAATCATTACACCATCTTTAGCTCAAATGCATATAGGAGATAAACAGCAATATATCGCTCTAGCAAAATACAGTGATGGAGATTCAAAAGATGTAACGGTTGAATCTACTTGGAAAAGTTCAGTACGAGATGTTGCCACTGGATATATAGAGGATTCAAAAGCAATAGCAGAAGCAAATACAATCGGCAAGACTATCATAACGGCTACATTTAAAGAGATTACAAGTAATGATTCAAACTTTGAGGTTATAGGTTTTAGACCATCTGAATATATAGGTATTACCCCTCTAGATGAGAGCGTAGCTATCGGTAGTACAGTTCAATATACCGCAACACTTCATTTAGATAATAGCAACCCTATAGATATAACAGATGAAGTTACCTGGGCTAGTTCTGATACTGATATAGCTACTATCGATACAGATGGATTGGCTCATGCTAATTCAAGCGGTATTATAAATATATCAGCTTCTCATCAAAATTTAAACAGTTCAACTACTCTTAGCGTACTTTCTGAGGGGGATTGCGGAAACACTAAACCACAGAGTATCTATATAGTTCCAGCAGATGCTACCTTAGGTGTAGCAATAGAGATGCAATATGAATTATGGGGTATCTGGAGTAATGATTGTGAGATGCAACTCACAAGAAATGAAGAACAAAACTGGTCAAGTGGAGATGAGACTATTGTGAGTATTGGTCAAAAAGATGGTATAGCTTTAGGGATTTCTAATGGCTCAACTACTATAAATGCAGATTATCAAACTCTTACAACAACTACTGGTATTGAAGTTTTTGGCGGGGAAGAGGTCTTAAGTGTAAGTATTCAACCCGCTCCAACAGCAACTATAGCTAAGGGAGCGTCTCAAGATTATCTCTGCTCAGCAAGAACAGTTATCGATGGAAATGAGCAACCTGAAAAATGGGTAACAGGAGAAGCAAGCTTCTCTTCAAGTGATACAAAAATTGCAAAAATTGGAACAAATGATGGAACCAGGCAGTGGGTAATTGCACAGAATAAAGCAGGTCATACAACAATCACATGTCACTATGGTGGTAAAGAATCAAGTAGTAGCTTAAATGTGGAGTAAATAAGGATGGACTATAAACTAAAACTATTTATTGCTATCTTGTTTTTTTTCATAGGATGGCAAGCAAAGCTATATCTATCAGATAAACAAGAGAGACAACAAGATCAAAAAATTGAAAAATCTCAAACCCTATTGGAAAAGATAAAGGCTAAAAAACGCCTAGATGTTGTGATACTTAACTCCTCTACTGTTTACTATATAGGAAGAGATACGGAGCTAGGTTTTGAGTATGATCTAATCTCTAGCTATGCAAAAGATATCGGTGTAGACCTGAACCTAAGTGTAGTTTACACCGTTGCTGAAGCACTCCAAAAAACTAGAGATGGTGTGGGTGATATTACCGTTGCATCACTGAGTGTAACTGATGAGAGAAAAAAAGAGTTCAGATTTGGACCGCGATACTATACTATTCAAGAACAATTGATCTGTAGTAACACTCTCTATAAAAAGAAAAAATTTCCATATGACTTAGAAGATTTAGCAGAGCTTAATATCACAGTAGGCAAAGATACTAGTTATGAAGCAACACTACTAGAGCTATCATCTGAAATAACTGACCTAAAGTTCAATACAAGCACAGAGTATTCTACAGAACAACTATTAGAATTAGTAAATACTAAAAAGATTGACTGTAGTGTAGTTGACTCAAATATCTTTTTGATAAATCAAAGATACTATACCGATATATCAAGAGCACTAATCCTTGGTGAAAGAAAAAATATAGCGTGGATCATAAGAGATGGTGATGATAGTGTAAATAAGAGCCTATACAGATGGTTAAATAACTATGAGCGTTCAGGAAAGATGGCAGAGTTAAGAGATCACTATTACTCCTTTTTAAGTATCTTTGATTATTACGATACAAAAATTTTTTATAAACGCCTAAAAAAAAGATTTCCAAAATATAAAAAGTATTTCAAAGATGCAGGTAAAAAGTATGGCGTTCCATGGGAGTTATTAGCCGCACAATCATATCAAGAATCACACTGGAATCCAAAGGCAAAAAGTCATACAGGAGTGAGGGGAATGATGATGATTACCCTATCTACCGCAAAACATCTTGGTGTAAAAAATAGATTAAATGCTAAGCAAAGCATATATGGCGGTGCCAAATACCTAGCACAGCTTGAAAAAAGATTTCCTGATGATATCAAAGGTAGAAGCAGGTGGGCTTTTACTTTAGCAGCATACAATATCGGAATGGGTCATATCCATGATGCTCAAATATTAGCAAGAAAATTAAATAAAAACCCATACTCATGGACAGATATGAAAACTATCTTACCACTTTTAACACAGAAAAAATACTATAAAGAGTTAAAATATGGCTACGCAAGAGGCAATGAACCTGTAAAATATGTGAACTCTATACAAAACTATCTAGATATTATTTTACAAACAGATTCTATAAGGAGTCAAAATTAAATAAGTTCTTGCTACTGCATAGTTGTTAAAGCGTTAAAAACTCTTTTATGAAAACCTGCTTCCTCTGGTAAAATTAAATTTGATTCTCGTACTTTTTCGCCCCACATAGGGTTTGGGAAAAAGCCATCCTCCTTGAATCTAGCCATCACATGTATATGAACTCTAGGCAGTATATTTGAAAATGATGCCATATTTATCTTTATAGGATTATAATAATGCTTCATCTCATACTCTATAATATCATAAACTTGCCAAACTCTTTGCCTTAACTCTACTGGTAAGTCACCTAACTCTTTATATGGTTCCTTTGTAAAAATTTTAAGCCAAGGAATTTCACTATCTTCTTTTTCAATATAGATTTCACTATCTTCATATATAATCATATGGTGCATAAGAACCTCTTTTTTAACAATTATAACAAATTTTTTGGATATTTATATAAAATATGTAAGATTATTGCAGTAAATCAAAATTAAGTTTCATACTCCGTCATTCCGTGCTACGATACGGAATCTAGTTGACATGTAGCAGAAACTAAACTCTGGACCAAGTCCAGAGTTTAGTTTTCTAGTCTCTATGTCTGTTAGAGTTTGAACGGTTTCTATCTCTATTTCCACGATATCCGCCACCATCACGATCACGACTTCCACCGCCGCCACTTCTAGGTTTGTTGCCACGGTATCCACCACTGCCACCACTTCTGTTTCCGCCACGACCTCTGCCACGACCTCTTGTATCTCTTCTTCTGCTAGCTCTCTCAAGTATTGCATCAAGTCTATCAGCAGGGATTCCTATCTGATTTGGACCTTTAATATCTTGTTGGTCAAGCAGCATAGAGATAAGCTTATAAGCCATCTGTTCTTCATCTATATCTTCTCTTAGTTTATCTAAAACTTTGTGAGCTTCATCATAGATTTTATGGTCTTCAACTTTTTTAACTAAAGTATCGATAGTACTGCTTCTTAAATCATTTTTGCTTGGAACAAAAGCGTGGTTCATTGAAGTACCGATTTTTGATTTAATGCGTTGAAGCTCTTTAAACTCTAGTGGAGTCACCAAAGTGATAGCTTTACCTTTAGTTCCAGCACGACCAGTTCTACCGATACGGTGAACATAAGACTCAGGGTCAAAAGGGATATGGTAGTTAAAAACATGAGAGATGTTGTTTACATGTATACCACGAGCAGCAACATCAGTAGCAACAAGAACTTTTACAGAGTTGCTTTTAAAACCTTTGATAACTGTTTCTCTTTGTCTTTGCTCCATATCTCCATGAAGTCCATTTGCTAGATAACCAGCGTTGCTTAGTACATTACTAAGTCTATCTACCTCGCTTTTTGTTCTACAAAACACAACACATTTGTTAGTATCTTCAGAATCCATAAGTCTAATAACAGCATCATCTCTCTCAGACTCTTCTATTACATAATAAAGTTGTTCAATATCTGTGTTTGTAGTTTCACCCTTAGTGATAGAGATAAACTCTGGGTTATCTAAAATCCTTTGAGCTAGCAGCTTAATAGGCTTAGGCATAGTAGCTGAGAAAAGTAGAGTTTGTCTGCTTGTTGGAAGATATGAAAAGATTTCATTGATATCATCCAAAAATCCCATATCCAGCATCTCATCAGCTTCATCAAGAACGACTACACTTGGTGTAAAATCTTTAAGCATATCTCTTTTTAGTATATCTAAAAGGCGACCTGGAGTTGCAACAACTATAGATGCGCCTCTTTCAATTAGATCGATCTGTCTTTTGTATGAACTACCACCATAAACTGTAACAGTTCTAGCGTTGATATTTCTACCATATTTGTAAAGTTCATCTGAAACTTGTGTTGCAAGCTCTCTTGTTGGTGTGATGACTAAAATCTCTACACCACTTCTTACATCTATGTTGTTAAGTGCGGGAAGTCCAAAAGCTGCTGTTTTTCCTGTTCCTGTATGAGCTTGACCAACGATGTCACGCCCTTCTAGTATAAATGGAATAGCTGCTTCTTGGATGGGACTTGGAGTAACAAAACCTGCGTTTTTTACACTCCTAAGCATATCTTTGTTTAAACCTAAATCATCAAATGTTACGGTTTTTGCCTCTGTTGTTTCTTCTGTTTGTGCATTTTCTTGCATCATAATCCTTTAATAATCAAGGAGCTAACGCAAACTTGCCAAACGCAAAGCATCTTCCCCTTAAACTATTTCGCGAATTATACCCAAGCTAAACCCATTTTATATTTAAGTCAATAAAATTCAAAATACTTTAAGTTTATTATGTGTAGTTTTGATCTATTAATAACTAAAAATCAGGTACCCAAGTATCCCAGAATTATCATGATTGAATTTAAAATCACTTTCATCTACCTTAGCATTTAGATTCATATTTGTAGCATTAAAACCGATTCCAGCACCGATGTATTGATTATAGTGATACTCTAGTGCAAGGAGTGTATCTAGCATCGTTCCACTATAATCATCATAAGATAGAAAAAAATAATCTATCCTGTATTTCAACGCTACGCCTGACACTATTTCATAATCTATTCCAAGTCCAATAACCGGCAGAGGTGCAGTTAGCTGTACTGACTCATTTTTAAAAGCTCGATCATCACCTGTTAATTGAAAAACACCCTCTATGCCGGTAGCAACTTCTGTTAGATGTAAGCCAACTCTAAAAGAAAAATCTAACCTATTTGTCTGGTATGCTGAGTATGCGTAGTTAAGTTTATATGTATCTGTATTAAACTTAACTCCAAGAGATGCTCCAGCATCTATTTTTTCTCCATTATATTCAAAAGATTTTCCAACAACACTATAATTAGAGTTACTAAAACTATAATATGAAAACTCTACCCTATGCTTAGGATTAAATTTATATTCCATTTCTAATCTAAATAGTTTAGCTTTCTTGTCCATATTGAACAGTTCTTGAAAGTCTACTATCGCTCCAACACCATTTTTTCTAGCCTGCAACTCAGTATCTATAGATGTAACAAAAAAACCACCAATTTTTAGAGTGAAATTTGTTGATTCTTTTATGCTAAGTGGATAATTTATGCCCTTATATTCAAGCTCTATAGTTTTTATTACTATCTCATTATCATCAAAAGCATGTTTTATCTCAATAAGAGAATCATCTACATTTTTCATAAGCTCGATAGCTCTTTGACGAGGCATATAAAAATTCACATCCTTTGAAAAACCACCTCTTTGAGATACTATTTTTGCAAAAAACATCTCACTTATATCATCATATACCATATCTTCAAAACTTGGCTCTCCATATATTGTCGCTATCGCTTCATTTCTAGCTTCAGCCACATCCATGCCCTCATGCTCCACAAGGTAGTTTGTAAGAATTAATATTTTATCATTGTCATTCACATCAGCTTGAAGCACACTACAAGATAGAAAAATTAAAATACCTATAAAGATTGTTTTGATTATCTCTTTTATTTTCATTATTTTAATTCCGTTGGTTTTAGTTTATCAGAGCCATCGGATCCTAGACCTAACTGCTCATGTGCATTATAACCCCACACCCAAAGAGTTCCATCACTTTTAGTCGCTGCAGAAAATTTATTTCCTGCACTTACACTTGTCCAAGTAGCGTCACCAGTATCTAGACCTATCTGCAAAGGTGTATTGGTATTTTGAGTTGTATCATCGCCAACCTGACCATAATAATTATCTCCCCATGCCCACAAAGTTCCATCTTCTTTTATAGCAACAGTATGGTTATACCCCGCACTTACACTACTCCAACTTGATGCGGTTGCTTCTTGTGTTTGCACGACACTAGAATCATTCGTTCCATCACCAAGTTCTCCTGAATCATTTTTACCCCATGACCATAGCGTGCCATCCTCTTTTATGGCTACACTATGGCTTGAGCCAGCACTTATAATCTTCCAGTCACTTGCATTGGTATCTTCTTGAACTGGAACTCGTCTCTCTTTATAGCGTGCATTTCCTATCTGACCAAATTCATTATTTCCCCATCCCCACATCGTTCCATCATTTTTAAGTGCGATTGTAAAGCTATTTGAAGCACTAGCAGTTGTCCAGTTGTCATCTTTAGAATGCTCTTGTGTTAGCGAAGGCTGTTTAAATATTCCTTTATTTCCAATTTGCCCATTACTATTAGCACCCCAACTCCATAAAGTTCCATCATTTTTTATCACCACACTATGATTATTACCTATACTAAGCATCTTAAAATCATCATCTGCATTTATCATTAAAGCATTTATACCTGCACCTACAAGCGTACTATCATCCTTAATAACAGCACTAGTAAGCAAGCCTGCACTATAATTTTTAGCATCACTAATATTTAAAACACCAAAGGGTATAGAACGGTTTCTAGTATCATTTGAGAGAAGTTGCCCATACTCATTTGAACCCCAAGTGTATATATCGCCATCTAAGCTCAATGCCATAGAATGAGTTTCTCCAAGCTCTACACTTTGCCAAAAACTCTCTACACATAAAAACTCCACTTCATAACTCTTAAGCATAGAATTACCAAATATATCTTTTAAAGATGCGGCAACTAGCAGTCTATAAGTTCTATTTGGAACCAAACTCTCTTGTGGCATAACATGTAAACGGTTCTGCACAATATCCCACTCTAAATCTACCTCTATCTCACTCTCTTTTTCTTTTAAAATTATGCTAGATGAGAAGAAACTATTTATATCCATATGGGATGAAAACTCTATATTTATATAGGAGCTTTGAGCGATATAACTCTTTGGAGCTGAGCTTAAAATAGTTACTTTATCTGTTGAGAGTACACTTTTTACAGTTGAGACATCCTGTGTTCCATACCCTCTATCTTCACAAGCAGTGAAAAAAACCAAACCTAAAATCAAAAATATTAAAAATCTCATCCTAAAAATCCCCATACATTAGTTTATAATTAAGACCGATACCTAATCCATACCCACTCATCTTATCTGATATACCATCTACAGGATGCTTCCAATTAATAGAGTTGCCATATATATTTAAAAAATACTCAAAATTATCACCTCTAGCATATGTCAAACCAAGATCAAACTCTGTTGTAAAACCTGTTATTGAACAACTCTCTCTATCTAAAGTTGATTTACCAGCCTCTATTGATAGAGTAGGATATATCTTGTAACTATCTGTTTCATAAAGTGACCAATACTCCATATTTTCTCTAATGCCCACTGTCCAAGTGGTAAAATCTAAATCATTATCTAATTTTGTAAAAACATATGTTAAGTAGATGCG
>JAYEGN010000082.1:0-15821 GCA_034659115.1 Campylobacterota bacterium
TCATTTTGAGTAAAAACTAAATTTGATTTAAAATATAGATGATAGCCAAATTCTTGGATTAGTTTTGACTCACCATCACAAATATCATAAATATCATCAAACAATTTTAAAGATAATCTTTTGTCTAGTTTATTATTTACAAATTCATAAAAAATATCTTTTTCTATCTTATCTAACTCTATATGATTTACCATCTCATATAAAGGTGCATCATAAGATGTAAACAATGAAGTTAATATATGTCTTTTAGAACCTGTAAAAATATATGATATATTTTGATGCGATTGAATATATTTTCTTATTGTTGCATCTATTTTTTTCTCTTTAATAGTTGTAACTTGTTGAAACTCATCAAATACAACTACGATTTTTTTTCCACTTGATAGATAGTATTCATAAAGTCCATTGAATATATCGTCCATCAGTTCATCAAAATCAAATGAAGAGAGCGATGGTTTAAATTCCAGTACACCATTGTTTTTTAAAGTTGTTGAAAAATTTACTTTTGAAAATATATTTTTAAGATCTTTTAAGATAGTTTTAAAATCATAAGGTAAACTTGAAGCTATCTGTTTGTAAGTGGTTTTTGCAAAATCTAAAGCAGTAACTATATCAAAAATATCAATATAAATAGTAAGATATGTTTTATTGTCAATATTATTTTCAAATAACTCTTTTATCAAAGATGATTTACCATATCTTCTTTTTGAATACAACAATACATTTTTACCATTTTGGATATATTGTTTAATCTGTTTTATCTCATTATCTCTTTGACAAAAGTTTTCACCTGTACAAAATGATTGATAGTGGAATGGATTCATACTTCACCTTTGGTAGTTTTATTTGATTACTAAAGGTATCTTACTATAAGTATTATAAAGTAATACTTATCTCTTTATGAAAGTTACACCCCTATGAGTGAATCTCCACTTTTAGAGTGTATCTTTGTTACCAAAGAATGGTTTTACTTGTTGTTGGTAAAAAACTTATAATAGAAATCTTTTATTATTTTAGGTTTTACTCTAGTCATAGCTAAAGAACCTTGTTGAACTATCTTGCTTGTTAGTGTTGTGCCTGCTGCAATCATCACATCATCCTCTATAGTTACTGGTGCGATAAGTTGACAATCACTGCCTACAAAAACATTTTTACCTATAATTGTTTTGTGTTTTTTAATACCATCATAGTTACATGTGATAACGCCAGCACCTATATTAGTACCTTCATCTATTTCTGCATCACCTATATAGCTAAGGTGACCAGCTTTAACACCTTTGAGAGAGCTTTTTTTAACTTCAACAAAGTTACCGATATGCGTGTCTTGGATGAAAGAATTAGGACGAATATGTGCTAATGGACCTATATCTGAATTTTTGATTGTGCTATCTTCTATAACACTACCAGCTTTGATATGTGAGTCTACTATGAGGGTATCACCTGTTAAACGACACCCATTTTCTACTAAAGACTCACCTTCAAAATGTACACCTTCTTCTATGAAGATAGTTGAGGGTAGTTGCATCGTAACACCCTCGCTCATCCAATAGTTTTTAATTTTCTCAGACATAATGATTTCAGCGTCTGATAGATCTTTTTTAGAGTTTACACCTTTAAAATCTGTCTCATCTACTAAAAGAGGTTCTATATTTAAATTATCTTTTTTAGCCATAGCTATAATATCTGTTAAGTAGTATTCT
This sequence comes from Campylobacterota bacterium, assembly GCA_034659115.1. Classification (GTDB taxonomy): domain Bacteria; phylum Campylobacterota; class Campylobacteria; order Campylobacterales; family Sulfurimonadaceae; genus Sulfurimonas. Next base: position 1,701 of record JAYEGN010000082.1, read on the forward strand.
TTTTGTGCATTATCATTCTTTATAAGGGGAATATACTTGGATATAACATCTTTAGTAAAAGCGTATATACCAGCATTCACACTTGTTACTTTTAATTCACTTGAATTAGCATCTTTTTGTTCTACAATTTTTTCTACTTGTTTATCTTTAATGATAACTCTACCATATCCATCTGGATTGTTAAGTTTGAAAATAGACATAACAATATCTGCATCAGTGTTTAAAAATCCATGTAGAGCATCGGATGTTATGAGGGGCATATCACCATTTAAAACTAAAACTTTACTATTTTTTGGAGATAGATTTTTTATAGCCCCACCAGTTCCTGGAAAATTTTGAGTGTCCTGAATAAGAAAATTTATATCTTTAAAATAGGAACTAATCTCTTTTATAACACTCTCTTTTTGATGTGCAACAACGATTGTAATATCATCTGATATCTCCAATGAAGATTTAACAATATGATATAACATAGGCTTTCCACAAATACTATGAAGCACTTTGGCTTTTTTAGATTTCATACGACTGCCTTTTCCAGCAGCTAATATCACTATGCTTATATTATCTGTTTTCACTATAATGTACCTTATTTGATTAAATTATTTTTGTAATTCTACCATTATTATCCATTATTTTATAAAATTTATTTTTTATGACATATGTATAATAGTTTTTGTGGTATTATAAGAGTGATATTTTAACTTTAAGGTATTTAAATGGATTTAGGTACGGTTATCGGTATAGTTCTGATTATGGCTCTTTTGTTGGGAGCTATGAGTATGGGTGTTGGTGTTGGTGCGTATATCGACATACCATCTGTTCTTATTGTTGTTGGTGGTAGTATTGGGGCATTGATGGTTTCGTTTAAGCCATCACAGATGAAAGCCTTTACTAAAGTTTTTATGATAGCAATTAAGCCTCCTCAAATTGATGAGGCAGAACTTATAAAAAAACTTGTGGATTTTGCAACAAAGGCAAGAAAAGATGGTATTTTAGCCTTGGAGTCTGAGGTGAATGCTGAACCAAATGAATTTTTAAAAAAGGGTCTCTCTATGGCGATTGATGGTAGTGAGCCAGATACTATTAGAGAACTTTTAGAGATAGATATGGAACAAACAAGTGCAAGACATAAGATCCATGGTGATATTTTTAATCAGTGGGCAGGTCTTGCTGGTGCGATGGGTATGGTTGGTACACTTATCGGTCTTGTTGCGATGCTTTTAAACATGGCTGATCCATCAGCTATCGGTCCATCTATGGCGGTTGCTCTTCTTACGACTATGTATGGTGCAATTATTGGTAATGTTTTTGGTACACCAATATATAATATTTTGGATATCAGAAATACAGAAGAGACAACAGTAAATGAGATGATTATATCTGGAATTATGTCTATTCAATCAGGGGATGCTCCAAGAGTTTTAGAGGCTAAACTTCTGGCTTATATGGCTCCTAAAGATCGCGTAAGTCAATTTGATTAGTAGTGGACAAGATTAATGGCTAAAAAGAAATGTCCAGATTGTCCAGATTGTCTTCCCGCTTGGCTGGCTGCCTTTGGGGACTTGATGTCGCTTTTACTCTGTTTTTTTGTGTTACTGCTTTCTATGTCTAGTATGGATGCAAAAAAAATATCTGAGGCTATCGGTTCACTATCTGGTGCGATGAGTGTTTTAGAGGGTGGTACAAAGACAGAGATTTCTAAACAACGAATGCAGCAATCAACTCCAATCGACTCCAATGATGAAACAAGTGAAGCTGTAAACAAAGTTACTCAGGCAGTTATGGATGCCAATGAGATGAAAGAAAAAGGGAAGGGTCCAGCTATATCTCTAGAAGAAGCTCAAGATGGCTTTGTTATAGAGTTGCCAGCTTCATTACTCTTTAAATCAGGAAGTGCAACCATAGAAAATGAGGATGCTTTGCTGTTTCTCAAAAGAATAGCACTCATCATAGATGAGTTACCAAATTCAACACAAGTAAGTGTTCAGGGTCATACTGATAATCAAGGTCCAGGTAAACGCAGTGTTTTTAAAGATAACTGGGAGCTTTCTTCTGCAAGAGCTATTACGGTACTTCAAGAGCTACTCCTTGATGGTGTAAGCCCAAATAGAATCAGTGCATCAGGATATGCAGAATTTAAACCTCTTGCAACAAATGCAACTCCTGCAGGACGAGAAAAAAATCGTAGAGTTGAACTACATTTCTATGGTACTGAAGCATCTACAGAAACAAAGGTAAAACAATCTGTCTTGGATGAGGCAGCAACTAAATAATGTTAAGATTAGCTATCTATATTTTAGCTTTTGCTTCTTTACTTGGAGCAGAGACAGCTACTATTCCAACTATGAATTTTGAGCTTAGTGCTCCAGACACTCCAGAACAACTTGTAAGTTCACTTAATGTCTTAGTAGTACTTACTCTTCTATTTTTAGCCCCAAGTTTGATTCTTGTTATGACAACTTTTACTAGATTTGTTATAGTATTTGGGTTTTTAAGGCAGGCTCTTGGAACACAGCAGGTGCCACCTACCCAGCTTCTTGTGATGCTTGCTATGATTTTGACATTTTTTGTAATGGAACCAGTTGGGCAGAAAGCTTATGATGCAGGAATAAAACCATATATAGAAGAAAAGATAGGGTATGAAGAGGCATTTGACAATACCACCCTGCCTTTTAAAAATTTTATGATTAGAAATACTAGAGAAAAGGATTTGGCACTCTTTTTAAGAATAAGAAAGATGCAAAACCCAAAAACAGTAGCAGATGTTCCACTATCTGTTGTGATACCTGCTTTTGTTATTAGTGAGCTAAAAACAGCATTTGAGATAGGTTTTTTACTTTTTCTACCATTTTTAGTTATAGATATGGTTGTTGCATCTATACTTATGTCTATGGGTATGATGATGTTACCACCGGTAATGATTTCATTGCCATTTAAGATACTTGTTTTTGTGCTAATAGATGGTTGGAACTTAATTATTGGTAATCTAATAGCTACTATAAAGTGATGGAAAATGAATTGTAAATATTTTGGAGAGTGCGGTGCGTGTAGAGTTTATGAGCATGGATATGATGCTCAACTAGAAGAAAAATTAAAATTAAATACAGATAGGTTTTTGCCTTTTTATAAAGATAATATATCTATGTTTAAGTCAAAGGATTCTCATTATCGCTCAAGAAGTGAATTTAAGATTTGGCATAAAGGTGATGAGATTTACTATGGTATGAATCACATAGATAAAAAGGGAGTTGTTTTAGTTGATGATTGTCCTCAAGTAAATGAATTTATATCTATTTTGATGCCAAAATTGCTTTTAAAAATAAAAGATAAAGAGATAGGTTTCAAGCTCTTTGGTGCAGACTTTTTAAGCTCAAGCAGTGGTGAAATAGTTGTCTCTTTGATATATCATCGTAAGTTAGATATGCAGTGGCAGGAAAAAGCACAAGAGATTGCTAAAGAACTTGATATATACCTAATAGGTAGGAGTCGTAAGCAGAAGCTTGTTGTTGGTCAAGATTATATTACAGAAAATTTAAATGTTAATGGAGATATATATAGATATAACTACATAGAAAATAGTTTTACTCAACCAAATACAGAGGTGAATGAGCATATGATTTCATGGTCTTTAAAAGGTTTAGATGAACGCAGGGGAGACCTACTAGAGCTATATTGTGGTGCAGGTAACTTTACTATCGCTTTTGCAAAAAAGTTTCAAAAGGTTTTAGCTACTGAAATTTCTAAATCATCTATCGATGCAGCAAAAGCCAATATGATTTTAAACGGTGTAAAAAATATAGAATTTGTAAGAATGAGTGTTGAAGAGTTTGTTCAAGCTATTGATGGTGTGAGAGAGTTTCGTCGTATGGGTGATATAGATATAAGTTCTTATAATATAGACACTATATTTGTTGATCCACCTAGAAGTGGAATGGATGAAAACTCATGCAAGTTTGCCTCTAGATATGAGCACATTATATATATATCTTGCAATCCTCAAACGCTAGTCCGTGATTTAGAGATCTTATCACAATCACATGTAGTGATAGATATGGCTCTATTTGACCAGTTTCCATATACCCATCATGTTGAGATGGGTGTTAAATTAATTAAGAAGAGATTATCATGAAAATATTATTAATAACTGCATTTTTACTCTCATCTATCTATGCAGATGAGATGCAGAGAATAGAATCCATAGTTAAAGATATCCAAGAGCTTCGTAAAGATTATGAACAGTGCCAAAAGAGATTGGAGGGTAAAACCAAAGGAGATACCAAGATAGTAAAATATCAAGAGAACAGGGATGATATGAAAAGGTATGGCGTATTACTTAAGGATGAGAAGGAGAAAAATAGTATTTTAAAAGATGAAATAGACTCTTTATATAAACAAGTATCAGTTAACAAAAAGATAATGCAAAAATTTCAAAAGCAACTAAAAACCAAAGAAAAAGAAAATATAAATTTGAAAAATGAGTTATTAAGTCTTAGAAAAACTACTTCCAAAAACCACAAGCCATTAGAAATATGTCTAAAAGAAGAGGATAAAAATAGTTTTCCTAAACTTATACCAAAGGAAAATTTAGAAAAAGATTTAGAAAAAGACAGTAAAGTTCAATTTATAAAAGCTAGTGTCTTTCGTTTGAAAAACCCTAGTTCAATATATGACTCACCCTATGGTGTCAAGATAGATAGTTGGGAAAAAGACACCTCGTTTACATCAAACAAGCAGAAATCAAATTGGATCAAAATAACAGGTTATTTTGTAGATCAAAAATGGAGAAAAGCTGAAAAAGAGATGTGGATTAGAAAAAGAAATATTGTTAAAAGATAAGTTAAGTAAGTAAAGATGATATAATTACGAAAAAATCATATAGCAGAGTGTGTAAGTGAAAAAAATTTTAATTATTAGTGATGGTGATGTTGGTGATCATTTTATACAAAGAGTTATAGAAACCTACACTAGTGAAAATATTTATTATGTTGTGCAGTTAAAAAATAAAGAGTTTAAAAATGTAAATCCAGCGCGTTTTAAGTTCTATGAGTTTGACCCAACAAGTTTTTACAAATTGTCAAATCTTCTGAAGATGGAGTTTGTTCAAGTTATTATAGCTATGGAAAATCAACATGATGTTGAAAATACAATAAAAAATATTAAATTAGTAAAGAATCAACTTCGTATTGTTGTGCTAAATAGATGGAACTTAGAAAATGAAGATCCAAATATTATTTTAGTGAATTCAAATGAAATTTTATCGTCAAGACTTTTAGACTACCTTCCAAATGTTCCTGTTATTGCTCAAAATGTAGGTATTGGTGAGGGTGAAATAATGGAAGTTCTGGTTCCATTTGGCAGTTCATTTGTTTATAAGCATATTGGAGTGATAGAACAAAAAAATTGGCGTATTGTTGCTATATATAGAAATAGAAAACTTATCATGCCTTCTCGTAGAAGAATGATTCAACCAAATGATCTTCTTGTTTTGATTGGAGAACCAGCGGTTTTAAGATCAGTTTATAGATCTATTAAGCAGGAACTAGGACAGTTTCCAGAACCTTTTGGTTCAAATCTTTATCTCTATGTTGATATGGATATAGTTAATCTCTCTACAATTAAGGAGTTAATAAGAAGAGCGGTTTTTGCGCATAAAAAGTTCAAACATGATTTTGTTATAAAGGTGGTAAATCCAAATAATATATCTATTCTTCAGTATATTAAAGAGTTTAGAAGTGATAATGTTATTGTTGATATAGAATATGGATCTAAAGATTTAAAAAATATGTTTTTTAATGATATTAAATCTTATCATATTGGGCTTGTTATAACATCTTCAGAGATGTTTGCAGATTATGCAATACGAAAAACTCTTTATGAGTCACATGTACCAGTGTTAAAACTCTCGGACAGATCATTTTCTAGTGTGAAAGATTCAGTTATCATCTTAAGCGATAATCGTGATTTAGAGAAAATATCTGCAACTATATTTGATATATCTGAGCAGATGGGCTTTAACTTAGAGATATATAACTATATAAGTGAACATCAAGAAGCAAAAGAGCAAGTTATTGAACACTACTATAATCTAGCGACTATCTTTTCAAAAAGTATAAAAGTTATAAAAGACAATAAAAATCCAATCAGGGCACTTAGTCAAAAAGATAATTTTGTTCAAATTATTCCATTTACTCACAAGCTAACAAAAAGGCGAATATATTCATTATTCTCAACAGATAGTGAAAGATTGCATTACAAATTAGATAGTTATCATCAAATTTTTATTCCTATTCAATTGTAAATAAGTTATTTAGCTTTTTTTTACTTTTTTTTAAGTATTATATATTTAAATATATTTTGGATAAAAAATGCAAGTAAACATTCCCCTTAAAAAAACAATAGACAACTCTTATGACATAACTATAGATAGATTGCCTAAGCTTCACTTTGATACAAAGGTAGCGATAATAACAAACCCAAAAGTTGCTGGCTTACATTTAGCCTATCTTTTAAATAGGATAAGTGCAAAAGAGCTTTACATCATAACCGTTGCTGATGGAGAAGAGTATAAAAATCAGGATAGTATAGATAGTATTTTAGAATCGTTATTTAACCATCGTTTTAACAGAAAATCTATGCTTATAGCTTTTGGTGGAGGTGTTATAGGTGATATGACAGGATATGCCGCAAGTATCTATCAAAGAGGTGTGGACTTTATCCAAATTCCAACAACTTTACTTTCTCAAGTAGATGCAAGCGTGGGTGGTAAAACAGGTATGAATAACTCCTATGGTAAAAACCTTATAGGAGCTTTTCACCAACCTAAGGCTGTGTATATTGACCCCCATTTTTTAACGACTCTTCCTTCTCGCGAGTTTGGAGCAGGTGTTGCAGAGATAGTGAAGATGGCAGTAACTTTTAATAAAGATTTTTTTGAATTCCTAGAAATAGCAGACCTAAAAAAACCTGAAGTTTTACAAGAAGCTATAAAGAAAGCAGTTCAGACGAAAGCAGATGTGGTTGCTCAAGATGAAAAAGAGCATGGTATTAGAGCCGCTCTTAATTATGGACACACCTTTGGGCATGTTGTTGAAAATGAAACAGCATATAGGGAGTTTCTCCATGGTGAAGCTGTAGCTATTGGTATGGTTATGGCAAATGAAACAGCTGTAAAATTAGATTTAATGACTACGCAAGAAGCACTAAGAATTAAGATGTTGTTGCTTAAATACAATTTACCAGTGACATATAGCGTTAAAGATTCTCACAGTTTTTATCAAACATTTTACTTAGATAAAAAAAGTTCAGATAGTAGCATTACGCTTATTATTCCAGTTGGAATAGGAGATGTTAAAATTACTGATAGCATAGAGAGCAGAGTTGTTATTGATGTACTGACTGAGTTTGGAAATTCTTAGATGAAATATATACTTTTTATTTTTTTATCTGTTATATCTCCTCTTTACTCTGAAGTAAGCAGTATAGATAAGATGATTACAACATCAGATGTGGTGCTTACTAAAACAGCAGCAGAGGAGTTGGAGCTAAAAAGAATTGAGTTTGAAAAACTAGAACTCCAAAAGCAAAAACAACAAAGAGCAGAAAAAATAAATCACTATATCAATCAATTAAAAAAGATTGAAGAGAAGATATCAGAAGAGAAAGTGTGGACTAAGAGTTATGCATCATATTTAACTTCTTTAGATGTTAGAGAGAATTTACAAAAAATAAAAAAACGCATAAAATATCTTCAAAAGAAAAGAAAAAAGACTCTCAGTGAACAAGATGAACTTAGCGCTCTTATATCTAAAGAAAAAATTTTAGCATCACAGATAGAGAAATTGAACAAAAAAGATAGTGCACCATTTTCAAAAATTATAACACCTCCAAGTATCGAAGATAGACCTAGTATATCAAACCCTTTTGATATTTTCACGGGAATTTCACTTATAAAAACTCTTAACTCTGATTTTAATGATTATATAAAAAGACAAGAGGAGCTAACTAGCCTAATTCATCTTCTGCAAAGAGAGAGAACTATATATGAAAAAATAGCTGAGCTAGACATAGACAAAGATCACGATCAAGATTCTAAAGAAAAAATAAAGCAACTAGATAGGTTTGTAACAGCATTGGATACAATGGAAGTTACTGCAGAGGTTTATCAAAAGAGATTAGATATATTAGAAGTAAATATCAACAAAGATGTAGAGGTTCAGATAGTTAAAATTGCAAAAATTGGTGTAGCAATCATAGTTGTATTTTTCTTTTTCTTTCTTCTTAGACTTTTTGTAAAAAAATATATTACAGATAATGAACGATTTTATATGGCAAATAAAATTATAACTTTTATCAATGTCACACTTATTATCTTGATTCTGTTTTTTAACTATATAGAAAATGCCAGTTACCTTGTTACTATCTTAGGTTTTGCATCTGCAGGTATCGCTATCGCTATGAAAGATTGGTTTATGAGTATATTGGGTTGGCTTGTAATTGTAATTGGTGGAAGTATACATGTAGGAGATAGAATAAGAGTAGATATGGATGGAATGATGTATGTTGGTGATGTGATGGATATATCACTGCTTCGTATGACAATACTTGAAGATATTACTTTAACATCCGTTATGTTTAATAGAAGAGCTGGAAGAATAATTTTTATACCAAATAATTATGTTTTTACAAATATGATTGCAAACTACACACACTCCTCTCTTAAAACAGTTTGGGATGGTGTATATGTGACCATATCTTTTGATTCAAATCATAAAAAAGCTATGCATATAGCCAAGGATATTGCTAGAAAATACTCTAAAGGTTATACCGATATAACAAGAAAGCAGTTAAATAAACTTAGAAGTCAATATAGTCTTAAAAATACTAATGTAGAACCGAGGATTTTTTCTTTCATAGAAGCAAATGGTATTAAGATAGATTCATGGTACTTAACAAATGCTTATGCAACACTGACACTAAGAAGTGTAATATCTCTAGAAATTATAGATGCATTTAATGCTGAAGATGATATCACTATAGCATACCCTACACAAAAACTACATATTCAAAATGAAAAAAGAGAGGCACCTTTTGATACAGGTGAAGTAGTATGAAAAAAGTTTTTTTTAAAACTTTTGGATGCAGAACAAATCTCTATGATTCACAAGTGATGATGAGTGCTTTAAAGGATTATGAAGTAACGCTAGATGAAGGTAAGGCTGATATGGTGGTAGTAAACTCTTGTACTGTTACTAATGGAGCAGATACGCATGTTCGTTCCTATATCTCACATGTAGAAAAAAAGAGTAATGCTAAAATATTTTTAACTGGCTGCGGTGCACATACTAAAGGTGAGAGTCTTTTAAAATCTGGTAGGGTTCACGGTGTATTTGGTCAAAGTGAGAAGCTTAAGATAGATTCTTTTTTATCAAAAGAGAACTCTTTTTACGATGCTGGAGATCTTAACTATGTTGATAAAGCTTTAGTTGATGATTTTGCTGGCAAGAGTAGAGCATTTATAAAGATTCAAGAGGGTTGTAGTTTTCGTTGTTCATACTGTATCATACCATTTGTTCGTGGTGATGCAAGAAGTATGGATGAGAGTAGGATACTAGAGCAGATTACAAGACTTGCCTTAAATGGCTTTGGAGAGTTTATTTTAACTGGGACAAATGTAGGTAGTTATGGACAAAGAACAGGAAGTTCAGTAGCAAAACTTATGAAAAAAATTTCTCTAATTCGTGGTGTGAGACGCATAAGGCTAGGAAGTGTTGAACCGATTCAAATCGATGAGGAATTCAAAGAGATACTTGGTGAGAGTTGGCTAGAAAAACATCTACATGTGGCACTTCAACATACTTCACCTCAGATGTTAAAATATATGAATAGAAGAAATATATATAATCAAGATAAAGAACTTTTTGAATTTTTAGCTTCAAAAGGCTTAGCTATAGGAACTGATTTTATTACTGGACATCCTGGTGAGAGTCAAGAACTTTGGAAAGAAGCTATGCAAAATATATCTGTTTTACCACTGACGCATCTACATGCCTTTACATATTCTAAGCGTGATGGAACGCCTTCGGCAATGATGAAACCAGAAATTAATGCAAGGGTAGCTAAAGAGCGATTGCATGAGTTAAAAGAGCTAGTAAGGAGTAAAAACTTTGATTTTAGAACAGCTTTTAATGCTGAATTAGAAGTTTTAATAGAGAGCCAAAAAGATGGGTTATTTATTGGTTATGATCAGCATTTCAATAAGGTAGTAGTTGAATCAGATGAAGATCTATTTGGGAATTGGATTAATATTAAAGATTATGAAGTCAAAGGAGATTTTAATTATGCTAAATACTAAAACAAATAGAATTATACTTTTTGTTTCAGCTTTTTTTATAATAGCATTGATGCTATTTGCACTGCTAAGAAATAATGCAACAGATATTACCTTGAATGAAGCAAGAAAGATACTTAATAACCATACAGTAAAAAAAGTCACAGTAACAAAAGATTATGTATATCTTAAAACACAAAATGATTTTTATAAGATAGCATCATCTCAAGTAACTCCAAAAATGTTTTTAAACTATAAGGTACATGTGGATGCCAGATCAAGCATTCTAGTTTATATTTTGATTGGAATTTTATTTTTAGGAGTAGGTTCTCTTATGCTTCGCTGGTGGCAAAAACGACCAACTTTCTTAGATCTTCAAGGAAGAGAATCCAACTCTACAATAGATATACCTCAAAACACTCCAATAGAGTCTATTAAAAGTGATGTTACTTTTAGTGATATTGGTGGCATTAGTGATGTTAAAGTTGAACTTGAAGAGATAATAGATTTTATGAAGAACCAAAAACGATATAAAAGTTTTGGTGTAAGAATGCCAAGAGGTGTTTTATTGGTAGGTCCTCCTGGTGTTGGAAAAACTATGATAGCTAAGGCAGTAGCCTATGAAGCAGGTGTCCCATTTTACTATCAAAGTGGTGCTTCTTTTGTGCAGATTTATGTTGGTATGGGTGCTAAAAGAGTACACGAACTCTTTAGTGCCGCTAAAAACAGTTCTCCATCTATAATCTTTATTGATGAGATAGATGCTGTTGGTAAAAAAAGAGACGGACAAAGAAATGATGAAAGAGAAGCAACTCTCAATCAACTCTTAACAGAGATGGATGGCTTTGAAAGTCAAAGTGGTATAGTGGTTATAGCCGCTACAAACAAGATAGATGTTTTGGATTCTGCACTTCTTAGAGCAGGAAGATTTGATAGAAGAATATTTGTAGAGCTTCCTACAATAAGGGAGCGAGCCTCTATACTGGAAAAATATCTTGACAGGGTTCCTCATAAATTAGAAGTAAAACAAGTAGCTAATATGACAGTTGGCTTTAACGGTGCTTCTTTGGCAGCTCTTGTAAATGAAGCAGCACTTCTTGCCCTGAGACAAAATGATTTTCAAGTAACAATCGAGCATTTTCATCAAGTTAAAGACAAGGTGATGTTTGGTAAAAAAAGACTTCAAATGCTTAGTGAAAAACAGAAAAAATATCGTGTTACTTATCAAGCAGCAAAAGTTTTATGTGCTACATACTTTGATCTACCTTTTGAAAAACTGATGCTTTCAAATGAAAAATTAACACCTAGTATAGATGAACCACTCATTAAGCATGAGTTAGAAGCACGAGTAAAGATGCTTTTAGCTGGGATAGTGGCATCAGAGATAAAATATGGCGAACATGCAAGTAATGCTAAAATCGATTTAGATGAGGCAAAAGAGCTAGTTAAAAAGATGCTAAAAGATTATGGAATGGGAAAATCACTAATATCTCATGATGAAGAGGTGAAGGTTTTGATAGACAGGTTATCTGGTGAGACAAAATTACTTTTAGAATCATTATCTGATGCTATGGAGATAGTAGAGAGTATTTTAAATGAGAGAGAAAGCATTAGTAAAGTTGATGTGAAAAAAGAGATAGATGCAGTTCTATAGTGGTTTTGCACTTCAAGATGAAGAGTATCTTTTTGATGATTTTTTACATAGCTCAGAGTACACAATATCTGGTTTTAGTTATGGAGCTATAAAAGCGTTTCATAGTGCACAAAAAATGTTAAATATGGGTAAAAGAGTAGATAAATTACAACTGCTTTCACCTGCTTTTTTTCAAACAAAGAATGATAAATTTAAAAGATTGCAGATGCTGGCATACTCTAAAAATAGACCAGAATATATGAGACAGTTTATAGATACATGTTTTTATCCTTATGAAAAAAAAATAGTAAAACTTAAAAAAAGTTCAAACAGTGAACTAGATGAACTTTTAAACTACCGATGGAATCTAGGGGAGTTACAAAAACTTCTTGATGCAAGTATAAAAATAGAGGTTTATCTTGGTGAAAAAGATAACATTATCGATATAGATGCTGCAAGAGAGTTTTTTTTACAAATAGCAACGGTTACATATATAAAAGATGCAAACCATTTTTTACAAATAAACTAGAAGGAAATATATAGATGAGTAAGATTAAAATAGGTGTGATAACAGCAAGCGATAGAGCAAGTAAAGGCATATATGAAGATATATCTGGAGTGGCTATTGCTGATACAATGAAAGATTATCTAAAAAGTGAATTTGATATAGTTTACAGATGTATTCCAGATGAGCAAGATATTTTAGAAACTACTATGAAAGAACTTTGTGATGAGCTTGGATGTTGTTTAGTGGTTACAACAGGAGGAACAGGTCCGGCACTAAGAGATGTAACTCCTGAGGCTACTGAGAGCGTATGTCAAAAGATGATGCCAGGTTTTGGGGAATTGATGAGACAAGTGAGTCTTCAGTATGTTCCAACAGCTATTCTTTCTCGTCAAACAGCAGGTATAAGAGGAAAATCTTTGATTATAAATCTACCTGGAAAACCAAAATCAATTCGTGAATGTTTAGATGCTGTTTTTCCAGCTGTTCCATACTGTATAGATTTGCTAGAGGGTCCATCTATTCAAACTAATGAGGATGTTATTAAAGCATTTAGACCCAAAGCTAAATAAAATACTATTTAGCTTTTTGTTTTAAACTTTGTTCATAAAGAGGACGAACTACTTCAGCATAAGCTGTTAGTTCTTCTATCCTTGTGTCATGTGAAGGGTGTGTACTTAAAAATTCTGGAGGATTGTTACCATTTGATAATTTTTTCATTTTTTCCCACACACTTATAGCCGCTCTTGGATCGTACCCTGCACGAGCAGCTAACTCAACACCCATATAATCTGCTTCTGATTCTTGTTCTCTGCTATTTGGAAGAAGTATGGTTACATTAGTTACTTGAGCAGCAAGGTTTGTTGTACCTTGGTCTAAGCCAAGGAGTGCAGCACCAATGCCTAAAATACCATTTGCTACCATGTTTTGAGAGCTTCTTTCTCTGGAATGTTCTCTGAGTGCATGTGCCATCTCATGACCCATGATTGCAGCAATTTCATCATCGCTTAGTTGTAGTTGATCTATGATTCCGCTATAAAAAGCGATTTTTCCACCTGGCATACACCATGCGTTGAGTTGTTTTGATGTAATAAGATTTGCTTCCCAATCCCAAGATTTTGCATCTTGTCTAAATGTTGGAGTTTGAGGAATTAGATTTTTAGCTATCTCTTTTATTCTTAGAGCATTTTTTTTATTTTGATTGAGTGTTCCCTCTTGTTTGGCTTTTTGAATTATTGAGCTATAAGCTTCTTTGGCACCCTTGTCCATATTGGCAGAGGAAACAAGCATAAGCTGCTTTCTATCAACTCCAACTACACCTTTTTGTGTACTGCTACTATATGCACAACCAGTAAAAATTATTGCAACTAAAGTTAAGAAAAGTACCGATTTATAAAATTTACACATAAGAAAACCTTTTAATTAAAAATTATATTGAAATTCTAATTTCAAGCTACAGCTGTATTTTAGGGCTATTTTCTAAATAGAGTCCCTCTGTAGTCCTCGTCCTTCAATACTTCATATTTATTCTAAAAGTATATCTAATTTTTTAGGTTGTAAGGGACTTTTTTAATAGTTTTTGTAAGAAATATTAATTATCTAAGTGCTCACAGCTACTCCACTCGGACACCTAGCTGGAAATCTGTCGGACGGTTA
>JAYEGN010000083.1:0-3371 GCA_034659115.1 Campylobacterota bacterium
CACTCGATATCTCTTTTAAGATTCTTTTTTCTAGTTTTACTAAGTTATCTAACACATTATTCCCATTTTGTTAATTAGTAACTAGCATTATATCTAAATATTGTTAAACCACTAATTCGATAGTCAAATATTGCTATCATTTTTCGCCTTACGAATAATTTGACAAGTTTTGTATCCATTACACATTTTGTACATATTTGATAATTTTATTTTTCATTCAGAACAATATTGTATTCATTTGTCATTTTTATCTCTTGCTTTTCCCATGCGTTTTCTTCTGCACATCTTCTAGCATTTTGTTTCATCTGTTTTATATCTGATTCGAGTATTTTATCAATAGCACTTGACTCTATTTTATCATCTTCTACCACTATTCCCATATCATACATTTCTACTAGCTCTCTCATCTCTTTCATATTTGAAACTATTACAGGAAGTCCTGCCATAGCATATTCAAAAAGTTTATTTGGCAAACAATAATAATAAGACAAACAGGTGTTTTCTATAAATGATATGCCAATATCAGCCGAAGAGGTATAGTCTAGTACAATTTCAGGAGCAACTGCTGGATGAAAAAAAATATTATTATTCTCTTTACTTGCAATTTTTATATCTTCTTCTAGTTGCCCATATCCCATAAACACTATAACTACTTTATCATCATCTCTTTTTTTAAAAACATCTAAAAGTAGATCTACACCACGACCTTTTGAAAGCCCACCTTGATAAAGCACTATAGCTGAATCATCTCTTATACTCAAGTTTTCTCTAAAATGATTTGTTTTTTTACTATCTATCAATCTTGGAACATTTTTAACTACAATAGGTCTTTTTATATCATACTCTTTTGCATACCAATCGGCGATATTTTCACTAACTACAAAAACTATATCACACTTTTTGATTAGGCTTTTTTCCATAAATTTTGCAAGTTTTTTTCTTAGTCCATTGCTCCCATTTGTTTCAGTTTCAAGTTCATGAGTATCGTAAACAAGTGTAGCTTTGTATAGATATTTGAGTAAAACACCCAAAGGCAAAAGTGCAACCGTATGGATATTTACCATTTTTATATCTTTTTTTCTATAAAAAAGTGTTACTCTATATATAAACTCAAAATACTTAAATACTTGAACAACTAAATTTTTACTAAGTTTTCTACTGCTAAGTTTAAATCTATTTAGTATCAAGTTATCTCTATAGATTTTTTCCTCTTCTAAATCACTAGCATGTAAAGAAGCTATATAAACTTTTGATGCTATACCATGATTTAAAATAGAATTTGTCTCTTTCAAAACTCTACTTGCATTTCTCATCTCTGTTAGTGATATGTGTAGGTTAGTCAACGAAAGCCCCTTTCTCTTTTTCAAATAAATCTCCATAAAACTTTATATGTTTAATATATGAGTTGTGCCAAAGAATAGTAAGGCTGTTTGTCTGTTTTTTAATATAAGCAAGTTTTTTTTCTCCATTGGTATATGTATAATTATTATAATCAAACAAACTGCAATCCATCACAACCAAAGGTCTCTCTTTCAACTTCAACTTCTCTCTACTCAAAATATTAAACACACTAAACTCATCCCCAGTTCCACATCTAAAACCCTCTTTATCTGCATAACCACATGTACTATCTACTTCCATACCATTGTCTTCCCAAACTTGCCAAGTAGTTGGTACTTCAAAACGCAGATAGTGTTCTCTTCCCTCCGTTATCTTTTGTCCAACAGTTTTTTCAAGTAAATCTAACTCTTTTTTAAATTGTTCTTTGTCATCAAACGCATTATAAGATGGATGTATTCCTATAATATGTCCTCGTTTTTTTATCTTTTGTATAAGTTCTAAAGATTTCGGTTCATCTATCTTGTATCTATTGTCAAACTTTGTAACTCCACCACTCATAAAATAAAACCTACTTTTTACACCAACCGATTCACTCTTGTCCATTAGCCAGTCAAAAGTATCAAAAGGGTCTTTTATTTTTTCTCTTTTTATTAAAAAATACTCTGCTATTCTTTCAAAAGCCAGACTAATGCTCTTTCTCTTAAGAATATCCCCTAATGATACTCTAAAAACCTGTTTCCAACTCTCCCACTGGTATAAGTTGTCTACATCATGAGTTAAAAAGAGTTCATATTTTCTCTCTTTAAAAACTAAACTATTATCTAATTCTAAAAGCATACTTTTTAACTCTACAACATACTCATTTACTATGGGTCTATCTAAAAAACCTTGCTTATAAGCTAAACTCTCAGTAGCTGGAAATCTATCGTGCATATCCCTATTTTTATTTACATGCTCTTCCCATCGTGTTAACATAAAAAAACTAGCTGCAAATATATCCAACTCTTCTATTTTAGATGGTATATTTTCTAGTTTTAAGTATTCTAAATCTTTTGGGTATTTATTAAAAAAAGTATCTTTTACAGTTAGACTCTCTCCATTTTCCAATACTATCTCATAATCTTTTGAAGCTATTTCTAAATGATACTCTAGTCCTAAGAATTCATTAAAAATAATATCTAGTATATATTTTCTTTCATTTATATTGTTATTTGGTATTTTTATTTTAATCATTTATCAATTCTAGTCCGTTTATAAATCTAAAATCTTTACTATTATAAGTCCAAAGTGGAAAACCATACACTAAACAAGTTGCTGCAATTATGGCATCATAAATACCCATGTTGTGAGATAAGGAGTATTTTTCCACCAACAAATCAGCCAAATCCAAAATAGACTGATCTATTTCTACAATATTTATATTTGATAATATTCTATTAATTTTTTTTAATTCTCTCTTATTTAAAGCACCTACTTTAAACTCCATGCTTACAATAGAACTAATACAATAATTCTTTGATAACTCAATGTCAATCTTCTCTTTTGAATAATCAATAAGCAAACAAGTATCTAAAAATATCATCTATCACTTGCTCTTCGCAAATTATGTACATACTCAGCAACATCATCTATATAACTATACAACTCTACTTCACTTAAATCTTCATCATCATAAGCATACTCTTTTTTATGCAGATGTTTCATAGGATCTTTTTTTGTATAAGTTATTTCATCATCTTTTTTTTTCATATCTAAAAATATCTTTAAAGCATCACTTGTTAACTCTTCGATAGCTTTTTTGTTTTGTATAGCATACTGCTTGATTCTATTTTCTATCTCTGGGTTGTCTATTTTTATTGCCAACATACTTGCCCCCTTATTATTTGGTTTATATTACCATTATAACATTTATTTGATTTTTTTCTTTAAGCTCTATCTCACCATCTTCATATACTATGATATTTTGGTTTTGTTGTGTGTTTGTATTCATATTATCAATGTTGCTTGGTATTTTTATTTTCAGGAAAAAC
>JAYEGN010000084.1:0-15582 GCA_034659115.1 Campylobacterota bacterium
TATCAACTAACGATAACAAAGGTTCTCTAAAACTACTTTCTTAATAATATTGGGGTATCGCCAAGCGGTAAGGCACTAGTTTTTGGTACTGGTATTCGGGGGTTCGAATCCCTCTACCCCATCCACCCACAATCCCTATTTTAAATACTTTTAAGCTTTAAGAAACTAACAGGTCTCACTTTAGGTCTCACTAAATTGTATTAATTTGAAAGATCAGTTCACTCTACTATTATCAACCAAGCAATCAATAGTTTTTTCAATCTTAGTAGTCTCTAGCTCTTTTTCAACAGCTTCTTGAAGTTCTTCTATTGGTAACACATCATTTATAATATTAAATTTGAAATCACCTTCTAAATCTGTAGTGAAGTATGAAGGTAATGAATGTTTATCTGCCCATGAGTATATTTCCACTATCAGTTTCTTTGGTAAGACCATTTTTTTAGATACAAGATACTTTAAAATTTCTTCTCTTAATTCTTCTAGTTTTTTTGCTTAAACCTTTCACTAAACATATGTTTTGAAACAGCGATAATATAGGGTATATCATAGAAGCTATATTAGACAATAAGCCATATAATGAGTATAAGATGTTATCTAAAAAAGAGAGAGAAGCTTTTGATGCTGGAGCTTTGTTGTTTTGAGAAAATAAAGATGTAATTTATACTATGTTATACTTCTTTAGATTAACAAGAGGATATTAGTATGCAAACTATACAGATTGATAACGCAGAACTTGAAAGCTTTATATCTTCAAAATATGGGAATGATAAAAAAAGCTTAGTAAGTGATTTTGTAACATTTGTTAAAACTGAATTAATTATAAACGATATTAAAAAAGGTTTTGATGAGGTAAAGTTACATGAACAAGGAAAAGCTAATCTTACAAGTGCAAGAGATTTTTTAGAAGAACTCAAAAGTGAAGATTAATGCAACATAAAAGTGAAATATTATCAATACTAAAAGAACTTAAACCAACTTATGAAAAAGAGGATTTAATACTTTTAGGTTTATTTGGAAGTTATGCAAAAGATACACAAACTAAGTTTAGTGATATTGATGTAGCATATAAACTAGACTATGATAAATTTTCTTTAAACTATAAAGGTGGCTTTGCAAAACTGCTTAGAATAGATGATATTAAAAAAGAGCTTCAAGTGATTTTTAAGACTCCTATTGATTTAGTTCCTGATACAAATAAAGCAATTTTAAAAGGTATGATAAGTGTCTAGTGGAATTGATAGAATAAATAAAATTTACGAGTGCATTGAAAATATTGAGTTTATCCTAAATACAAATGATTTAAAAATTACTCATGCTATTGAAGATAAGTTAATTAAACCTGCAATTAGAATGAATATCGTTAGAATAGCTGAACAGTTTTCAAAACTTAAAGATGATAATGAATTTAAGATATTAGAAGAGTTTACAAATGAAGACTTAAAAGGTTTCGCTTCTTCTTTTTACCAACACCTTTAGATATAGCTGTAATCTGTAATTTATAAGGTTTTTCTAGTATAATTCCATTTATCTTAAACTGTCTCATCATTTATAAACAATCTTTTAGCAATTTGCTGTGGATGAATTAATTTGATGTCTGATATTGTGTTCTCTTTTTATGCATACAGTTTCCTTAAGTACTCCCTAGCTAATTTCGGGGAGGGTACTTTTAGTGATTTTAGGGGTACTACGGTATATCTAAGATAGTTTAATACAAATATTAAAAATAGCCAAAAAGCCGTATTTATGGGCTTATAATACATAAAAATATTAATATATATCGGAGAATAAATGGGATTAAGTATCGGTTTAGTAGGACTTCCAAATGTAGGTAAATCAACAACTTTCAATGCATTAACAAAGGCACAAAATGCAGAAGCAGCTAACTATCCTTTTTGTACCATAGAGCCAAATAAAGCTGTGGTACCTGTTCCAGATAAAAGGCTCTTAGAATTAGCAAAAATCGTTAATCCTAAAAAACTTCAATATTCTACATTAGATTTTGTAGATATTGCCGGCCTTGTTAAAGGTGCGTCAAAGGGTGAAGGCTTAGGAAATAAATTTTTATCAAATATTCGTGAAACAGAAGTTATTTTACAGATTGTAAGATGTTTTGATGATGAAAATATTGTTCATAATGAAGGAAGTATCGATCCATTAAGAGATGTAGAAATTATTGAAACTGAACTTATCTTAGCCGATATAGAAGTTTTACAAAACAGAATAGAAAGACTAAAAAAACAGGCAAAAGCTGACAAGGTTGCAAAAGCATCACTAGAGATGGCAGAAGTTCTCATTGAATTTTTAGCACAAGGCAATCTAGCAAGAAATTTTTCGGATACAGATAGTGAAATATACAAGCAACTAAACTCAGAAGTTAGATTTTTAACCGACAAAGAGATAATGTATGGTGCTAATGTTGATGAGGATGGGTTACTTGAAGACAATGATTATGTCAAATCACTAAAAAAACATGCAGATAACAACAACTGTGAACTAATCAAACTCTGTGCAAAAGTTGAAGAGGAGTTAATTGGTCTTGATGATGAGGAAGCATCTGAATTTTTAACAGAGCTTGGAGTTGAAGAATCTGGACTTAGCCAGATTATTCATAAAGGTTTTGATAAATTAGGTCTGATGAGTTATTTTACTGCTGGTGTTCAAGAAGTAAGAGCTTGGACTATTCGCAAAGACACAACAGCCCCAAAAGCAGCCGCAGTTATACACAACGACTTTGAAAAAGGTTTTATTCGTGCAGAAGTTATTAGCTATGATGATTATATTGCATGTGGCGGAGAAACAAAGTCCAAAGAAGCTGGAAAGATGAGATTAGAAGGTAAAGAATACATTGTAAGCGATGGCGATGTAATGCACTTTAGATTTAATGTTTAAGTAAGTTGATTTTAAGGAGACAAATATGGAGTTAAAATATGTTGGTCCAAAACCAATTATTTCACATACAGGCATAGAGTTTGACAATAACAAAGAGGATAAATATGTTTATATCAATATTGTTGTTCAGCTTTTAAAAGCACTAAGTCATGACTATTTTGAAGATAAAAAATATTTTTATCAGACGAATAATACTCGTCTTTCTTCAGATACACTACTGCAAGAATTAAAAAAATATTGTCCAAATATCAAGTTACTTATGGAAAAAGAAAAACATAGTATAGAGGAAGAGATTGCACATAATCTTCAAAGAGCTGAGGAAAATGATGTTCTCAATGAAGAAAATAGAAAAATTCTACATAACAACATAACTCTTATGCATGACTATATAATTCAAAGATCTATCAATAAAAGTGTTTACTATTGTGCTATTGATGCTCTTGCAGATCTACTAACAAAAGATCATATTGATTATATTGTGGCACCAATGTTTCAAAACTTTAGACATGTATTTCATTCGGTTCAAGGAAGTCTACGAAAGCGAAAACTTCCAGTTGATACAGCTCTTGATATCTACAAAGAAAATGGCAATCTTGTTGTAAAACTTCAAGTTATTAACATAAAGTAAATTATGAAATTTTTGCTATCTCTTGTCCATATCTAACATCTTGACCTGCTATATCATTGAGTTCTAGTAGGTCTTTTTCTGCTAATATGACTATAGTAGAACCCATTTCAAAACATCCAAAATCATCACCTTTTTTTAGATATAAGTCTTCATATTCATATACAGTTTCTTCAGCTATATCTGCATTAGTTTTAATCTTTGCTTCAAAAGAAACTTGCATAACCCCAACATTCAATGCGCCAACGAGCACCATATAAAATATTTTATCAGATGAACTTTTACACATCAAAACAACTCTTTCATTTTCAATAAAAAGGTTTAGTCTTTTTCTTAGTGAGGGGAAATTAACAGGGTATAATTTACCTGGAATATGCACAGCCTTTAAAACTTTTAAATCTGTTGGTATATGATAGCGGTGGTAATCTTTTGGAGATAGATAAAAATTTACAAACTCTCCATTATGTATAATATTTTTTTCATCATTAGTGAAATTTTTACCCAAAAGCTCATCTGATGAGTACTGCATCCCTTTTATTTGAAGTGCATAATTCTTCTGTAATTTTCCACACTCTGATATAAGGGAGTCACATGGTGATATAAAAACAGCCTTATCTAAAGAATACTCTCTGTCTTTATTTAAACTTCTTGTAAAAAGAGCATTCAAACTTTTATATACTGAAGGCTCTTTAAACTCGCCCATATCTAAGCCCATCAATCCAACATAAGAATGATTTACAATTTTTTGAAACCATTTTGGAAACTCTTTATTTGCAAATTTTCCAAAGTTTTGCGAGATTACCGATGTAATATGTCTTTTCATTGTCTATCCTATTAGTTTATTTTTCTTTTTGCAATTTCTTCTAGCAGTACTGTTGCATAGGAGCCCTTAGGGAGTGTGAAATTCATTTCATATTGAGCTTCAACACTATTGTATCTTCCCTCTATTTTTTCTGGAAATACCCAAGCGTAGCGTCTTGCACCATCAGCATTTATCTCATCATCAAAATCTTTTTCTATATCTCTTGCTATACCGGATGAGATTTTAACTTTTTTACCACACAAAAGACCTGTTACTGAGATATCTCTGTCATTAAACCTATTTAAATCTTCCTCTTTGTCTTCATAGTCAAATAATCTACCATAGGGATAATGCTCCATAATATCTCCATTGATAATCTTAAATGGATGCTTCTGTTTTTTTAATTTTGACACTTCATCGTTTGGCATATTTAAAATAGGTTCCAATTCTTCTACTTTAAAATTATTGATAAGCCTATTAATTTCCAATCTTCTACTTAACCATAGGTTATAAAGATGACTTTGATAAGAGTTAATAAGAAGTTTTCTTATCCTAGGATTTCGTTCCCTTGCTTCACCTTTTGCAATCTTTTCACCTAAAATATGATTATCACCATCACTACCAAACCTTTGATATCCAAAAAAGTTTGGCATACCAAATTGAGATATATTTTTAAGAGCTTCATCTATCTTAATGGCACTAGTTGGATTTACTTTTTTAAGCTTAATAAAAAATCTATTACCTTTTAAATGCCCTATTCTAATCTTATTGTTGTGATAAGTTTTAGAGATTATTTTTACGCCATCATGCGAAAAATCATTCAGTTTATCTTCATATTTTTTATATATTGATATATATTGCTTTGTCATAGCATGTTTATCTTTTAAACCTGCATAACCTATCTCTTTATTTTTAATTCCCAAAAATCTTGCAAAAATACCAACTAACTCAGAGGTAGTAAGATTCTTTTTTCTTACAAGCATAACAAGATGCTCACCCTCTCCCGAAAACTCATATAGTGGTATCTCTTCAACAACAAAATCACGGGGAGTCTGCTTAAAATGAAAATCAATACTAGAATGATCTAGCGAATAAAATCTATCCATGATATTATAAATCCTTACTGAAAATGATGTGCTTTACATCTATTTTTATATCTAGCTCTGCTACATGTAGCAAAGATATTTAACTTCGTTCGAGTTTGATATGCCCTTCTTATAACTGCTTTTCTATCTCTTTTATCAAAAGATATAAGCATCTCATACTCCTCTCCACTACATGCAATATCTTTTTTTATTTTAGCATAAAGCTTTATACCTGTATTATTTACACTACAAAGCTTATCTAAATCACTCAAAAGCCCATCTGATATATCCATTCCAGATTTTAAATATCTTATAGAATTAGTAATAAAATTATCCCTGAGTTTTATATCTACAAACTTTGATCTACTGTGCACTTTTCCACGGTTTAACAATTTTGAGAGATCTTTTTTACTTTTGCCTAGTTCACCAGTATATGCAAGTAGGTGACCTAATTTTAGCCCTTTTCTCAGAAGTGGTTTTTTCACATCAGAGATGATTGTTATGGTAATATCAAGCTTAGAGTTAGCTATAGTATCTCCACCAATAATCTCTATGCCATACCTCTGAGCTACATCTTTAAAGCCAGATGCCAATTCCTGCATCTCAACTTTAGATATATTGTTTGGCATAGCAACACTCAGCAGAGCATATCTTGGCTTCGCATTCATAGCCACAGCATCCGATATATTTATCATCATAGCCTTTGTGGCAATCTGATAGTAACTCATCCAATCGGTTTTAAAATGAATATTTTCAAAGAATGCATCTTTTGAATAAACAAAATCATCAATCAAAGCACCATCATCGCCTATTCTCTTGCTATTAAACTGAGCTATAAAATAGTTTTCTTTCTTCAAGCAAATCTCTTAGTTTACAAAAATGATGCTTTTATTTTATGTGTGTCTAAACCAAGCTTAACTATATCTTTTTCGCCACCAAGCAAACCAATAAATTGTTCCTGAGAAATTATTGGCATACCAATCTCCCTTCCCATCTCTCTTTCAATCTTTATCTGTTTATCATCAAAAAGAAGAATATCATCTTTATCTCTAACAATTAAAAAATCTGCATTACTATCTTTAGCTTGAAGTAAAATTTCACCAGCAATCTTAAGAGAAAAACTCTGATTTACCAAGCTTGAATATGGTGCTAAATCTTCATTTTTGCAACTTATTTCAATATTGTTAGCTTTTGAATCATTAATCAATGTTACACACGAATCTTTTGTTAGACCCTCATACGACGCTATATTAAATCCATCAAAATATTGAGTTATTTTTATTTGACTTTGATCTGTTTTTCTTGTTTCTTTTATATCTAAATCTATTACTTTTGGTAACATATTTAAAAGATCTTTAATCTTTTTTTCTTTATTCATATCATAGTTGAAAACTCTATTTTCCAATGATGTGTGATACCATATTCCGATATCACTTTTTGAAATAAGACCTAATAACTCCTGTTTGATTTCAGGCATATCCTCAATCAAACCGTAAGCAATCAATAGTGCATGATCACCAATATAGTCTCTGTTGATATTGCAAGTATTTGAAGCATAATAGTCTAGTTCACCATTATCAAGATACTTAACTAACTCTTTAGAATCAACAAACTTATCAAAAATGGAGATTCTGTCTAAATAATCTTCTTTATCTACAAGAAGATCAGTCTTTGCACGATATATGCTCATTGGTTCTATTTTAAATTCACTACCAAGCAGTTCTACTACATCAAAAACAGGTTCTTTTACATTTAAAAATATATCATTTATCTTAATGTTAAAATCACTTGATGATTCATAACTGAATTTTTCAATATCATTTATTTTATCTAGCAAATCCAAGACTGTATCTGTAGTGCTACATCTAATTCTATACCTTTTATAATAGGGTAAATAATCAACTTTTGCATCAAATCTAAACAGTTCTATATCTATTATTTTTATCATTTTATCACCTTTAATTTATTATTGTAACATAATATCATTATCTTAAGTTTTAACTAAACATAACTTATGTAAACTAACAACACTAATATAATTAGGAAAAATTATTATGAAACATTCTATAAAAAAGATTTTTAACAGCCTCTTTATATCTCTAGTGATTTTAACAATCACCTTAGCTTCTATCTCTTTACTAATGCTAGAACAAGCAAATTCATATAAAAAAATAGACAATCTACAAAATCAAAAAAAGATTATAAAAAGTTTAATAAACCTAAAGCATGATGATATAGAATTAGCTTTAATAAGGTTTAATGGAAGAAGTATTCAACTCCAACATGAAATCGATAAACTCAGAAACTTAAATAGCCTAGACTATACTGGAAAGTATTTGCAAAATTATACGGATGACTATCTACAAGACCTAAATAAATTATCAAAATTAACAGGTAACTTCAATAAATCTGCTCGTAGTTATTATGTTAAAGATCTTAATAATCAAAAAGAAAAAAAACAAGAACTCATACGCTCATCAAAGATTATAAGTAATTTTATAGACACAATGTTGCTAAAAAATATTACTTACACAAAATTAAGATTTTTTCTCTTTGAAAAAATAACATATTTTGCATTTTTCCTAGCATTTATAGTAGTGTTTTGGTATAGAAAAAAATTAAATTTGATTTATAAAGATATTGTCTATCTATCCTCAGTCAATAAAACTAAAACAAATTATGAAATATTTTCACTAGAGATCGATGCGATACAACTAAGAATGGGAAGAAAACCTTCAGCATCCGATAATCCAGCCATGATTGATCCAGTAACTCAAATAAATAACAATAAAGGACTCATAAACTCTTATAGTGAGAAAAAAGGACTCAAAGATAGTAATTTCACATCAGTTACCATATTTGAAATCGATAATTTTTCTAAACAAAGAAGAGCGTTTAGTCAAGAGTTCACACAGGCGATTCTGAAAAAAGTTGCTTTTGCAATCTCTCTACATGAACAAGCAACTGATGTAATAGCTAGAACTGATTACAATCAATTTACAGTTGTTCTTTCAAGAGCTTCTAAGAAGCAATCTTTTAAAGATGTCGATATCATTCGTCAAAGTATTGCAGAAATAAAGCTTAAAGAGCCAGGCGGTGATTCTCTCATTATAACAACAAGCGGTGGTTTTGTCATAAAACCGAATAATCAGTCTTTAGAAGATGCCATAAAAGAAGCTGGCAGAGTTTTAAAATATGCTAAAGAAAATAATAGAAACTCCGTAGCACAAGTAAGTGATTTAGCAAACGATAACCTTTAAAATAAACTATTTATAATATGTCCTAAATCGTAACAAACTTATACTTCCTTATTTCAAAGCCAATATTTAACATTTACAAAGGCTTCTAACGCTATAATCTGCATTATCTACAATCTTTAACGAAGGAAAGCTAATGAGTATTCCTATTTATACTTACGATGCAATAATTGTTGGTGCTGGTCTAGCTGGCTGTGCTGCGGCAAGAGAGTTGCAAAATGCAGGAAAAAAAGTTGCTGTTATTACAAAATTACACCCTTTAAGAAGCCACTCTGGGGCAGCTCAAGGTGGTGTTAATGCAGCATTTAGTGATGAGGACAGTGTTGAACTACATGAGTTTGACACAGTAAAAGGATCTGATTATTTAGCAGATCAAGATGCTGTTGAATTTATGTGTCAAAAAGCTCCTGAGACTATCAGATGGGCTGAGAGAATGGGTGCGGCATTTAGTCGTTGCAAGGATGGTAAGATCGCTCAAAGACCATTTGGTGGTCAGTCTTCTCCTCGTGCATGTTATGCAAAAGATAGAACAGGCTTAACTTTGCTACAAACTATATATGAGCAAGCTCACAGAGTTGGCGTTAAGTTTTGGGATGAGTGGTACGCTGCTGATCTTATATATAAAGATGGAAAAGTCAGTGGTGTAGTTGCTTTTAATATTCGCGACATGCAAACTGTTATCTTTAATGCAAAATCAGTAATGTTTGCAACTGGCGGATATGCTCGTTCATATAAAATCAACTCTAACGCACATGCAAATACTGGCGATGGTCTTTCAATCGTTGCTAGACACGGTCTTCCATTAGAAGATATGGAATTTGTTCAATTTCATCCATCTGGACTATCTGGAAATGGTGTGTTGATTTCAGAAGCTGCTCGCGGTGAAGGTGGACGACTTTTCAATTCAGAGGGTGAAAGATTCATGGAGAAATATGCTCCTAATGCGATGGAACTTGCATCTCGTGATGTTGTTTCTCGTGCAATCTTAAATGAGATTAGAGAGGGTCGCGGTGTTGGACCAAGAAAAGATGCTGTTTACATAGATGTAACACACCTTGGAAAAGACCTTATTATGGAAAGACTTCCTGAGCTTCGTGATTTAGCTATCACTTTCTTAGGTCTTGATATGATAAAAGAACCTATCCTCATATCGGCAACTGCTCACTACTCTATGGGTGGCATACCGGTAAATATCGCTGGTAATGTTCGCAAAAACAACACAGAGTTTGTAGAGGGTTTCTATGCTGCTGGCGAGTGTTCATGTGTTTCAGTGCATGGAGCAAACAGACTAGGTGCCAACTCAGTTCTTGAAGCTTTACTATTTGGTCGTTTTGTTGGTAAAACGATGGTGAGTGAAATTGATAACATTGAGCTTCGTCCTGCAACTATCGATGATGCACAAACAGCTTTAGATGAGATAGACTTCATGCTAGGCAACAATGGTAGCGAAACAATCCCTACACTTCGCAATGAACTTCAAGAGTGCATGACAGCTAATGCTGGTGCATTTAGAACTAAAGAAAGTTTAGAAAAAGCTGTAACTAAGATAAAAGAGCTAAGAGAAAGATTTAAAAACATTCGTATAAAAGATAAATCAAAAGTATTTAATACAGAGATGCAAGAAGCTATTGAGATGGGTCATATGATTGATTACTCTGCATTTATAGTTGAAAGTGCTGTTGCAAGAAATGAAAGTCGTGGTGCTCACTATAGAGAAGATTTTGACACTCGTAATGATGAAGAATTTCTAAAACACACTATGGCTTATATGGATGAAAATGGCGATATTTCGCTTGATTATATGGATGTCATTCTTGGCAAACATGAACTAAAAGCAAGAACATACTAAGGAGAAACTTATGAGTACAGATATTACTACACAAAAAGTAAACTTCAAAGTATTTCGTTTTAATGCTGATGAAGATTATCTTCCATATTATGATGACTATGATATGGAAGTAACTTCTGAAGAAGTTGTTTTAGATATATTAGATAGAATCAAATGGGATCATGATGGTAGTTTTACATACCGTCGTAGTTGTCGTCATGGTATATGTGGCGCATGTGCCATCAAAGTAAATGGTCGCTCAACTCTTGCATGTAAAGAGAGTATGACAACAATGCTAGATATGTTTGGAACTGATCTTGTTATAGAGCCATTAAGTATAAAGAGATCGATAAAAGATATGGTTATTGATAAATCTGACTTTTGGGAAAAACATGATGCTATACATCCATATCTAATTTCAGATGTTGAAGAACACCCAGAGCATGAACATATTGTAACACCAGAGGAAGCTGAAGAGCTTAATGAAGCTGATCTTTGTATACAGTGTGGTGCTTGCCATTATGCTTGTCCAGTAGTTGAGCTAAATGAAGATTTCTTTGGACCTGCTGCATTTGCAAAAGCGTATCGTTTTGAAGCAGATGTTCGTGATGATTCACATGTAGAGAGATTACAAGAACTTCATCAACCTAATCAAGGGTTATGGGACTGTGTGAAATGTTTTGAGTGTGCAGAGGTTTGTCCTAAAGAGGTTAATCCTATTGATAAAATAACGAAACTGCATCAGATGTTATTTAAAGAAGGTGTTGTAACCTCCAATGTAGCAACTCGTCATGCAGTTGGCTTTAAGCACTCTATTGCCAGAAATGGCGTACTTGATGAGGGTGGATTGGTCCTTTACTCTGAAGGTCTTTCAATTGTTAAGCATATACCAGTTGCACTTAAAATGTTTAGAAAAGGTAAGATTGTTCCACCATGGGGCATTGTTAAATCAGATAATCTTGATGAGATTCAAAAACTTGTAAAATCATCATCAAAAGCAAAGTTCTAGGAGTCTATAGATGGAAAAATTAAAATACGCACTTTTTACAGGCTGTACTGCTAAACAAAGTACACCTGAACAGATGATGTCAACTATGGCTGTAGCAGATAAACTTGATATAGATCTAGTAGAATTAACGGAAGCTTCATGCTGTGGAGCTTCACATCTGCAAGACTATGATGACTTTTTATCTTTAGTTTTAAATGCTAGAAATATTGCTTATGCTGAGAAACATGACCTGACAATGGTTACTATTTGTAACACATGTCAGCTTAATACTGCAATGACTAAACATCGCTTAGATAACAATAGCGAACTAAAATCTCAAGTAAATGAAAAACTTGCAGAGGTTGGTTTAGAGTACAAAGGTACATCGGCGATAACTCACTTTTTGTATGCCATCATAGATGATATAGGTCTTGAGAGGATTAAAGAGATGGTAGTTAAGCCTTTAAGCCAATTTAATATAGCGCCATTTTATGGTTGTCATAATATTCGTCCTTCAGAGCTTCACAATGAAACTCATAAAACAAAAGAAGATCCATACAACCCCAATTCACTTGATGACCTGATCATAGCATGTGGTGGTCACAGCGTAGATTACAATGAAAAAAACAGATGCTGTGGTTTTCACGCAGAACTGCAAGCTCCAAAAACTGCTGCGATTCTCACAGGTAATGCAATTGCTGGTGCGATGGATGGTGATGCAGACTGGGTGGTTACTCCATGTCCATTATGCCATCTCAAGCTTGATACACAAACTCATCATGCATCTGCGGCGATAGGTCGTGAAGTTGAACTGCCAGTACTTCACATGCAACAGATGGTTGGTCTAGCTCTTGGATGTTCTTCAGAAGAACTTGGTCTTAAACACCATTTAGTGGATGTTGATTTCGTATAACCTCTACTTTTTAAAAAAACTTTTTCTAACTCTTATGCTTTTGCATGAGAGTTATATCCTTGCATCAAATGGAACACAAAATGTCAAACTCAATCGAAATAATCTCTTGGAATGTTAATGGAATTCGTGCTGTAGGCAACAAAGAAGCTCTTCGATGGATAGATGAGCGTCAAACAGATATATTATGTCTTCAAGAGATAAAGGCTTTGCAGGAGCAGATACCTAATAATTTATTTGACAAACAATATGATGAAATCATAGTAAACTCTGCAACAAAAAAAGGCTATAGCGGTACTATGACTTGGAGTACTCTTACTAGTAATTATCATTCTACATGTAAGCACATAGATACAACTTCTGAAGGCAGAATAGTTGAGACCCATTATGATGATATAGTTCTTTTTAATGTGTATTTTCCAAATGGTCAAAAAGATGAAGAAAGATTAGCACATAAGATGAAGTTTTATGATGATTTTCTAACATATTGTGAAAAACTAAGAGAGGATGGTAAGTCCATCATTATCTGCGGAGATGTAAACACCGCCCACAAAGAGATAGACCTTAAAAACCCAAAAGCAAACTCTAAAACATCAGGTTTTTTACCCATTGAAAGAGAATGGATAGAAACTCTTATTCAACATGGCTACATAGATACATTTAGATATGTTAATGGAGACGAGATAGACAGATATAGCTGGTGGTCATATCGTTCAGGGGCAAGAATGAGAAATATAGGATGGAGAATTGACTATTTTTTCATAAGTGAAGACCTAGCTGAAAACCTAGAAGATGCTTTTATCTTAGATCAAATAGAAGGTTCCGACCACTGTCCTGTTGGAATAAGAATCAGTATTTAACAATCTGCTCTAATTCTACCAAACCTCGTCAAATAGGTTATTACAGCCCTTATTTAGGGCTTTAATAAGTTATACTCCTTTTTAAATAAATTCAAATTATTTCATATTTAATTAAATTATACGGACTAGAGACGGACTAAAATAACTTTTAGTCCGTAGTCCGTCAAAAGGACATTTTATGAAAACGATTATTTCAAAGCTAAGAGTTTCAACAAAAACAGAGGGAGTTTTCTATAAAGAGATTTTTAACGACAAGGGAAAAGCAGTTAATAAAAAATTTATTATCAGATGGATTGATGAGAATGGTAAAGATAGATTAAAAAGTATTGGTAACTACTCAGCAGGTATTCGTGAAAAATATTGTAAAGCCAAGAGAGAAGAAATAATAACCAAAATTAGATTAGGGGAAGAGTTACCACATATTGCAAAACCTAAACAAACAATAAGTATTTCTGAGATGTCTGAACTTTATTATATTTAGGGAACCTCTAAAAACCCTTACATCCTCAGAGTCTAAAAGAGGGGTGAGATTATACAGAACTTTTTTTGAGTCATAGCCTTAGCTACGACGATGAAAAATTCTGTGTAAGATTGCCCCTCTTTTAGACTCCCTATGGGCAACATAGCAGATTAGCTATTGCGTCGTTAAAAGCACTTGAAGCTACTAGTAGCTCCTGCATACTTTTGCCTAGCACTAGCTAATCTGCTATGTTGCTGAGGAAATAAGGGTTTTTAGAGGTTCCCTTTATACCGTTATGCTATAATTACTGAAATAAATATGAGGAGTTAACCATGATTACACTAAAAATAGAAAACGAAAAAGTAGAAAGTATATTTTTAAATGAATTTCATAGTAATAGGGAAAAGTTTTTTGAATTTATCCAAAATAGCTATGAGAAGATGAAAATAAGTACTCATCAAGATAACTCCAATACTGACCTAATTAAAGCACAAGAAACTTCTATGTCTAAAACTTGGGATAATGATGATGACAAGGCTTGGGATGAGTTATAAAACTGGAGATATTATACTTGTAAAGTTTCCATTTCATCTTTAGCTGGAGCATTAAATAAGTATGCAGACCCATCTAAAGTTCACTTAGAAGATAAAGCATGGGAAACGCATGTTATAGAGAAGTATAAATGATTCTTTTAGATGCAAATTATATTTTAAGATTTCTTTTAAAAGATACTATTGAAATGAGCCTTGGTGCTCTTTTATTAAACTTTAAACTTCGCATAAATTGGATTGTGATCAGATAAATCTTTTGTATCTATACTGTTTGCTTCTAAAAGTTCAACACCTCTGTAGAAGATATGATCAACCGTAAATGAAAATATTTGTAGGAGATGTTTATCATTTTTTATTTTGGCTTTTTGGAGTGAAAACTCTTTAGTGAGTATCTCTAAACTTCTCATTCTTCTGTTGTTCCAGCTATTAAAATCCCCAGCAATTATAAGAGCTCCTCTATAGTTTTTTATTTTTGTCTTAATTTTTGACAACTCTAACTCAAACATATCATGACTGACAAAGTTGATTGCATGTATATTTAAAATATATAATGGTTGCTTATTATGAAGGATATGCTTTGTTAATAAGGCGCTTTTATGTGTAGTAAAGCCTAACTCTTTTTTACTGCTTAAGAAGTTCTGTATCTTTTCAAAAGAGACTTTACAAGCACTAAGAACTCCAAAAATATTTTCAGCTGTCTCCATATTGCTCGAGAGTGCATAAGAGTATTTGTCTAGTGAAAATATAAGATTTTTTGGATATTTTACTTCTTGTAATAGAAGAAAATCACTTGGATACTCTTCTAAAAACTTATCTAAAAAAAATTTAAACTCCTCATCTTGATTCTCTTTGTGAATATTCCATACGACTAGAGAAAAAATTTCATCTAATGAGCTCTCTTGATGTTCAAGATTATTTGGGAAAGCAGTTGGCGCTAACATCTAGTAATTTTTAAACAGTGATTCATATAAAACTCCGTAAGTCATTGTCTCAAAAACTATATTAAAACTCTATGGAGCCACTTGCAAATTCAAGAACCCGAAGCAGCTAGTTTTTCTTCATAGCCATTTTTTAAGATTTAAAAAATGGCTTAAATTTATCTACTGTGTATTTTACATTAAATTTACTAAAGGGCACCCCTAAACCCAAATAATTCCATAAGAATAAAAAATTTAAACTATCATTGCACTCAAGGCACGCTCATTAAAAATTTACACCACCAATAAGGTGGCTTAAAATTTTTACTAAACATCCCTTAAGCACAAGCATAGATAAATTTTATAAATCCTTATGGAATTATTTGGGTTAAATTTCTTAAAAAATTAAA
>JAYEGN010000085.1:0-3310 GCA_034659115.1 Campylobacterota bacterium
AACATACTCATAGATGCATTAGCAGGAGTTAAATCACCTCTGCTTTTTCCTACTCCTCTTGGCTGAATTAAAATAACTCTAAAACCAGCTTCAACAAGTCTTGTGGTAATTGTAGAGTTGAACTTTTCTGTATAATCTTCAACTCCTCGTCCAAGCGAGGGAATAATAGTTATGAACCTACCTACACCAGCATCTTTCGCATAAGTGCGAACATGGCTTTGAACTTTATCGTGTTTTATTATCTCATCTTTGACTAAGTGGTCTGTAGCTATTAGTTTTTGAGTCTTAGCTACTAAAATAGTTGCTGAGAACATTAATAAAATGAGAGTAAATTTTAAATTTTTTTTCATGAACTTCCTTGTTAAGTTTAAAATTATAACATTAAAATTTTAATTGATATACAGATGGGATGTGAATATTTAAAATAGTATTATTTTATCTATATTTTAATGTTTATATAAGATGAGTTCTATTAAACTTCCCAATATTGAATAAGGAGTTCAAATGGAAATATTACATATATTAGGGTCAATACTTATGGTGTTCCTTCTGGTTGCTTGGGTATGGGTTGTTATAAGTGTTATTACTGATATTTTTCGCAGTAAAGACTTAAATGGATGGAGCAGAAGCTTATGGATTTTGTTTGTCATAGTTATGCCATGGTTAGGTGTATTTGCCTATCTACTTATAAGAGGTGATGATATGCAAAAACGCACAATAGAAGCTCTACAAGATGTATCTGAACAACAGCGTGCATACATTAAAGATGTTGCTGGCGTATCAACTGCTGATGAGTTGATAAAATTGGGTGAACTTAAAGACAAGGGTGTTATCACTGATGCTGAATTTGAAGTTCAGAAAATTAAACTATTAGGTAATTCATAATAAAGTCTTAAGGTAGAGATGAATGAACATAATCTTAATTTAATGAAGAGTAGATGAATAAAACAGATGAACCATCATCTTCTAGTAGAAGAGAATTTTTTAAAATGACTGTTTCTGCTAGTGCTGTCGCTGTAGCTACTATTGTAACATCAAACACACTATTGGCGGTAGATGATGGAAATAGCATAGATCACACTAAGCAAGAAAGCTCACTAAATGTGGTGGGTGGTCTGGACTCTCTATTGCCAAATATGCAAAAATATTCACATTGATAGCTGATAACAGTTGGTCACTCAATGGATTGGTTCATGGAGTGACAAATTTTTTCTTCTCTTTGGCGGATGCTCAACCTTTTAACTCTAGCCTTTTAGCAGAAAAAGGTATTGATTCAAAGATTTTAAACTTAAGATATTAAAACAAATGCTCTACTTTATGGTGTGGGAGCAACTATTGCTGGAGGGTTTGATAATTATTTTACCACTGTAGATTTTCAGTACATTATCTCTTATACTGAGAACGCAGATGTTAAAATAGATATAATGGCTATAACACCTATAGTAGGGTATCGTTTTAATGAATACAACTCTAAATCTAGCCCTTGGTGCTATACCCAAATTATGCAATAGAGAATTATAGTAGAATCAGTGAGTTGAAATTACTAATTTAATAGGAAGCTATAACAGTGAATAAAGAGATAATGAAACTTATATTTATAGCCATTGCCCTTATCTTAATGTTAAGTTCGTGTAGCAGTAAGTATGTGACAATTGCAGAGGATAGAGAGGCTAACTACTCTGTGCAGAGTGCTCCTTTGCTTTATGAATATGCGCAAGAGAATATCTTCTCTTATGCTCCAAAATCGGGGTTCTATCCACTTATAAACCATGTAGATTCATTTTCAGCAAGACTACTCCTAGCTCAAGCAGCAAAAAAAAAGATTAGATTGCAATACTTTACTTATGATTCTGACTATGCTGGGAAAATACTATTTAAAGCCCTTTATGATGCGGCAAATCGTGGAGTTAAGGTAGAGTTCCTAATAGATGACATTGAACTGTCTTATCGTGATAAAATAATAGCAGCTGTCAATTCTCATGAAAATATCACTGTTAGAGTATTTAATCCGACAAATAGCAGAGGTAGTTTTCATTTTATTGATATTGCATTTCACTCCGATTCACTTGGGAGAAGAATGCACAATAAGGCATTTATAGTAGATAATTCAATGGCTGTTTTTGGAGGAAGAAATATAGGTGATAAATATCTAGGTATGGATAAAAAGGATTTCTACATAGACAACGACATGCTTGTGGTCGGTCCATTCGTAAATAAGATAAATAATGAGTTTGAGCATTATTTTTCTAGTAAGTATAGTGTAGACTTTAATGAAATAGCAAAAATGTCTTCAAAACATCGACTTGAAAAAGGGATTAAAAAGATTCATGAAATTCTAGACTCCAAGTACTACAAAGCATTTATGAAAACAATGAATAATAGAGCTTTTGTAAAGGCATTTAGAGCCAAAAAAACTCCTTTTTATTTTGCAGATGCAGAACTCTATTTTGATTTACCAAATAAAATTGAGAGCACAGAGCACAACAGTAGTGTCTATTTACGAAACCAAGTTGATTTAAAGTTTACTGCTCAAAAAAGTTTACATATCGCTAATCCATATTTTATTCCAGATGAGGATATGTTTGATAACTTTGCAAGTTTAAGAGAGAAGGGTGTAGAGATAACTGTAGTAACAAACTCACTAGAATCAACGGATTCAAAAGCTGTTTTTGCTTACTACTCACAAAAGATAGAGAGACTGATAAAGATGGGAATAAAAATTTATGAAATACACCCTTATGCTTTTAGAGAAGCTCTAATAAACCAACCATATAACCTTAAAAGAGCTGCACCAAATTTAATGATTCATGGAAAAATAATGATTATTGATGAAAAATATTTTGTTATAGGATCTAGAAATATGGACCCACGATCAAGATTTTTAAATACAGAACTTATCGCAATGATAGATAGTGAAGAGGTTGCTATTGAAGAGGAAAAAGCATATAGACACTTCTTTCTTCCTGAAAATACTTATAAGTTGTCATTGCAATGTGAAAATGAGAGTCATTCAGGGTGTGTTGTTGTAAGGGAAGCTATTATAAATGGGGAAAAAGTTCGTTTTGAGGGAAATGATAATGTAGGAATATGGGAAAAAATAAAATTACTGTTTGTAACAGGGTTACCAATAGAAGAATTATTATAGTAAACAAGTAAAATTACAAATATAGAAGTGTTTATGAAAATATATCTATCTATCTTGAGTAGTTAAAAAACCATTCGCAAACGCATTCCAAATACTGCTACAAAGTCAGTGTCAGGACTTAAAGCTGGATTAACAATGAGTTGTATATCAGGAGTAATTTGAATA
>JAYEGN010000086.1:0-3252 GCA_034659115.1 Campylobacterota bacterium
AAGAGATAGAAAAATTGCAGAACTTCATACATCAAGCTACATTTTTGCCACAAACTAAGGTTCCAGTTTAACAAATCAGAGTAGCCAATAAGTAGCCTAGCGGCGACTTATTGGCTATCTTCGACCGCTATCCAAATTACCACATTATTTGGAAATTTGGATATATCTATTTTATGAAAGTAAATAGGTAAAATAATGTAAACATTCAACCGTTGCACAAATAGCTGTAATGCGTAAACTAATTGTGATAGCTCACTCGCTTTATAAAAATAACACTACATATAATGCAGAAATTTATGAGAAATCTTGTGGGAATAATCAAGAAAAAAATGAAAATAAAGAGTTAGTTGCTTAAAATATAAATTATATTAAAAATAGTTGGTTATAATTAAGAAATTAAGTAGGTTTTAAGGTGGCGACTTGGAGAAGAATAAGTGAAAAATATGGATACATATGTTGATTATACTATCCTTGGTGAGGGATTAACAAATTGGGGTGCTGGAGTAGAGTACCATTTTTAAGGAGTAGAGATTGGAAGAGATTTTATATGCCCCGTGGCGAGAAGAGTATGTTACAAATAAAAAAATAGATGGTTGTGTTTTTTGTTATATAAGTGAGCATAAAGATGATGATAGTGAGTTGCATGTACTTTATAGAGATAAGTACTGTTTTATAGTTATGAATCGTTACCCTTATACACCGGGACATTTTATGATTATTCCACATCTTCATACAGATAAGTTAGAAGAACTACCAAGTGAAACTTGGGTGCATATGAGTGCTTTAGCCCAAAAGTGTGTAGGACTTTTAAAAGATGTTGTGCATGCTCAAGGTGTAAATATCGGTATGAATCTTGGAAAAGCTGGTGGAGCAGGGATAGCAGAACATATACATATGCATCTTGTGCCACGCTGGGAGAGAGATACAAACTTTATAACCTCCATAGCAGATACAAGAGTATACTCAAGTGACTTTGAACTGATATATAAAAAACTAAAAACACAGATTCAAAAATATATAGATGCTCGTTAGATACCTACTTTTATCTCTTATATTTTTTCTACATGTGGATGCAAATGAGTATCCACAAACCTTCTCAAAGATAGGAACATCTCTTTTTAAATCTAAAGAGGCTGTATTAAATCTCTCAGATATAGATAATCTACAAAAAATTTCTAACTCATATATAAACTCTTTAAATACTACTATGGCTTATGGGTTTAAGGTTGATGAATCACATAGTGATAAGGAGAAAAAAAAGTATCTCCTTGAGTTAAGAAATCTTCAAAAACAACATGATGAATTTTTGCATTATGTGCATAGCAGTATTGATATATCGATAAAAGATAATGATTATGATAAATTTTGCCGATTAACATCTTATGAGTTTGATGGGTTTTTAAATAGTAGAGCTCTTCTAAGTAGATCTATCGCTTTTTATGAAACTAATAACTCTAAGCAAAAAAATAGCTTTTTTGATTCAAAAATACAATTTAAAAAGCTACTACAAGCAACAAATATAGAGTTTGATACAAAGATAACAAGATCAACCTTTAACACATCAGAAAAAATCTCATCAACAAAAAAAGTTTATATGTATGCAAAAGAAACTCATAAATATATAACAATTTATGCACGAAATAAAAATCCATATACTATTACCATAGAGGTAAAAGGAAAGATTAAAAAATTATTATCTAAAAGAGTTGGACGGACTTTTTGTATAAAACCTGATTCAACCCAGAGATATATAATACTGCAAAAAGAGAAAAATTTTAGATCATATAGTTTTAGCTACAGTTGGATAAAAGGCTCTATGGATGCTATACATGATGATAGTTACATATATGCTCTTCCATATAAAAAAGGAACATCACATGTAGTCTCACAGGGCTTTAATGGCAAGGTTACACATAAGGGTTCTAACCGTTTTGCAGTAGATTTTCCTATGAAAACTGGTACAAAGGTATGTGCTTCACGAGAGGGTGTAGTTGTAGATATAAAAGAAGATTCAACCAAGGGTGGTTTTAATAAAAAGTTTTCAAAATATGGTAACTTTATAACCATACAGCATAGTGATGAGACTATGGCAACCTACTATCATCTCAAAAAAAATGGCTCACATGTAAAGTTGAGACAAAAGGTTAATCGAGGAGAACATATAGGGTATTCCGGAAATACAGGTTATTCAAGTGGACCACATCTTCACTTTCAGGTTTATAAAGCTGTTAATGCTAAAAAAATACAATCATTAAGAATCAAATTTTTAAGTTCTAAGGGAGTTGTAGTGGAGCCAAAAAAAGGTAGACACTACAAGGCAAAATAATAAACTAACTATTCATATCTTTTAGATTTATATTAAAATGAACAGTCATAAATTTAACAATAGATTTTACAAATGCTTTGGCGCACTTCTGTCTATGTTTTGCAGTCTCTCGGATATTTTTATATGGAAATTCTATCTGAATGCCACTAATATTTCCACCCTGTAGTGAGCCATATCTAATCGTATCATATGCCCCCTCAAAATAGTTTCCATCTGTAGCGTAGGGAATTTTTGTTGAGGGGATAGAATCATACCCTTCTTCACACATTAGACTACCTAGGGAGTGTTTACCTTTTAGCTGTTCTAAAAAAGATTCAGACGAAAATTTTGATAGAGTTTTTATGCTTGTTTGATGTTGATGATCTTCAAGGTGCTCATCTGCTAGTTTTAGAACATCGTTATATAAAAGATATCCAAGCTCCATATAACCTTTTGGATGTGATTGTCCATGTATATCTATATACAATCCTTTAGAAAATTTCTCATCTATATCTTTTTCACTTTTTTGAATAAGATGATGAAACTCATCATAAATTACTTTTGCTTTTTCATCTTCATAAGCTTTTTCTCTTTGTCTATTTAAATCTACTTTGATTCTTGAGATTTCACCGATAACTACATAGGGAATTTTCCCTATTTGTGCATAAAATTCATCGATAATTTCTTGGGTTAATTCTAAAGTATAATCATCTAATTCAAACACACCATTAGTTCTGTCTTGAATCTCCTTGGGTGTGACTTCACCACCATGGGGTGCACTAAGTATTAAAGGTATACTACCTTCATAGTATCGAATATAATTTTTTATAGTAGATTGTATCAAGTTTATCTGTTCCTTATATAGAATGATAGTAGAAATTGTATAATAAATTGATAAAGTCTTTTCTTGGTGTGCAGGAAAACCTAAAACCCAAATAATTCCATAA
>JAYEGN010000087.1:0-19516 GCA_034659115.1 Campylobacterota bacterium
TGCTCAACCAACACAACATCAATATCTTTAGATAACATCTTAATATTTTTAGCAACAGAGAGTCCAGACCAACCACCGCCAACAATAACAACTCTAGTGTCTATTTTTTTAGGCAATGGGGCTTTATCTGCAGTTTTCTTTTTTGTTTTTACTTGACTAGCCTCAAGAGTAGCCGTTGCAGCTAGTAAGCCTACTATTTTAAAGGTATCTCTTCTTGATAGTTTCATAGCCTAATCATCCCTTTCAAACTCTGTTTTTATAGTAAAATCTTCAAGGCTGAGTGTATTGTAGCTTTTCGATGAGATAAACAGAAGCTCCATAAGGTGTTCCCCACTGTTTCTGTACCCAATAGATCTATAAACTACTTTTTCATCTTTATCTAAAAATATCGTTGCAGGATATGCGATAGCTCCCATATATTTTGCGAACTCTTTTACGGTTCCTTTAAACTCTTTATACTTTACTTTGTTCTCTTTTTTTGCATACAGATCAACTAGTATAAAATTTTGCTTTATCTCTTCTAGTATCTGGGCATCTTTAAAGTTTTCATCTAGCATAGCTTGGCAATAGGAGCAGTTTGGAATATGGAAATAGAGCATAATATCTTTGTTTTGCTCTTTTGCATCGTTTATTTCCTTATCTATATCTGCAGTTGTACCCGCGTTAAGATATACACAAAGAAGTATAAACATCAATATTTTTTTCATAAACTCATCTCCTTAGTGGTAATTCATTAATTTAAAAATAGGATTATTTTGTATCCATAACATCTTTAGCAGATTTCATAGCACTTCCTAGTGCTACTCTTGCTACACCTAATGCTTGTTTTCCCATTCTTTTTGCTTCTTTGGCTGTTGAAGATTTCATAGCCGTATCAGCTTTTTGAACAGCAGATTTTGCAAATGTAGAAAATCTTGCTTTCATCGCTTGGGCTGTTTCTTTAGAGATATGCACTAACTCTTCTAGGTCGTATCGCATATCTTTGTTGATTGCTAAGAGTATCTTTTTAATCTCATCGCTATTTTCATCAGCTTGAGTAGTTACCACATGTGAGAATAGTGTGTCGGTTTGATTTAGATCTTCCATAATAGTTTCATAGTCTTCTATTAAGATATGTTTAGCTTCAACAGGCATAAAAGCTAATCGTTTTTTAAATCTAGCGATAGAGCGGATAAGACCACTTCTCATACCCTTGAGTGTGGCTGTTAAAATCTCAGTAGCTTTAGTTGGTGTTGCTTCTGCTATCCCTATAGCAGAGGCTAAGATGATTGATAAAATCTTTCTAACTCTAAGAGTATTTAATGAACCCTCTTTTATAGCCTCAAAAGTGATATCTTTTATCACCTCTTCAATTGTATCTGAGATATCTCCATCTTGATCTTTTTCCAAAGCAGTTATGATAGCGGATTCTACTAGTTCACTTAAAAAATCATAAAGATCTATAGATTGTAATTTTATTTGATGCAACTTTAGTAGAGTTTCATCATCCGTTAACTTAGCTTCTATCATATTAAAAATATTACATTTAGTATCTTGTAGCTCTTGTGATTTTTTTTCTAAAGAGCGTTCAATATACTCTTTTTGCAGAAGCAATTCCTCTATCTCATCTTTTAATATTTTAGTTTGAGTATCTAAAATCGATGCAACTACAGTTTTCATCTCTTCTAAAGAGGGTTTATTTAAATCTTCTAATTTATCTAAATTCATTGTTAAATCCTTGTGATTAAAGTACCATTTTGATGTTATCGTGTTTTTTAAGTGATTCAAAGATATTGTTTTTGTCGTTTTCATCTTTAACTGTGAGGTTTAGATTCATGCTTATATATTTGCCATTTTTAGAGTTATTTGAGTGAACTAAAGTATGTTGGGTGTCTCCAATAACATCAAAAACTGTTTCATTTATAGCTTGTTCACTTGTTGCTATAAGTTTGTAGGACCAACTTGCTGGATACTCAATCTCTACCTTTTGTTTACTCTCTTGCAAAGTCTCCATTTTTACCTCCTGATTTTTTTTCTAGTTGCACATGTCTTATGACCATACCCTTATCTATCGCTTTAACCATATCGTAGATTGTTAAAAGCCCTATGGATGTTCCAGTGAGAGCTTCCATCTCAACTCCTGTTTGTCCCCTAAGTTTTGCAGTAACCGTAAGTTTAAATCCAGGTAGCTCCGGTAGTTCATCAATATCACAGTTTATACCGCTTAAGTTTAGTGGATGA
Organism: Campylobacterota bacterium; assembly: GCA_034659115.1. Classification (GTDB taxonomy): domain Bacteria; phylum Campylobacterota; class Campylobacteria; order Campylobacterales; family Sulfurimonadaceae; genus Sulfurimonas. Next base: position 2,221 of record JAYEGN010000087.1, read on the forward strand.
CACATAGGTATTAGTGTACTTGTTTGTTTTACACCCATTATGGCTGCAATAACAGCAGTTTGAAGTACAGGACCTTTCTTATTGTTTTCACTCACAATATTTTCATAAGCTTCATGAGACATCTCTATGATGCCTGAGGCAACTGCTATTCGTGTTGTTTGATCTTTATCGCTAACATCAACCATCTTAGGTCTTTGGTTTTCATCTAAATGAGTTAAATTCATAATCTTCTTCTATTTTTATATTTGCAATATTATAGCACATGAGTTTTGTTACAAGATAAATTGTTATGCAGTACAGCTAATTTTCAGATAATATAAGCGATAATTATCTTTAGAGGTTCCTTTAAGTAAAGTCGAAAATATGCTAAATCACCTGTTTTTTGCTTGTGCTTTTTGATATTGATCTGGATAGTTGATATTTAAAAAAGGGCTTTCATCATCAAACTTTATAAATTTAGTATTTGATGAGTGAAGCAGAAATCCAAGTTTATGGTTTTCATCTTTAAGCATCTTTATAAATTTTTCTTCAAGTGAATAGTGGTAGATTCCACACATAGGCTGTATACCAAAATTTGTTTTTGCTATACATGCATCTAGGTTTGGAGTATCTGAATCTATGATTTTTTTTATCTCTGATCTATCTACAAAGGGAGCATCAACGCTAAGAGCAAAAAAAGAGTTCTCTTGTAGTTGTTTATACACAGCCACAAAACCAGTAGTTGGAGCGAAGATATTATCTGTTTTGATATCCTCTATAAAGTTTGCATCAAAATTAAACTTATCTTTTGTTTTACATGAGATATAAACTGTTTTAAATAATTTTTGAAGTCTGTGAAGTTGAAACTCTGTAAGTGTATTAGAGTTACCAAACCGAAGGAGTGATTTGTCCTTTCCCATTCGGCTTGACCTGCCGCCTGCGAAGATAACGCAAGGAATGTTAAACATATTATCTAGGGTCTGTTATATAACCAGTAATAGCAGAGATAGCAGCAACAGCAGAGTTAGCCAAGTAAACTTTTGAACTACGACTCCCCATGCGACCTACAAAGTTACGGTTTGTTGTAGAAACTGCAACTTCATCATCTCCTAGTATTCCCATATATCCACCAAGACATGCTCCACATGTAGGATTTGAAACAACCCCACCAGCATCTATGATACTATCCATATAGCCTAGTTTATATGCCTCTTTTAAAATCTTTTGAGTCCCTGGAGTTACGATAAGACGAACATCTTCATGAACTCTTTTGCCTTTTAAAATCTCACTAGCTATCTTCAAATCGCCTAAACGACCATTTGTACAGCTTCCTATGAAAGCTTGATCTATCTTGATTTTGTCAGTTACTGCTTGAGTGATTGAGTGACCATTTGATGGTAAAAATGGATAAGCGATAACAGGCTCAAGATTTGCGACATCTATCTCTAAAGTCATGCAATACTTAGCATCATCATCGGAGTAGTGAATACGAGGCTCGCGTGCTAAATCTTTATCGGCTAAAAACTCTTTTGTTACATCATCATAGGCTACGATCCCACTTTTGGCACCAGCTTCTATCGCCATATTACACATTGAAAATCTGTCGTCCATGTTGAGGTGAGGGATTGTAGTTCCGCTAAACTCTAAAGTCCTATATAAAGCACCATCAACACCAATCATGCGTATAATTTCTAAGATAATATCCTTACCTGTTGTATGTGTATTTGGTTTTCCACTCAAGTTTACCTTGATAGATTCAGGAACCTTGAACCAGTTTCCTCCACTAATCATCGCAAAGGCTAAGTCAGTTGAACCCATACCTGTTGAGAATGCTCCCAATGCACCATGCGTACATGTATGAGAATCAGCACCTATGATAACATCGCCTGGAACAACTAAACCTTTTTCAGGTAAAAGAGCGTGTTCTATCCCCATATCTTTTTCATCAAAAAAGTTTTTAAGTTTATGTTTTTTAGCAAAATCACGGCTAATTCTAGCTTGGTTTGCAGATGCTATATCTTTTGCAGGAATGAAGTGATCAAGAACAATAGAAAATCCATCAGGATTTGCTAAAGATTCTGCTCCACTCTCTTCAAATGCTTTAATAGAGATAGGAGTAGTGATATCGTTTCCAATAACCATATCGATGTTTGAGCGGATAATTTCACCAGCAAAAACTTTTTTGCCAATATGCTCGGAAAATATTTTTTCTGTTATAGTTTGAGCCATAGAGATAAACCTTTAATAAATAATAATTTCGCGATTATACCATTAATTATGATTTAAAGTAAAATTCTATACCCCAAATAATTCCATAAGGATTTATAAAATTTATCTATGCTTGTGCTTAAGGGATGTTTAGTAAAAATTTTAAGCCACCTTATTGGTGGTGTAAATTTTTAATGAACCTGCCTTGAGTGCAATGATAGTTTAAATTTTTTATTCTTATGGAATTATTTGGGTATACCATAAAATGCAGTGTATCTAGTGTAGCTATCATATCTTTTAGTGAAAACTCTTCCATCATCTTTTGGACTAAGGGTATCTCACTGCTTTTATCCATTGATTACTTATGTTTCTATTTTGTAATTTATATGTGTCGTTGATGTAATTTGAATTTTATATAATTTTTTATTAAACATCAAGGAGTAATTATGAATATATGGTTAAGTTTAGCAGCATCTGTAGCTATAGCAGCAACAATGACGGCTTGTGGTGGTGATGATGATGGTAATGTGGGTGCTGGTAGCAGTAGTAGTACAACTAATGAGATTAGTTTTAAATCTATAGCAACACCAACTACAAATAATGAGCAAAATGCTCTACAAGCTACAGATGAAGTGACTGTTGATGGCGTAAAACAGAATATAGGTTTTTCAAAACTTATGCATACTACTCAATCTGACAATGGTGAAGTATATGGTCTTTTAAAAGATATGAATGACAATATATTAACTATGAATGATGGTAACCCTTATATATGTAATGGAACATCAAACCCTGATGGTTCTGGCTCTGGGCTAGATTACTTTTCTATTATTCAAAAAAACAACAAACTATTTATGGTTTCTCAATTTGAGTGTCAAATCGGTGCATTTTACATAAATGAACTTAATCAAAACACTACTACAGGAGAGCTAAGCTTAAAACCAAATACTTTAAAGTATATCTCTCAAAAAGATGAATTTGGTGGTTATGTTCACTGTGCTGGTATGAAGACACCGTGGGAATCACACCTAGGAAGTGAGGAGTATGAGCCAAATGCTAGAAAACTAAACGCAGATGGAACTTTAGATGATTACTATAATCATATATCAGCATACTGGGGTGGAGATATAACTAAGGCAAATCCTTACTACTATGGTTGGACTCCAGAGGTAACAATAGATAGCTCTTCAAATGCCAACTATACTAAACACTACTCTATGGGTAGAATGTCTCATGAACTATCATATGTAATGCCAGATGAGAAAACTGTATATCTCTCAGATGATGGAACAAATGTTGGTTTGTTTATGTATATAGCAGACCGTGCTAGAGATTTAAGTGCTGGTACACTTTATGCCGCAAAATGGACTCAGACATCATCTGCAAATGGTGGAAGTGCAGATATATCTTGGATAGAGTTAGGTCATGCAACAGATAGCGAGATTAGAGCTATGCTAGACCCTGATGGCAATGTAGCAACAAATGATGGTCTTAAGTTTACAGATATTTTTGATACAGAAGATGGGGACTCTACAACTGGAACCTGTTCGACTGGATTTACATCTATCAATACATCTGCTGGTTTTGAGTGTTTAAAGATTAAATCTGGTAAAGAAAAAGCCGCTACTTATTTAGAGACTAGAAGATATGCAGCGATAAAAGGTGCTACTACTGAGTTTAGAAAAGAGGAAGGTATCACATTTGACAAAAACTCTAACACTCTTTATGTTGGGATGAGTTCTATAGGCAAGGGTATGGAAGACAATATGAAGTATGCAGAGGCTAACGATAAGTATGATATAGGTGGAAACAATCATATTAAACTTCCATATAACTATTGTGGGGCTGTTTATGCACTTGATGTAAGTTTAGATGCTACAGTTGGGAGTAGTTATGTTGCTAAAAATATGTATGCAGTTGTAACTGGTACACCTATAGCTGAAGATGCTGATGGCAATAAATGTCACCTTGATGCTATCTCAAATCCTGATAATATTGCATTTTTAGATGGCTCAAATATTTTAACTATAGGGGAGGACACTTCAAAACATATAAACAATGTTATTTGGAACTTTAATGTAGATACAAAAGAGTTAACAAGAATCTTAACTACTCCTCTTGGTGCTGAAACAACTTCACCATTTTGGTATAGAGATATTAATGGCTTTGGCTATATGAGTGCTGTTACACAACATCCAGATGAAACTACGGATGATTCAGGTCAATCTAGTGCTGGTGTTTTAGGTGCAATAAAAAACCTTAAATAAACTATGCTATACCCCTCATGATGAGGGGTGTTATCTGCAAAAGAGGAGAATAAAATGAAAAAAAAATATTTAACTACTTTGGTAATATTACCGATTATATTTAGTGCTTGTGATGATTCCAATACAAACAATGATTTAAATAACCCTATTGTTCAGATAGATTTTAAAACTACAAAGACTAGAAATAATGCAGCGGCTTATGTTACAAGTCAATGCTACACAAAAACAGAAGATGAAAATGGCAATATTCATAACCCCTGCTTTTCATGCCATATAAACTCAGATGAACCAAACTATATTAATGACTGGGAACTTCAAGAGAGTTATGATGTGAGTGATTACACAAAGATAAATAGATTTACAAACCTTTTTAAAGATAGAACAGAGTTAGTACAAAAGATAGATGATGATGAGATATTGAGTTATATAAGAGAGGACAATTATAAAAAAGATGGTGATTTGATTTTAGCACAAAAGTTAAAAAATTTACCTAATGAGTGGGATGTAAACAATGATGGAAAATGGAATGGCTATATGCCTGATTGCTACTATAATTTTGATGCTGAAGGGTTTGATAGAGATTTAAACTCCTCTTTTACTGGCTGGAGAGCATTTGGATACTACCCGTTTTTAGGAACTTTCTGGCCAACTAATGGAAGTACGGATGATGTATTGATTAGACTTCCACAAGAGTTTAGACAAAATAGTAATGGTGAGTATAATCATAATATCTATAAATTAAATTTAGCAATTGTAGAGTCTTTGATAAAGCAGAGTGATATAGCCATAGATGAAACAGATGAGAACAGTGTTGGAGTCGATTTAAATCAAAATGGTTCTTTTGATATGGCATCTGTCATTAAATACAGTTGGGTAAAACCATCTTTTGATATGAGTAGTAAAAAATTATCTAATTTTTCTATGAGTTATGTTGGAAAAGCAAAAGATATGCTTATCTCAAATGATCATCTTATAGCTCCTGGACTCTATCCAAAAGGTACAGAGTTTTTACATAGTGTTAGATATATAGATATAGAAAATAAAACTATAAAGATGGCTACTCGGATGAAAGAGCTAAGATATGGTGTTAAAACAGATTGGAACTCATATTCTCAAATGAAAAATTCAGCGATGGAAGAGATTAAAGATAGGGATGATTTTCCAGATAGACTTAGAGATATACTTGGAAATAGTGAAGATGGACTTCAAACTGGACTTGGTTGGACATATCAAGGTTTTATAGAAGATGAGTTTGGTGAACTTCGTCCTCAAAACTATGAAGAGACTCAGTACTGCATAGGTTGTCATAGTGGCATTGGTGGCATTGTTGATAGTACTTTTGTTTTTCCTAGAAAATTTGACAAGAGTGCTTTTCAAAAGGGTTGGTATCACTGGACGCAAGATGATAAAGGTCTTAAAAATATAAAAGAACCTAAAACAAAAGATGGAAGATACGAATACTCACTATACCTTGAACAAAACCATGCTGGTGATGAGTTTAGAGCAAATGATGAGGTTATGGAGAGATTCTTTGAGAATAATACAACTCTAAAAGATGAGAAGATAGCAGAACTTCATAATGATATTTCAACTCTACTCTATCCATCAGTCTCAAGAGCATTAGAACTCAACAAAGCTTATAAGGTCATTGTAGATGAACAGAGCTTTATCTATGGAAGAGATACCCATGTTAAGCCTGTTAAAAATGTTCATAAAAGTGTAACAATTGGACAGAGTACAAAGATAATAGGTTTGAAATATTAAGGAAGATGAAGTGCATGCTTCATCTACCTAAGAGTCTTTTCATAAGATTTACTTTAAATCTTATTTATAAAAGATGTTTCTTTATCCAAACACTTAAGAGATAAAGACCCCACACATGTTGTTTAAAACCTCCTCTTGAAGCACCCTTTAGATACTCATCTAGCTCTTTTGTTTTAAACATACCTGTTTGAATATTCACCTCTTTTATCAGAGAGATTTTTTGTGAATTGATAAGGTACTCCATATATGGATTTGAGAACCCTTTTTTCTTTCTTCTTAAAATTTCTTCACTTAGATGGGGTTTCATAATCTGCTTTAAAAGTGATTTTGTCACTCCATCTTTGTAACGAAGTTTTGGGTCTATTCTGAAGATAGCAGAAGCTAACTTATGGTCTAAAAAGGGTGTTCTTGATTCTATGGAATGGGCCATACTCACTCTATCTAGTTTGGTTAAAAAGTGTTCAGCTTGAAAATGATTGAGATCGATGTAGCTATACCACATAGTTTCATCTACATGTGAGGAACTCTCAAAGCTATCTCTATGGTGTTTGAGATACTTTAAAGCTTGGTTATCTTTTATATTTTGTTTCATAAGGGCATTTTTTTGTAAATCTGTAAAGTTTTCCCCTGATGTACGAAAGAGTAGGGTATCATCAAAAATTCTTTTATAATATTCCCACTCACGGTTTTGTGAATAGTTTGAACGAAAATATTTTTTGAGCCAGTTTTTGTTTTTAAGTTGGGAAAGTTGTTGTATATCTTGATATTCAAAATATTGTCTATAACCTAAAAAGAGTTCATCACTTCCCTCTCCGCTAAGAACTACTTTGTAACCATCTCTCTTTATCTGATCAAAGAGAAGATAAAGGGGAATAGCTGCAGGGTCATTTAGTGGCTCATCAAGAGTATCTAAAACTTTATCACATGCATCTATAAAATCATCTTGTGTAATCTCAACAGCTCTGTTTTTAAGACCTAAAAAATTAGCTGTTTGTTTCGCATTTTCTCGCTCATCATACTTACTAAAATCTTTATAACCTAAAGTGTATGTTTGCATATTAACACCACTTCTTAGAGCATAAGAGTTTATGGTCGCACTATCGATTCCACCTGAGAGCAGGGATGCTATAGGCATATCGGTATTTAAACGCATCTCTATAGATTCTTGAAGTAGTTTGTCCAAGGTATCTATCGCCTCATCTTCGTCTGTAATGATATTTGGCGTTACATGTAAAAGATCAAAATATCTTTTTACTTCATAGTTTTGATCTTTAAAAATTAAATATTGACCAGCTGCCAGCTTATATATATCTTTAAAAAATGTATGAGGTGAGGTGGGTGCTAAAAAAGAGAGATAGCTCATAAGTGCATCTTCATTCATCTCATGCTTAGTTAAGTAGGGAGTTAAGGCTTTTATCTCAGAGGCAAATATAAAGCTTTTTTGGTGTAGAAAAAAAAGAGGTTTCTTTCCAAGTCTATCTCGAAACAGGTAGAGTGTTTGAGCATCCATTAAAGCGATAGCAAACATACCTCTTACATGTGATACAAAATCTACACCCCATTTAAGATATGAAGCGATTATAACCTCGCTATCACTTTGAGTTTTAAACTCAAAGTCTGATGAGAGTTCCTTTTTTAGTTCTTTAAAGTTATAGATCTCTCCATTAAAAGATAGAAGAATATTTTTATGCTCCAATGGCTGATGAGAACGAGCGTTCTCATCCAGTATACTTAGCCTTTGGTGGGCAAAGAAGAGATTCTCTCTTTTGATTACTCCACAGTAGTCTGGTCCTCGGTGCGATAATCTTGCTAAGGCATTTTTTGCTTTTTTTTCATCATAGCTACCAACTATCCCAAAAATTGCACACATTAAGAGCTAAACCCATTCTTTAGTATATGTGATTTAAAAAATCCAACTGTTATATCATCTTCTAAATAATCATCTTTTATTTGTAAGTTTATTACACCTAAGTTCGATGCAATACTCTCTATTTGAGTAAGATTCATATAGTTATAGGTTTGGCTTTTTTTATCTCCATATAAAACATTAAATATAAATCCATTCTCACTTGCCTCATAGCAGTTTCGGATGAAAAGGTGTGTTTCGAAGCTCTCCAATATGTTTATAGCACCACTGCAGATATAGTAAGAAGCCTTAGGAAGTGAAGATCTAGTAATATCTGTTGTAATTATTTCACAGCCAGTATTTTTAGATGCGATTGAGCAGATGTCAAAAAGAGAGTCTATGCCAATATAGTTCTTAGCAGATTTTCCTCTCTTTTGCATGTAGAGGTAAAAATCACCAAATCCACACCCAGCATCCACTATTGTTGATGATTCTAGGTTCTTAGGTAGAAGTTCTAAAATGGCATGAAATCGAATCTCCTGAGATTTTTTTGAACGCCAGTTTAAGCCTTTTGGTGTTATGCCATGCTTTTTTATAGCAGAAGTGTAAAATTTTTTATTATCTACTCGTGGCATATAGGAGATTCTATTTTAGCAGTAAAATTTTAATACGGCGATTTTTTTTGCGACCCTCTGCAAACCTATTGTCTGCTATAGGGTCTTTGTCTCCTCTGCCAATGGCTGTAATTCTAACGCTACTGATACCGTTTTCTTGGAGTACCTCTTTTACTGCTTGGGCTCTTTTTTGTGAAAGTATGATATTGTCTTGGGGATCACCTACATTATCTGTATGCCCATATATGATGATCTGATACGATATATTTTCTTCTAAAAATTTTGAAAAACTTTTGAGTTGTTTTGAAAGTTTATTTGAAATAGTGTGTTGATTTGATCTGAAGGCTACATCTAGGATAGCTGTTTTTGGACATCCAAAATCATCAACTGCAAAATAATCCAAGGTATCTGGACATATATCTATATCATCACTCACACCATCTAAGTCGCTATCTTTCTTGATTGGAGTAACTATATCTTGTATCGGTGCTTTTTCTACTGATATGGGTTGTATGTAGGAAAACTCTGATGCATGTAGGTAGATGCTTAAAGATAAAATGATGAAAAGGTAATGCATTGTGGGTTCCTATTTTAGTATCGATGGGTCTTTTTCACTAAGAACACCATCGGGAGTATTGAGAAGTAGTTCGATTTCGCAACTAAGATAATCTGAAGTGGTTAATGGAGAAAAGTTTGTATCTTCAAAAGCTGACTTTTTAGCATTGTATATAATATCTTCAAGAAGAGTTTTTGTAGCAGTTTTTGATGCATAAGAACCTCTTAGTTCCTCTTGCAGATAGATATTAACTGTTGTTGCGATTTTTTCATTTAAAAGAGGGTGAGAGTTTAAAAGATCAGATTTATTTATAGTTCTTTGTGCTTCTAAAACCTCTTGAATCGAATCACGAGCAAGTTGCAATAATACAGAACGAGACATTATGGTTCCTTGGCTGGTTTATAGTTATTGATTATCTTAATGGCAATCATAACACTTATAACCTGAAACAAAGCCGCTAATATAAATGCATAATAATGTAAAGTATCTATACTTGAGGCATGGTAGGCTAGTGTTGCCATCGCTATAAGAAGTGTTAATGGCATGGAGTGAGAAAGCCCCATCAGTATTGAATCTCTTATACCTAACTGTTTCATAAAAACAAGAGCTGCCACTACCCTCATGGCGATCATAACAAGAGCGATTACAAGAGCTTTTGTTATCAGACCACTCATCGATAAAGCATCTAAATTAAAAGAGCTTCCTATATGAATGAAAAATACAGGGATTAAAAATCCAAATCCATAAGAGGCTAGCTTTTCTGGAAGTTCACGCTTATGCTCAAAGAATGTTGGTATAAATATACCCGCAAGAAATGCTCCAAAGGCAAGCTCTAAGTCTATATATAACATAGCTCCAATCAGTAGAAAAAAGATCCCCATTGATAAGCGAATATCCTGCTCTTTATTGTCTTTTAATGGCATCAAGACGGTTGATACACTAGGAAACCACCAAAATATAAGCTGCATCGCTCTAAATACGATAAACATAATAAACAAAAATAATCCAAGTGCTAAAATAGTTTTAAGAAGTGCGAGTCCAAAGCCAGAATCAAGAGCAGCCGAAGTTAGAGTTAAGAGACCTATGCTTACAACCTCTCCTATCCCTCCGGCGGTCATAGAGATGTTAAGCCAAGGTGTTTTACCATACTCTTTTGAGAGAGTTGCTACTAAGCCTACAGATATCAAAGGAAGTAAAACTATGAATATTTTACCAAGAGATAGATAGAGTGAAATTGTAAGTGAAAAAGCATAGAGTATAATAAGGTAAAATACAACTCTTTTCATAATGCTTTTGGGTGTTTTTAAAACATTTTTTAGATTAATCTCAGTTCCAGCGATAAACATAAGATATAAAAAACCAAGTTCTGCTACAAGATCAAAGAGATGCTCATTATGCAAAAAACCAACATAGCCAAATATGGAACCTAAAATCATCTCTATGGGAGTAGTAGGGAGTTTTAGAAGTTTTGCAAAAAATGGAGAAAAGATGATAATAAGTGAAATAGTGACTATTAGAACTACACCATCATTCATCTTAAGTATCCTTTATTTTACAGTTTTTGCAACTTCTAAATTTAGAGATTGTAACATCTCTAAATCTTTACTCATAACTCTGCCGCTTGTTGTAAGGTAGTTTCCTATCACTATAGAGTTAGCACCATAATCAAAGATCTCCTGCTGTCTTTCTTTAAACATCATCTCTCTTCCGCCTGCAACCATAATCCTATGAGCATTAGGAATCATCTGCCTAGTGAGTCTGATAAGCTCTAAGGCTTCATCTACATGTAGTGGGTTTGGCTTTAGTTCTAGGGCTGTGTTATGGTGGTAGAAGTTTATGGGAACAGAGCTTGGATTGAGTGAGTTTAGAGATTCTAGCATAGAGATTCTATCTTCTTGTGATTCACCAAGTCCAAATATACCACCAGTTATAAGCACTAATCCAGCCCTGTTTACATTTTGACAGGTTTCATATCTTTGGCTCCATGGGTGGGTTGTGCAGATCTGTGGGTAAAAATTTTGTGATGTTTCCAAGTTATGATTATACGCTTTTATACCAGCATCTTTTAAAAGTAAAAGTTGTTCTAACGAAGCGGTACCGTTACATGCGATCAGTCTAAGCTCAGGTACTTCAGCGGTTAAAACCTTAGCTATACTGCAAACAAACTCTATGGTTTTATCTCTAAGACCCTTATCTGCCGTAACTAAACACAAGCCCAATGCTCCGGCATCTTTAGCCGACTTAGCCTCTTTTAAAATCTCGCTCATCTCTTTTTGTTTGTAACGCTCTATATCAGCTTTATATCTAACACTTTGAGAACAAAATTTACAGTCCTCGTTACATGTACCACTGTTAATATTACAGATGCTGCATAGAAATATCTTTTTATTTTCTTTCATATATATACTCTTTTTTATCTACAGTGGTAGAGTTTGTCTTGATAGTGTAATGTTCAACTATATATTTTTTATCTGTGACTTGCAAGATCGCAAAACTAGAGATAGGTTTTTCTCTTGCACAAACTTCACCAGGATTAAGAAACAAAGTATCGTTTAGATAGCTTGATTCAAAGATATGTGTATGCCCAGATATAACTACATCTGCATCGGGGGACATGTGAAAAGGTAGATGCATAAGTTTAAACTTCAGATCATTTAGTTTAAAAAAGCTAGGCTCTTGAACAAGATTGTAGCTGTTATGATATTTGATAAGATGAGCATCATTGTTTCCATAGACTGCTATATAATCAACCCCACAATTTTTCAGCATCTCTAGCATCTCAACATGTATCAGATCCCCAGCATGGATTATATACTCAGCACCATCTTTTATGAGCGTATCAAGAGCTACCTTAGCCCTATCTAGTTTGCTGTGAGTATCAGAGAGTATGCCTATTCTCATATATTAATCTCCTCTAGGAGTCCTGTTTTTACACTTAACGCACTCATATACATCTTTGTTTCGGTAAGTTCTCTCTGCTAAGACACCTTTACAGCCTTTTTCTTTACACTTTATCGCAGTAGGTTCAAATTTAGATATAAACTTACAATCAGGATAGTTGGCACAGCCCCAAAATGGACCTCTTCTAGAATTTTTAAGACTTATTTCGCCACCACAATCAGGACATGGGTTTTCGCTTATCTGTGTGGGAACATCTATGCTTTTAGTATTTTTACAATCAGGATAACCGCTACATGCTAAAAATTTACCATTACGACCATTTTTAACAATCATCTCTTTGCCACATTTATCACATGTCTGATCGCTTGTCTCGATTTTAACCTCTACCTTATTACCATCTTCATCAACCTGCTCTGTATATTTACATTTTGGAAAACCACTACATGCAACAAAGTTACCAAATCTACCACTACGAAGCAGTAGTTCTTCTCCACATTTAGGGCAGTTACGACCCAATGGTTTTGCAAGTTTAAGACTTACTATCTTCTCTTTGCCCTCTGCAACTTGATCCATAAAAGGAAAATAAAAATCACTGAGTAGTTTTTGCCAATCATTTTTGCCATCGGAGATTTCATCAAGTTTTTCCTCCATATTTGCAGTAAACGATATATCAACAATATTGGCAAAGTTTTTTTCTAATATATCAGTAACAGTAAAAGCCATCTCTGTTGGAACAATTTGCTTTTTCTCAATCGTTACATAGGTGCGACCACTTAGTGTTGCTATGGTTGGAGCATAAGTTGATGGACGACCAACACCTTCGCTCTCAAGTTTTTTGATAAGACTAGCTTCACTATATCTTGGCGGAGGTTCTGTAAAATGTTGTTCTGGTTTTATGGATTGTATCTCTGCTACATCACCCTTGTTAAGAGCAGGGAGCAGTTTATCTTTATCTTCTGTTCCTGTAAGGGCGTAGAAACCATCAAATATAAGTTTTCTTCCACTGGCACGATATTCATTTTCTTTACCTGTGAAAATAATATTTTGCTGTTCAAACATCGCATCATTCATCTGACATGCCATAAATCTTTCATAGATTAATCGGTAAAGTTTAATCTCGTCAGCTTTTAAAAAGCTCTGGGCTACTTCTGGTGTAAAATGAAGCATGGTTGGACGAATCGCTTCATGGGCTTCTTGAGCATTTTTTGCTTTTTTATTATATGACTTAGGCTCTTTGGGTAGGTACTTTTCTCCAAAACGATTTTCTATAATGCCACGAACAGCATAAACTGCTTCGCTTGCTAAGTTGAGTGAATCTGTTCTCATATATGTGATTACACCACTTGTTCCATCTGGAGTTTTTACACCCTCATAGAGTGCCTGTGCTACCATCATCGTTTTTTTAGGAGTAAATCCTAGCTTGCTGGATGCGGTTTGCTGCAGAGTTGATGTCATAAATGGTGGTGGCGTTGAGCTCTTTCTCTGTTTTGTTTCTATCTTTGAAATAGTGAAGCTGTCATTCTTGATACTCTGAGTTATCATCTGGGCATCATTTTTATTTTCAATAGATAGTTTTGATAGCTTATCTCCCATGTGTGTTATGAGGGTAGCATCGATATCTTTTTTAAAGAGTGTGTCGATCGACCAATACTCAACCGGAACAAAGGCTTTTATCTCTCGCTCTCTATCAACTACAAGTTTGAGAGTTGAAGATTGAACGCGACCACCAGATAGGCCTTTTTGGATTTTAGAAGCTAAAAGCGGGGAAAGCTTATATCCAACAACGCGATCAAGCATTCTTCTGGCTTGTTGAGCGTTTACCATATCCATATCTATCTTTCTTGCAGATTCTAGGGCATGCTTAATAGCACTTTTTGTAATTTCATGAAAAACGATACGAGGAAGTTCTTGGGGATCTTTTTTTATTGCATGTGCAATATGCCAACCGATAGCTTCACCCTCGCGATCCTCATCGGTTGCGATATAGATAGTGTCAGCTTTTTTAGCCAGTGCTTTTATCTCTTTGACTGTTGGTGCATTTTCTTTTGCAACAGAATATGTTGGCACTAGATGATTAGTCCCCTCATCTATAGTGATTCCAAAACGAGATTTAGGGAGATCTCTTATGTGACCTTTAGAAGCGATAACTTCGTAATCTTTGCCCAAAAAGTTTTTTATAGTCTTAGCTTTAGCAGGTGACTCAACGATAATTAAGTTCAAATAAGTTTCCTAATATAAGTAGTATAGTGATTTTTAATTTTGGAAGTTTAGCACAAAAAGTTATTATCTAACCTGAGTTCGTTGTGGGTTCATAAAAAATCCCCCATAATATTAAAAAAAATATTATGGGAAATTAGGAGTAGATGATCTGTTATTTTAGAACTTAGATTCCATCAATTCTAGGAGCTTTAGTTTTTCCAACCATAAGGTCTACGGACATTGTAATTCTTTTCCAAACGCTTTCTTGTCTATACTCGATGTTATGTTTTTTACAAACTTCTTTTACAAGAGGCTGCATTTTTTGATAGTAACTATGAGGGATATTTGGAAATAGGTGATGCTCTATTTGGTAGTTTAAAAATCCCTGTGAAAAATCTATAAGATCTGTTCCTGTGTTGTAGTTTACACTACCCATAATCTGTCTTAGATAAAACTCTCCTTGAGATTTATGAGGCTCACTAAACTGATAAATATCACCTGCTGAATGGTTAGGAACAATCACTAAAAATGAATGCAGATTTGCATAGACTTCAGCCATTAAAAGGATGATAAATGCACTAAAAACTGCCTTTAAACCTAGTGGCAAGAAAAGAAGTGGCAGAAAAACAAACTGGAAAAGTCCATAAGGAAGATAGAAGTTTTTCCATAGTTCTGCACCATTTTTTGTAAATGGTGACACCTCATAATCAGAAATTTCTGGTAATCTTTTTTTTCTTCTTTCTTTATTTTCTAAGATTCTTAGTGTGTTTGGGGCATAATAAACAGGCTTCCATACAGCTGCAAATGTGTAGACTATTGTATATTTTACAAACATCGGTGTTTTCCATTTATGAAGCCATTGAAGATTTCTCTCAACATTATCTGGATCATCATCTTCATTTAGGTGGTAGTGGTGCATAATATTATGTTCATACTCCCAAGCTTCAGGTTTTATCCAATCAAGCCAGTCTATATATCGTCTTTTTCCTCTTGCGTAACCCGCTTTTGTATATTTTGCAGGAATATTTGGAACTTTATCATAAGCACCATGTAAAATCGGATGCGTTACATCTGCCCATCTTCCAACATTACCTACACCTATAAGAATAGCTGCAATAACTCCAAGTGTCCAAAAAATATACCCATTTAGACCGATAGAAAGTTCTAAAGCCGTAGCAACATAGATTAGGAAAAAGCCAGAATATGTAGCTGTTCTTCCCCATCTTTCAAGTTTTAAAAGGTGTTGAAAATCCTCTTGTCCTACTGGTCCAAGGTTGGCTTTAATCTCTTCTAAATCTTTTTGGAGTTGATCTTTATCTACATCTTCATATTTTGCGTAAATATGATTTGGATCTGTTTTTTCCGCTGTATTTGGCTGAGTAATATTTTCAGCTGAGCCAGATGAATTTAAAATATTCATCTCCTCTTCTTGCTCATGAATTTTTTCTATATATGCTAACTCTTGGGCTTCCTCTGTTGAAGTTATCGCCTCTCTGGCTGTAAGTATCTCATCCATTGATGGAGTCTCTTTTAACTCCTCTTGTGAAACTTCCTTAACATCTGTTTCTTGAATAATTTCAACAATTTCTCCAGTTACTTCAGTCACATCTACCTCAGTTTCTTGGACTTTAATTGGCTCTGCTGGCATTTTTTTTGCTCTTCTATTTTTTGACAAAATTTGCCCTTTTTAC
This sequence comes from Campylobacterota bacterium, assembly GCA_034659115.1. Classification (GTDB taxonomy): domain Bacteria; phylum Campylobacterota; class Campylobacteria; order Campylobacterales; family Sulfurimonadaceae; genus Sulfurimonas. Next base: position 18,246 of record JAYEGN010000087.1, read on the forward strand.
ATTTGATTTATTTATGATTTTCATTATATGTAAAAATACTTAAATAGAGTTTTATTTTTACTAGTTAATATAAAATAAACATCATTTTGGGTAAAATAGCAAAATTTATAAAAGTAATAATCAATTGGAGATATTATATGGATGCAGCCAAATATATTTGGATGAATGGAAAGTTTATAGCTTGGGATGATGCCAAGATACATGTACTCTCTCACACTTTACACTATGGAAATGGTGTAATTGAAGGAACAAAAGCTTATAAAACTAAAAAAGGGTATGCAATTTTTAGACTAGATGAGCATACAAAGAGATTGAGGGAGTCTGCAAAAATGACTCTTATTGATATTCCTTATTCAGTTGATGAGATGAATAAAGCTCAAATTGAGTTAGTAAAGATGAATAAATTTACAGGTGATAATGTGTATATTCGTCCTTTTGCATTTTTAGGTTACGGTGTTATGGGTGTTTATCATAAAGATGCTCCGGTTGAAACTGTTATGTCTGCTTGGGAATGGGGCGCTTATCTTGGCGAAGAGGGACTTCAAAAAGGCATTAAGCTTAAAGTTGCTTCTATGACTAGACCTGCTAATACTTCCAACATGGGTAAGGCAAAAGCATCTGCAAACTATCTAAACTCTCAAATGGCTAAATATGAAGCTATTGACTGTGGTTACGATGAAGCACTTCTTTTAGATGATCAAGGCTATGTAGCTGAAGCTAGTGGAGCTTGCTTTTTTATGGTTAAAAACTCAGAGTTAATTACTCCACCAAATGACAACTCTTTAGCATCTATAACTCAAAAAATGGTTATAGAGATGGCTGAAGATATGGGCATAACAGTAACTCGCAGACGCATAACAAGAGAAGAAGTTTATGTGGCTGATGAAGCATTTTTAACAGGAACAGCAGCAGAGATAACTCCAGTTGCTGTAGTAGATGCTAGAGAGATTGGATGTGGAAGTCGTGGTAAAATTACTGAAACTATACAAAGCACATATTTTGATATAGTTTTTGGACGCAATGAAAAGTACAATCACTACTTAACATATGTAGATGAAAACTAAAACTAACTTGTTCCCATGCTTTGCTTGGGAACTAGAAAAAACTAAGGAAAATTAAAAAAATGAAAGAGGAAAACATAATAATGGCATCAGATATGAATGATTATTTTAACAAAAAAAAGAGTGAGGGCGGTGGATTTAAAAAATCTAGCGGTGGTTCAGGTGGTAATGGTGGTGGAAAAGGTCCAGAGTTTCCAAAGATAGATTTTA
>JAYEGN010000087.1:19616-44111 GCA_034659115.1 Campylobacterota bacterium
ATGGCATCAGATATGAATGATTATTTTAACAAAAAAAAGAGTGAGGGCGGTGGATTTAAAAAATCTAGCGGTGGTTCAGGTGGTAATGGTGGTGGAAAAGGTCCAGAGTTTCCAAAGATAGATTTTAACTTTGGTGGCGGTAAAGCTGGTTTAGTCTATTTTTTAGTAGCAGTTGTAATTTTGCTTGTTTTAGCAAAACCTTTTACAATTATAGAAGAGGGACAACGCGGTATTTTAAGTACAAATGGTAAGTATCAAGATCAAGCACTTCTTCCAGGTCTTCACTTTATAGTTCCAGTAATCCAAAAAGTTTATGTAGTAGATACAAAGGTTCGTATCATTAACTATGCATCTCGTATAGAAGCAAATGCAGGTGCATCAGGAATCATAGCAAAACCTGCTGTAACTGTTCTTGATAAGCGTTCATTACCAGTTTCAATAGAGCTTACAGTTCAGTATAGACTTAACTCACAGTTTGCAGCTCAAACTATCTCTAACTGGGGATTTTCTTGGGAAGATAAAATCATCAACCCTGTTGTTCGTGATGTTGTTCGTAATGTAATCGGTAAGTATGATGCTGAGGCATTAACACAGATGCGAAATGAGCTTGGAACAGAGATAGAAGCAGAAATTAGAGAGAGTGTAAATAATCTTGAGAATACTCCTGCTGTTTTGCAGTCAGTTCAACTTCGTGATATCGTTTTACCTCAAAAAGTAAAAGACCAGATAGAAAGAGTACAGATAGCTAAGCAAGAGGTACAAAAAGCAGAGCAAGATGTTCAAAGAGTTAAGCAAGAAGCACTTAAAAGAGCAGCAGAAGCAGAAGGTATAGCACAAAAGAAAAGAATTGAAGCACAAGGTATGGCAGACGCGATTACTATCGAAGCAGATGCAATAGCAAAAGCAAATATCTTAGTTGCTAAATCATTAACGCCTAAACTTTTACAACTTGAACAGATTAAAGTTCAAGGTAAGTTCAATGATGCACTTGAAGTAAATAAAGATGCTAAAATCTTCCTAACTCCTGGTGGTTCAACACCAAATATCTGGGTTGATACAAAAGATGTTAGAAAAAGAACTACGGCACAATAATGAGCCTAGATACAGTCTTAAATAGAGTAGATTGGAAGAAGTCAGAACTTCTTCCAGTTATAGTCCAAGATGTTGCTAACAATGAAGTCTTGATGATGGCATATATGAACAAAGAAGCACTAGAGCTTTCTCTTACTACTAAGACAGCACATTATTTCTCTCGTTCAAAACAGCGTATTTGGAAAAAGGGCGAAAGCAGTGGACATACTCAAGCTATCCACTCATTTAATATAGACTGCGATAATGATACACTTCTTATAAAGGTAACTCAAGAAGGAGTTGCTTGTCATACAGGTAGGCGTTCTTGCTTTTTTACAGAGCTAGAGAGTGGCGATACCAACTCAGAAGCTCAAATACAAACAGATGACATGTATGGAGTTGTTGATACGCTTTATCACACTATACAGGAGCGTAAAAATGCAGATCCTGCTACCTCATGGACAGCAAAACTTTTCACTAAAGGTGATAATACTATACTAAAAAAAGTAGTAGAAGAGGCCGGTGAATTTTGTTTTGCATATAAAGATAGTGACGAAGAGGAGATGGTGTATGAAGCATCAGATCTAACCTATCACATGCTAGTAGCCTTGGCTGCGAAAAACATATCTCCAGATCGAATCAAACAGGAGTTGGCTCGTAGATTTGATATGAGTGGAATAGCTGAGAAAAACTCTAGAGATAAGTAGATGAAAGAAAAGATTACTACCTTTATAGATAGCCTAATCACTTATGATTATATACTCTTTGGTAGTATCTTTGGACTCTTTATACTTCTTATTATTTTAGGTATTTTACTTAGAAAAAAGATAGGCTTAGCTATCTTTATAATACTTTTGGCATTTGGCTTGCTTTTTGTAGGTCCAATTATTGGATATATACAGATGCATCAATTTTTATTTAAAAATAGTGTTGAGTTAAAAAGTCAAAAAAAATTAAGTTTTACAAATGCTATTGTTGTAAAGGGCAGTTTAACCAATGAATCAAAATTCCATTTTTCTAGCTGCACAATAAAAGCAAGTGTTACAAAGAGCAGTAAAAAAGAGTTAAAAAACTTTATATATTCATTTAAACCATTTAAAAAGATGTCGATTTTACAAGAGGATATAGCTATAGGTGAGATACGAGAGTTTAAGATGTTTATTGAACCATTTACCTATACAAAAGATTACAACATATCATTGGGAGCAAAGTGCAGATGACAACCAGTCTTAATTATTGGCATTTTATTGTTTTTGCTGTAATATTACTAATACTTATCACCGGTATAGTATCAGCGTTTAGGCAAACAAATAAAAAATTAGTCTTTCCTATGCTGATATCAGTGAGTTTAATATCGGCTCTTTTATTTGGTTTTTCAATGGTAGTAGTTGATAAGTATACAAAAATTCCAAAACTTTATAAATTAAAAAATAAAAGATTACTAAGTATAGAGAAGGTTGTTTATAGCGGTATTGTTAGAAATGAGGGAAATTTTAAGATAGGCAAGGTTACATTTGAGATAAAACTAGTCAATAAGGGACATGTGACAGGAAATGTTAAGAGTGGCTCATTCTTTAAAGCGAGTGGCTTTTTTGATTTTTTCTCTACAAAGTCAGCAAATGCATATAAACCACAATCTATAACCAAAAAGTTTGTAGTAGCAAAGAACTTAAAGCCTGGTGACGCAAAAGCCTTTAGAGTTCATTTTGATTGGCCACCATACTTCAGAAGCGTTTCAGACTTTGCTAAGGTTTATGGGCATTAATACTTAAGACCCAGTGGTTTTAAAGCATTATTTATATTTTTAAGCTGTCTATTTTTATCTCTACACCAAGTTGGTGCAAGTAGAGATGAATCGTCTATGCCAGCTGTAACTCTTTGAACTGATACGCTATCAGGCTTCATCTTGATTGACTTGACTAAAATATCAAGATAATCTTCTTGGGATATTGGAGTAAACTTACCCTTTGTAAAATCATTGCCTAGAGCTGTTTTTTTCACAACATAAAGAGGGTGATATTTTACAGAATCTATACCCCACTCGTAGGCTTGTTTAGAAGTTTCTAGCATCATCTCTTTGGTTTCATCCGGAAGACCAAATATAAGATGACCACATACATGTAGACCTCTATCTTTTGATTTTAGTATCCACTCTTTTACATTATCACTTGAATGTCCACGATTTATTTTATCTAGCGTTTCATCATAAACACTCTGTATACCAAACTCTATCCAAATCTCTTTATCTTTGTTTAGCTTAGCTAGATAATCTAGTGTTTCATCTGTTATGGAATCTGAGCGAGTACCGATACTGAGTCCTACAACATTGGGAAACGAGAGTGCTTTATCGTATAAAGCTTTAAGTGTTTCAAATGGAGCATAGGTATTTGTAAAAGATTGAAAATATACTAAAAATTTCTCTGCACCATACTCATCCGTCTGTCTTTTGCTAATTGCAGCAAACTGAACTTCGAGTTGTTTTAGTTGTTTTTTTAAAAATGGATTTTCTTTAGAGTCAAGGTTAAGATGAAAACCTTTGAGGTCTTTTATCTCATTGGTACTAGCACTAAAAGAGTCATTTTCACAAAATGTACAGCCACCTTTTGCGACTGTTCCATCTATGTTTGGGCAAGTAAAACCAGAGATATTGATACCAACTTTGTAAACCTTGCAACCAAACTTAGACTTTAAGTAGTTACCATAAGTATATATCTGCTTCATTAAACTATATATTTTCCTGTAAAACAAGCAGTACAGTAGTTATCTTCATCTGTGTTTACACTTCTTAGTAGAGAGCTTTCATCTAAGTATGCTAATGAATCAGCTTCTATATAGTTACGAATCTCATCATTTGACATATTTGCAGCTATGAGTTTATCTTTGTCTGGAGTATCTACACCATAGTAGCATGGATCAGTTGTAGGTGGAGAAGAGACTCTCATGTGTACTTCGCTTGCTCCCGCTTCTTTAAGCATACGGATAATTCTTCTTGAAGTTGTTCCGCGAACTATAGAATCATCAACAACTATAACTCTTTTTCCCTTTATAAGGTCAGGCATGGGAGATAGTTTCATCTTAACTTTTAGATCTCGCATCTCTTGTGTTGGTTCTATGAAAGTACGACCGATATAATGATTTCTCATAATCCCCATCTCGTAAGGTATGCCACTCTCTTGAGCATAACCTATAGCAGATGGAACACCACCATCAGGAACAGGTACAACTAAATCAGCTTCAACGGGCTTGATTCGAGCTAACTCTTTACCCATGTTTTTTCTAGTTTGATAAACTGATTGACCAAACACATGGGAATCTGGCCTAGCAAAATAAACATACTCAAAAATACAGTGTTTAGGGGTTGGTTCAAAAACTTGAATACTTTTAGGCTCTCTGCCTTCTTTGAAGATAAGAAGCTCACCCGGTCTTATATCTCGAACAAACTCTGCCCCTACAAGGTCAAAAGCACATGTTTCGCTTGCTACAATATATCCACCATTTGGTAATTTTCCCAAACTAAGAGGACGAAAACCAAAACGGTCACGCATTGCAAACATCTTAGTCCTGCTTAAAAATACCAAAGAAAATGCACCCTCTATCTTTTTAACAGCATCTATAATTCTTGGAGTTAGCTGTCTTTCTTCGCTTTTAGCTATGAGGTGGATAAGATTTTCAGTATCCATGAAGGTTTGAAAAATAGCACCCTTTTCTATAAGTGAATTACGAACCTCTTCAGCATTTGTAAGATTACCGTTGTGTACTATAGCCATTTCACCTAAATCATACCTAGCAAAAACAGGTTGGGCATCAAGTATAGAGTCGTTACCTGCAGTTGAGTAACGAGTATGACCGATGGCACTAGAACCACTAAGAGTTTTTAGCTTAGTTTCATCAAAAACACGCATAACTAAACCACGCTTTTTGATAGTATGAAGTTTTTCTCCATCAGAAGAGCTAATTCCAGCAGCCTCTTGCCCACGATGCTGAAGAGCATGGAGTGAGAAGTAAGCTAACTTGGAAGCTTCTTCGTGACCAAAAATCCCTACAACAGCACATTTTTCATTTACATCTTCTAACAATATATTTCCTTCTTTTGCATCGCTACAATGCCGGTCACTCTCAGTTTGAGAGGGGGTTTATTTTGTAAATTATACATAATTTGACCTAAAATATTTATAATTCTAGACAATCACTTATAGAATATAAACCTGTTTTTTTATTAGCTAACCAAGCACCTGCTCTAATGGCACCTTTACTAAAAGTATTGCGAGAGGTTGCTGTGTGATTTAGTTCTATAAACTCACCATCGTTGTAAAATCCAACGGTGTGACGACCTACAATATCTCCACCACGAAGTGCCATAACTGAGATTTCATCTTTAGTTCTTTCACCGATATTTCCATCTCTTCCACTTATGCGAACACTGTTTAAATCAAGTCCGCGACCTGCTGCAGCAGATTCTCCTAAAGTTAAGGCTGTACCACTTGGAGCATCTTTTTTGTGTTTATGATGCATCTCTACTATCTCTATATCAAACTCATCCAAGGCTGCAGATGCTTGATATACAAGCTTGTTCAAAAGGGCTACACCTAGAGACATATTTGTTGCATAAAGAACAGGCATCACCTCACTAGCTTGTTTTAATAGGTTTAACTGGTGGGTACTTAACCCTGTTGTGCCAATAACTAAAGGTTTTGGGGTTTTTATAGAGTATTCCAAAAGAGTCTCACATGCATCAGGTAAAGAAAAATCAATCACTATATCACATGCACTTAAAAAAGATTTCATATCAGATGTCACTAAGATAGATGGGTCTATAGAAAAGTCTAATGAATTGCGAACATAAACAGAACTAACACTCATATTATCGGTGCTTTTTAAATCATCCATAATTAATTTTCCAACTCTACCACTAGCACCAAATACACCAACTTTTATCATTAATCTTACCTTAAAAATAGTTTTGCAAATAATAGCAAATCTTTGATTGGATTATAATTAAACCACATAAAGAAGAATCGCAAAAAACTGTAAAGTTGAGCCTAGTAAGACAAATAGGTGCCATACAGTATGGTAATAATTGATGTGATCTTTTATATAAAATATTATACCACCTGTATAAGCCATTCCGCCAGCAACAATAAGCCAAAAACCTATAGGATCAATACTGGCTTTTAAGCTATCTAAAACAACTACTATGAGCCAACCCATAACAATATACGCTATCAACGATAGAGCTTCAAATCTGCCTGGATATATAAACTTGAGTGCTATGCCTATAGTAGCTATGCTCCATTCTATCGCAAAGATACTCCAACCCTCTGTTCCTCCAACACTCAGAAGAACCACAGGAGTGTATGTTCCAGCGATTAAAAAGTATATGGCACTATGGTCAAATTTTTGAAAGAGTTGTTTTATCTTTGTGTGAGTTATCGCATGGTAAAGAGTTGAGCTACCATACATTACGATAAGTGATGCTCCGTAGATAGAAGCGGCTACTATATCGATAGCACCTCCATCTTTTGAAGCAAAGGCAACAAGTAGAGTTAAAGCAATAATGCTAAAGAAAAAGCCAATACCATGAGTAATAGCATGCCATATTTCTTCAGCTAGGGAGAAGTTGTTTACTCCATTTTGCATATAGGTTTAGTTTAGTAGTTCATCTACAAAAGAGATAACTTGCAGAGCTGCAACAGCACCATCCCCCGCTGCACTTACGACCTGCTTTGGAGCTGCTATACGCATGTCACCAGTTGCATAAAGACCAGCAACTGAAGTACGCATGCTTATATCTACTATAACCTCGCCTGACTCATTAACATCACATAAAAAACCACCATCTTCTTGGATAAGAGTTTGGTTGTTTACATCATTTCCAACAAAAGTAAAAACTCCAGGAACTTCGATGTTGCGAGTGGAACCATCTTTGTTTTTAACTCTTAAGCCTGTTACACCCATATTGTCGCCATAAACTTCATCTGGGGATGAGTTTAGAACAAGTTCAATATTTTCAGTACTTTTTAGTCTAGCAACTGTATTTGGTGCTGCACGAAACTCCTCTCTTCTATGAACAAGATAAACTTTTGAACATATTTTAGCTAAGTAAAACGCTTCTTCTAGTGCTGTATCACCACCACCAATAACTACGACCTCTTTGCCTTTATAGAAAAATCCATCACAAGTAGCACATGTACTTACTCCACGACCAAAAAATTCATCTTCACCTGTAAAACCAACTTTTCTAGGACGAGAACCTGTTCCGATAATAACACTATGAGCATCAGTCGAAGTGCCATCTTCTTGATGTATAGTGAAAATATCTCCACTTTTACTAACACGAGTAATATTTACCATATCATGCTTAAGTCCAAACTTTTGACACTGCTCAGGCCATGGCATCATCAGATCCATACCGCTTATCTCTCCTGTAACTCCTGGATAATTTTCTATCTCTGAAGAGTTAGTTATCTGTCCACCTGGCATACCTTTTTCAAACATAGTTACATTTTCTAAGCCACCGCGTGTTGTATATAGTCCAGCAGTAAGACCAGCAGGTCCTCCGCCAATAATTGCACAATCTAAAATCATGAGAGTTGTTCCTTGTAAAGTATTTATTTCTTTTGATAATCTATATATAGCTCATAATGATTCTATCTCTTTTGAAAGCTTTTCTAAATTATCTAATTTCCTAATCATACTATCTTGTTTATAAAGAGTGTCTTTTGTTTTTTTTATAAAAAAAATAGATGGGGATTCATATATGTTAAATCTTTGTATAAAAGATAGAGAGTTTTTTGTTCCACTTCTTAAAAAAGTTGTATTTTTTGAGTTTTTAAATGCTTTGTTATAGTAGTCAATAGCTAGAATTGGAAGATTAAGATCTATTGTGGCTAAACGATTAGCTGTATCTCGTTCTTTAGAACTATAAAAAACTACGATATATTTATCTGCTGATGGGATAAAAACATCACTTTTCTCGTAAAATACCCACTCATTAAAATCGATAAATTTATACTCTGAAAATTTATAGTTGAAGTAAGCAAAGGCAGCAGCTATCATGGCTGCGCCAAAGAAAGAAGCTAGAAGTGTGGAGAGAGAAAAGAGACTTTTGCCTCTACTCTTTGCCACAAATGACTCTTAAAGAAAAGAGTTTATTTTCTCAGCTAGAGCAGCTTTTGACTGTGCTCCAACAACTTGATCCACCATCTCACCATCTTTAAAAAACATGATAGTCGGGATAGAACGGATACCGTACTTAACAGCGATATCTTGTTCCTCATCTGTATTTACTTTACAGATATTAGCTTTTCCATCAAAATCTTCAGCTAACTCTTCAATAACAGGAGCGATCATACGACATGGACCACACCACGGAGCCCAAAAATCAACAAGAGATACGCCCTCTGCAAGTGTAGCTTCAAAATCTGCGCCAGTTAGTTCTTTATATTTACCCATTTGGTATTTCCTTGTAATAATTTAATATGTAGGCATTATACAGATGAAATCTTTAAAGATACTTTATGAAATTGAAATAAGTTAGTTAAGTTGTCTAAAAGTAAGCACTCATATACCCAACTACCCTAGAATTATCTCCACTTGCATCCCCGCTTGTTCTATAATCAAGTAGTTTTGGATTTAAAAAGAGTCTTTTCGCACTTAACATTATAGCCTCTACGCCAATAATACCACAAGCTTCACATCCACTATGAAGCATCGATATATCTAAGTTTTTTATAGACTCTAAACACAGAGTGTCTAGTTCTCTAGCTTCTTTTTGATTGTAGAAGTGGCTAAGGTCTGTGCTTATTATAACTCCACAATCTTTTTGAGATAAAATAAAATCTATCAATATTGAAATCTCTTTAGGTTCTATTTGGCTATAAACAAGCTCTATTATCTTTACTTTTGGCATGTAATATTTTATAAAGGGGAACTGCACCTCTGTGCTATGTTCAGCATGCGCCTCTTTAAAACAGTTTAATTGAAATTTATCTTGTAGCTTTTTAACCAAGGTATCTGCTGCTTCAATATCTCCAAAAGGAGTTTTATAGCTTTGAAAATTACAAAGACTCACTCCGTTAAAAGCAACTCTATGAGATGGACCGATTACCACTAAGGTCTTAATTTCGCTATCTTGTAAAATCCTATAAGCTATATTGGCACTGTATCCTGAGTAAATGTATCCTGCATGTGGGACTATTACAGCCTTTGTTTTTATATTTTTATGATTATGGTTTTTATCATAAATGTTGTTGAAATGCTCAAAATATTTTTGAATCTCTAATCTGTCATCAGGGTAAAAGCTACCCGCTACGCTCATCTCTCTTTTCATAAAAAAACTCCTTTTATCTCATCGGCACAATTTGTACATTTAGAATCTTTTATATTAAGCACTCGTGCATCAAAACCAGATCTTTGGATAAGTTTAGTCTTGCATCTATCACAATAGGTGCTATTATCATGCTGCACATTCCCAAGATAGATATATTTAATACCATAAGATGAAGCGATCTCTTTAGCTCTGAAGAGGCTTTCTTTGCTTGTACTTGGGGTGTTTAGCATTTTAAAACTAGGGTGAAAAGCACTAAAGTGCCATGGAACTTCAGTTCCTAGTTTCAAAGAGATAAATTGAGCCATCTTATGAATCTCCTCCTCACTATCATTCACATGTGGAATGAGAAGAGTTGTTATTTCAAGCCAAATATCACTTTTTGCAAACTCTATGAGTGATTCTAAGACACCATCTAAATCTGTTTTCAAAACTTTTTTGTAATACTCATGTGAAAAACTCTTAAGATCAATATTTGCAGCATCTAACCAGCTTTTCATATCTTGTAGCACTTCATTGGACTCATATCCACTTGATACAAATATATTCTTAATACCTTTTTCTTTTGCTAATACCCCTATATCTTTTGCGTATGGATACCATATAGTTGGCTCATTGTATGTATAACTAATGGTTTGAGTTTTATTTTCAACTGCTAGGTTTACTATATCTTGTGGTGTGTAGGTTATCTTCTCGTTTACTAATGAAGTTTGGGAGATAGAGTGGTTTTGACAAAATGGACATCTAAAGTTACATCCAACCGTTCCAATAGAGAGCGAGCGAGATGATGGTAAAAAATGATAGAGTGGTTTTTTCTCTATTGGGTCTACATGTAAAGCGCTTGGATGTCCATATGTTTTATTTAAAAGTTTTCCATCATCGTTAAAGTTTATACCACACAAACCAGAGCTATCTTTTTTAAGTGAACAGTAGTGTTTACACAGCAAACATGTAATATGTTTTTCATCCTTATAACGAAAGTATCGCATCAAAATTTTCCTCTATATGCTCTACCTCATATCTGTATATTGTTGGATGTTGTGCATATACAGATGGAGTTGCACCAGCTTTCATACTTAGATGTTCTAAAAAGAGTTTTGGGGTTTGGAGCTGTTCCCAAACTTGAGGTAAGAATGTACCCTGAAATCTTTTATGTTTGAGTATCAAACCATCTACATGTGGCTTTACCTTAGTCTGCAGATCATCATAGTCACTATATTCTAAAATGGTAGGTTTGCTTAAAACAGATAGTTCAAGCGTGAGATGTGAAAGTTCATCTACATGGAGTGGGTTAAATCTAGGATCACTAAATCCAGCAGAGATAGCATTATGGAGAGTATCATCATAAAGTTTACGATGTGAGATTATGGAACCTATGCAACCTCTGAGTTCATTATCATACTTAAGTGTTACAAAGACCGCTCCATTATCATCTAAAAATGGATAATCTTTTAAGAGAGTCTCTCTGTCTATCTGATGATTTTCATCAAATTTGTTTAATATAGCTGCTTTTGCAATCTGCAATAATATAGGATGAGTCAAAATTTTATAAACTCCATTTTTCGTTTTTTAAAGATTACACACTCTGTGTAACCAACATCTTTTGCCATCTTTGTAATTTTATCACTAAAGAGTCCCACTTGCCCTGGTTTGTGAGCATCAGAACCAAATGTGATTGGAATACCTAATTTAAATATCTGTTTCAAAAGTGATACAGAGGGATAAGCCTCTTTTACCGGTTTCCTATACCCTGCAACATTTAGCTCTATAGCCATATTGGCTTTTTTTATCGCAAGGAGAGCCTCTTGGGCAATCTTGTTTATATCTTTTTTTGGCATATATTTAAAAACTTTTATCAAATCAAGATGTCCAACTATATCAAAAAATCCACTCTCTGCCATCTCTTTTATAGTATCAAAATATTTTTGCCATATCTCATCTATATCTTGTGACCTGTAATTACCTATAAATTCAGGGTTGTCAAATCCCCATCCATCTATAAAATGAACACTTCCAATAAGATAATCAACATCTGCATTTAACACCCTTTCATCCATATGACCCTTGAGATAGTCAACTTCATAGGCGAGTAAGATTTCTATCTTGTCTTTATATGATTTTCTTATTTTTAGTATATCTTCTTCATATTTTTGCATCTGAGTAAAATTCATTCTATATTTGGTGTCAAAATCCATAGGGGCATGGTCGGAAAAACCAAAATAGTGAGTGCCACACTCTATCGCTTTGTCTACATATTGCTGAGTTGTACCCTCAGCATGATTACAAAGTGAAGTGTGGTTATGTAAATCAACTTTCATTTGATACCTCTTAAAACATATTAATAGATTATTATGCTATTATAGTGGTAATAAATAAATTTGGCTAGGAAATGATATGACTCAAGAAGAATTAGATGCTTTAATGAATGGTGATATTGATGATATGGATGAAATTGAGGAGGAGATAACTGAAGAAGCAGTAGCGGAAGAAGAGTTACCTCAAGAGGCAGAATCTACTTTCAAAGAGGAAAATATACCAACTGGATATCAAGAGGGTACTGCTCATCATTGGCCTCTTCCAGCAACGGATGAAAACAAGATGGTTCATCAACTTGATGATGTCACAAAAGAGAGTGAAGAAAAAGCAAGTGAAATTTTTGATATTATAGAAAACATTAGTAATGATTTGATGGATAAAGAGGAAAATATCAATAATGTTATAGAGATTTTAAACTCTAATATTGAACTTTTTGCAACACTTAGTGAGAAGTTTCCAGAGGTAGAAGCTTTTAAGATACAATTGGAAAAAAATAAAACAGCGTTAAGTGATTCAAATGATGGATTAGAAACTTTACAAAATAGTGGTGATTCTATCATGAGTGTTATGGATATTATGCAATATCAAGATATCCATCGTCAAAAGATAGAAAGAGTTATAAATGTAATGCGCGCACTTTCCAAATATATGAATACGCTTTTTGAAGCTAAGATAGATGATGATAGAAGAGTTTCATCAGCACAACATATTGCCGGTGATGAGCATAATGATTTAGCTTCAACTGATGATATTGAGGCACTTCTAGAGCAATTTGGGCAAAATGGCTAAAGTAGAACTTTTATCTCCTGCTGGAACACTTGAAAAGTTAAAAATTGCACTAGATTTTGGTGCCGATGCTGTTTATGGTGGCGTAAGTCACTTCTCTCTTCGTATCCGTTCTGGTAAAGAGTTTAGTATGGAGGAGTTTAAAGAGGGGATCGGTTACGCACATGCAAAAGGGAAAAAAGTTTATGCAACCATAAATGGCTTTCCTTTTAATTCTCAACTTTCACTTTTAAAAAAACATATTTTAGCGATGGCAGAGTTAGAGCCAGATGCGTTTATAGTCGCTACACCTGGGGTGCTTAAGCTCTGTAATGAACTAGCACCTCAGATTCCACTTCACTTATCAACCCAAGCAAATGTTATGAATGTCTTGGATGCTAAAATATTTTACGATATGGGTGCAGTGAGGATTATAACGGCGAGAGAGATTTCACTGCGTGACTTAGTTGCTATAAAAACAGAACTTCCAGAGTTAGAGCTAGAAGTATTTGTTCATGGATCTATGTGTTTTGCTTATAGTGGTCGCTGTCTTATATCCACTCTTCAAAGTGGGCGTGTACCGAATCGTGGTTCCTGTGCTAATGATTGTAGATTCCCTTATGAAATCTATGCTGCAAATCCTGAAACTGGAACACTCTTTAGACTTGAAGAGGATGAGGGTGTTGGAACTTACATAATGAATGCAAAAGATTTGAACTTAGCATCTCATATGAAAGAGATACTTGATAGCGGTGTTATCGATTCTGTTAAAATTGAAGGCAGAACAAAAACAGCCTATTACGCTGGAGTTACTGCAAAAGCATATAGAATGGCTATTGATGATTATTATGATGGCAAGTTTAATGATAAAAAATATCAGTACGAACTTCAATCTTTACAAAATCGTGGATATACGGATGCTTACTTAGTCTCAAGACCATTTGAAAAGCATGATACGCAAAGTTTAGATTTTACTATGCAGTTAGGAACACATCAAGTAAGTGGTGTTGTGTTAGAAAGCGGAACATACTTTTTATGTAAATATAAAACTTTACCCAATGATGAGCTTGAAATTGTTGCACCATTGGATTCAAAGATAGATATAGTAGACAATGAGATAGGTTCCACATATACAAGAGATGGTAAAATTTATTTGAAGCTAAAACAGCTCTTAGCTCAAAATAAAAAAATATGGGATGAGGTTCATAGTGGAAATCTTAATCCTATAACACTTCCTACAAAGATGCCAGCATACAGTTTTTTGAGAATCCCTTCACATGCAGATATGGCAACCGCTCCAAAGATATAGATATGAAAGATTGACCTAGATGATAGCTTGTCTAGTGATAATCTTTTGACGAATGCAGATACCACAATGTATGAAGCTAAAAAAGATGGAAAAAATAACTTTCAGTTTTTTTCCATAAAATGATATAATTTCAAAAATAAACAATAGGAATAAAATAGATGAAATTTGTATCGATAGTAATGGGTTCAAAAAGTGATTATGAAGTAATGAAGTCGTGCTCAGACACACTTGAAGCATTTGGTGTTAATTATGAGATGATTATCTCTTCAGCTCACCGTTCACCAGAGAGAACAGCAACTTATATTCAAGAAGCTGAAGGTAAAGGTGCGCAGTGTTTTATAGCTGCTGCTGGTATGGCTGCACACTTAGCAGGTGTTTTATCTTCTAAAACTGTTAAGCCTATTATAGGTGTACCTATGAGTGCTTCTGCTCTTTCTGGGATAGATGCTCTTCTTTCAACTGTTCAGATGCCAGCTGGAATGCCAGTTGCTACTGTAGCTATAGGAAAAGCAGGAGCTATAAACTCTGCGTATTTAGCTATGCAGATGTTAGCTCTTGATAATGAAGAGTTAAGTATAAAACTTAAAGAAGATAGAATAGCTAAAGCTAAAAAAGTTGAGATGGACTCTATGGAGATAGAAACAAAAATCAATTAAAAATTAGTAAGTTTTGGCATATATAAAGGAATGATGATGAAGTGGATGAGTGATGCAGAGTATATGGAGCTTACCGGTTTAGATATAGATGCTGTAGATGAGTTATGCAAACGAGGAAAACTGACATTAAAAATGCAAGATGGTGTAAGAATGATTGATCCATCTAAAGGTTCGCAAGAAGTAGTGCCGGTTCAACTTAAGGTGCTCTCCTCTCGTAACACTCAAGAGATGTTGGTTCAACCAGAGTTTGTTGAAAAAACTATCGGCACAATCATTAATCTTCATGAAAAAGTTCTTGATTCAAAAGATGAGACTATTGAGGCCATAAAAGTTGAAAATGAATTTTTAAGAGAAGCTTTAGGCTCACTTCAAGAGCTTTATGATGAAGATAGAAAAACAATCCACACACTTCAAGAACAGTTAAAACTTTCTCAACAAGAGGTTGAGTTTATGAGACGCAAATATAAGCTTATGTGGAATAAAGCTATAGATGAACATACGACTTAATGACTATAGATAAAGAGTGTGTTACATGTATAATGAACCAGAGTGTTAAAGTTGCTAATGCTATAGGTGCTAATGAAGCATTAAAAAAAGAGATTACCTCTACAATACAAAGGATGAGTTTGAACTTTTCTTTTGATGACAACCCTCCTGAAATAGCTTCTGAAGTATATGAAAAGATGGCAGATTTAGCCAACAAAAGTGACCTATATGATGAAGTAAAAGAAAGCTCTACAAAAAAAGCACTCTCATTTGTTCCACTATTAAAAGAGAAACTTTTGACTTCAGATAATAAACTCTTAACAGCTACAAAAATAGCAGTAGCTGGAAATGTCATAGATTTAGCTGCTGCTGTAGAGTTTGATTTAGATGAAGAGTTAGCTAAAGTTTTTAACACAGAGTTTGCACCTGACGGTTTTGAGTTGATGCAAGAAAAGTTATCGGTTGCTTCAAGAGTCTTGATTATAGGCGATAATGTTGGTGAACATATATTTGATTATATGTTTATTGAAGTTTTAAAAGAGTTGTATCCACATGTTAAATATTCATATATGGTTAGGGGAAATCCAATCATAAATGATGTGACTATGAAAGAGGCTAAAGAGATAGGCTTTGATAAGTTATGTGAGTTAGTAGATAGTGGTGTAAATACTCCTGGATTTACATATAATCGTGCAAATATTTATTCAAAAAAACTTTTTGATAAAGTTGATATGGTTATATCTAAAGGGATGGGAAATTATGAATGTTTGAGTCCCTCACATCGCAAACATATATGTTTTTTACTCAAGGTAAAATGTGAAGTTGTTGCATCATCTTTGGGTAAGAATGTAGGCGATATAGTTTGTAAAATGGTATAATGCCAAAAAATAAATAAGTGAGACTTTACGATGATGACATTTAGCAAGATGCTACTAAAACTACAAGAATTTTGGATGGAACAAGGGTGTAATATTTTACAGCCTTATGATATTCCATCAGGTGCAGGAACATTCCATCCTGCTACTTTTTTACGCTCACTAGACTCACAACCTTGGTCGGTTGCTTATGTTGCTCCATCAAGAAGACCAACCGATGGAAGATATGGAGAAAACCCTAACCGTTTAGGTTCTTACTATCAGTTTCAAGCACTTATCAAACCATCTCCAGATAATATTCAGGAGCTTTACTTAAAATCTTTAGAGTATCTTGGTCTTGATGTTTCACAACATGATATAAGATTTGTAGAAGACAACTGGGAATCTCCAACGCTTGGTGCTTGGGGACTTGGCTGGGAAGTTTGGCTTAATGGTATGGAAGTAACTCAGTTTACATACTTTCAACAAGTTGGAGGGATAGAGTGTAATCCTGTGGCAGTTGAGATAACTTATGGAACTGAAAGACTTGCTATGTACCTTCAAGGTGTGGATAATATCTTTGATATTGTTTGGAACGAAGATAAAGATGGAAACAAAACATTATATAAAGATGTTCATAAAGAGAGTGAGATAGAGTTTTCTAAATACAACTTTGAAGTAGCAGATACAGATATGCTTTTTGCAGATTTTGAAGCAAAATCAAAAGAGTGTTTATCTGCCATAGATGCTGGACTTCCTCTACCTGCTTATGACCTTTGTATGATGGCATCAAATACTTTTAATGTACTAGATGCAAGAAAAGCTATATCTCAAACAGAGAGAGCAAACTACATACTAAAGATTCGTGAACTATCAAAAGGGTGTGCAGAGCTTTATAAAGAACAAGAGGCAGATAGAATAGAGAGAGTAAAAGCGTAACTATAGATAAATTATAGAAATTTTATGGCAAATTGTCATACTTTTAGAAAGTTTTTCATAATTGGTGTAAAATCAGATTGTCAGTTGGCGATTTGATTGGTTGTTAGCATTGTGAGGGAGGTAAAATTCTGGTTATGAATTTTACATACAAAAAAGGTGGGACAGGGTCAGCCTTTACAAAAAGGATGTAACAATGCGACTCGCAATCATAATTGTTATAATCTTAATTCTTTTAGAATTGAAATTGTATTAAAAGCTTATGGGGAGTTATAGCTCCTCATTTGTCCCAACTGACAAAATTATATCATAAATTTGCAAAATAGGCAAAAGATGAATCAAACAATCATAGGTCAAATAGACCGCATACTTTTTGAAGATGAGGGCTTTTTTATCGCTGTTTTAAAAACTGGCGAGAAGATTAGTGGAACCTACTTAGAGAGTGATGTTAAGCATATTAAAGGTTCAGCTATTACTCTTAGTGGGTATTGGGAGGAGCATAAAAAGTATGGTAAATCGTTTAAATTTGAGTCTATCAAAGTAAATCAAAATCAACTCTTTTTCTTTTTAAACAAGATAGTAAAAGGCTTTACTAAAAAGCTTTCAGCCGAACTTATAGAGCAGTTTGGAGCAGAAGAACTTGTAAATATACTAGATAATGATATAGAGAGACTTTTAGAGTTTAATGGCATAAAAGAGAAGCGACTTAAAAAGATTCAGGTATCTTGGAAAAAGTTTCGCTCTATGCGAAAACTTGGAGAATTTTTAAGCCCGTTTGATGTTTCTCAAGCTCTACTTACTACCATCGCATCTGCCATGAAAGATGTAGATGAGCCTTGTACTAAGATAAAAAATAATCCATACATACTTACTTCCATTAATAGCATAGGTTTTAAAAGAGCGGATGAACTAGCTTTAAAGATGGGTACTACGAGTGAAGATGAAAATCGCATTAGTTCAGCTATGGATTATGTATTGATGAACTACTGCGAACAGCAGGGGAATAGTTGTGTAGCTAAAGATATACTCTTTAGTGGGCTTGATGAACTTTTAAATTTTGATGACAAGCATCATCTATATGAAGCCGCATTGATAGAGAGAGTTAGTGAAGCATCTATTGTGATTATGAAAAATGATAGAGTCTCTCCTGCTAGACTTTATGACGCAGAAAAGTATCTTTATGACACTATAATAACTAGAGCTAAAAAAGATAGTGGTGGTTTCGTAAAAGATTTGGATGAATTTTTAAAAGATAAAGAGCTTAAGCTTGGAGAGGAGCAAAAAGAGGCAGTTGTTAAGATAAACAGCGGTGCATCCATACTCTTTTTGGTTGGATATGCAGGAACTGGAAAAAGCACAACGGCAAAAACCATACTAGAACTCCTAAACACTAGGTATGAAAAAAAAGAGATAATGACATGTGCTTTGAGTGGTATAGCCTCACAACGCATCGCAGATACTACTGGATATGAAAGTGCTACCATTCAATCTCTTATAGTTAAGTATGAAGAAAGAGATAGTTTTCCATTTTCTGTTATGCTTATAGATGAAGCTTCTATGATAAACTCCCCACTTTTTGCAAGACTAATGGCTAAGATCCATAGAGATGCCATAGTCATAGTGGTTGGAGATGATGCTCAACTCCCTCCCATCGGTGCTGGGAATGTTTTAAGTGATGTATTGTCTTTGGAATTAGCACCTACTGTTAAGTTAACTAAGATCTATAGACAGAGTGAGGATCAAGCTATTACCCTGATAGCAAATGATATACGAAAAGGGATAGTCCCCGAGTATAAGCAAAAATATGATGACTTTGAGTTCTTACATGTAGAGATACAAAACTACTATAATCTTAGAAACACCCTATCACAAAAAGAGCTTCACGATTTAAGAGAGAAAAACTCACAGCAAATAGTCACAGAGATAGTACACAAAGTTGTAGGAGTGATAGAAAAAGCAAGATATAGACTGAAAAATAAGCAGATAAAAGAGTATCTAAACTACTTTCAAGTGATAACTCCTATGAAAGGTGGAACACTAGGCTCTAATAATCTAAATAAAATTTTACAAGAGTATTTTAACCCAAATCCTAAAAAGTGTGTAAAAAAAGGTACAGCTGAATTTCGCTTGATGGATAAGGTAGTCCATACCAAAAATGAAAATATGACCTCGTGGAGTGGAGATGGTTTTAAGGATGGCGAGGATTCAAACCAAAGGCGAATATTTAACGGCATGAGTGGCTTACTTTTTAAGATAGAAGAGGATGATGAACAGGTGTTCGTTTTCTATCCAAATGAAGATGTGGTGGTGGTTTATGAGTATGAAGAGATAAAATCACACTTGATGTTGAGCTACGCTCTGACTATCCATAAAGTTCAAGGTATGGAGTATGATATAGTAGTGATTCCTATGACATTTTCACACTTCATTATGCATAATACAAAGCTAATATATACCGCTATCACAAGAGCCAAGCATAAGTGTATTTTAGTAGGAGAGAGTGGTGCTTTTGAGAGTGGATGTAAAAAATTTGAATCCACTAGGCGTGATACTGTACTCTTAGAATTGAGTAATTCTAAGAGTATGTAAATAGAGCTTCCCTATATTTTAATACTCCTTTACCACATCATTTATCTGAACATATGCAGTGATAGGCGTTGTTTCAAAATATTTTATATCATTTTTTTGAGCAAAGTTTTTTGTCATATTTTTTATTTTTAAAAGATTAAATCTTGGTGCTTTTGGGAAAAGATGGTGTTCTATCTGAGTGTTAAGCCCACCATAAAACCAGTGAATAAATGCTCCTCCAGAGAGTGAACGGGAAGTTCTCATCTGTAGCTCCATCCATGATAGTGATTCACTCTCATCTTTTTCAAAAACCTCACATCCTAAATGATTCGTAATGAATCCAAATGCCAACCAACCTGATAAAGCAACATATAAGGTTAAAAATACTGTTATAGCATTAGTAAATGGTAGTAAGTAAAATATAGGTCCCCATATTATTAGCCAATGCAGTAGCATCATAAATAGCTCACCATATTTCTTTCTTTTAATAGCAAAGTTATAAGATTGGATAATAAAAGCAGGGTACATAAAAAACATTGCTCCCCAAAAAATAAGATACTTACTAGATCTTAGCCATGCTTTATTACCTTTGTTTTTAGAAGTAAAAGCACCATCTAAAGCTAAAATATCTTCATCTTTTTCAGGTACATTACACCAAGTATGATGGTTTACATTATGCTTAAAGTCCCACCAAGAAGATGAGTTACTGAGTATAATTGCTGAAAATGGATAGCTGAGTTTAAAAGATAATGATTTACTTTTAAAATATTGTGTATGTAAAATATCATGAGATATAAACACAGCACGAGTAAATACTATGGTCATAAATAGCCCAAGTCCAACTGCTGCCCAATTTGTGTGAGTTATAGAACCCCAATTATAAGCTATGATATATACCAATATCATAGAGATAATAGTTGCTATCATCTCTATGGAGCCACGAATAGGAACTCTCTCAAGAAGACCAGCTTGACGAACTTGATCTTTTAAATCACTAAATATATCAGGATATATTGCTGCAGACATAATTACCACCTAATCTGAATTTTGTCTGCATTATAACCACTATATTCTAAAATTATAATGATGTTCATCAAGCAAAATATATAAATCTAAAATTTAATCAGAATCATACCCACAAATTTATCCTTGTTGTAGTATTCTATTCTGTAGATTTTACCCTTTTTATCGATAGAAAATCGTTGAGGAATCTCTCTGTTTCTTATTGTAATCTCTGTTTCTTTTTTATTTTTAGTGGTAAATCCGATAACATTAACACGATACTGACTGTGATCTTTCACTAAAAAATTATTTTTTACATCTACTACGGTTCCAAACTTAATAAGTTGTAGTTTGCCATCAATTTGAAGCTCTACAGTTTGATTAGCATCATCATATTCTAAGTAATCAGCTTTTAGATTTGTGAGTCGTCTATTTCCATATTGTATAAAGTAGTTATTGTTTTTTTTGATAATAGTTAAGAGTGGATTGCTCGCTTTAAAATTTAGTTTAACATCTTTTTTTATAGGAAAATATTTAACTATATCTCTTATTTGAGATAGTGGTAGCTTGATTTTGTCATCATACAAAGATATATATATATCATTATTGATAGCATTATATATATCGTTTGGATTTAATTCAAAATTTCTTTTAAATTTAATTCCCATAATTTGCATATATTTTTCTAGAGCTAGTAGATGATAGTAGACTCTTTCATGAGTAGGTAAACTTTTACTAGCTTCATTTCCAAAAGCTGCTTTGCCTTTATTGATAGCAAAATAGGTGAGAGTTTTTTCCATCTCTTTATCACCTTCTCTTGTTTTGGTGTTGTGTACATGATACATATCTTCAGTTTTTATAAGATTTTTATTGACATGTTTAACTATTTGTGAAGAGATATTTTCTAGGTTGCCATACTCTTGAATATCTAAGCAGGCTTGATCAACTATTGAACACTGCCCCCATCTGTAAGGTGAATGCATATTGTCAATATAAGTTTTTCTATAGTAGCCACTTCCATCATGTAGATTTACAATAATTTTTACATTACTATCTGTAATGTAGTTTTTAATTCTCATCACTGTTGCATACTCAGGGTCTTTTTTAGATAGGTCAGCAAACTTTCTATTCATATCTCCATAGGGACCCCGACT
Source organism: Campylobacterota bacterium (assembly GCA_034659115.1). Lineage (GTDB taxonomy): Bacteria > Campylobacterota > Campylobacteria > Campylobacterales > Sulfurimonadaceae > Sulfurimonas. The sequence goes on from JAYEGN010000087.1 coordinate 41,060, forward strand.
TCTTTTTATGATGCTGTAGAAGTTTAGGTTTGGCACTATCCAAAGAGAGCCTTTTGTAATTTCATAATGTGTAGCAAGTAGCGATGCTGCAACAAAGCCACCTGGTTCATCACCTTGGATACCACCTATGATTAGAAGAGTATTATCATCTTGCTTACCCTTTTTTATGAGGTCAAATTCAAAGTTATTTTGAGCACTTAAATAAAGAGGCAGTAAAAGTAGAAAAACTAAACTATATAACTTCAACATGCCACGGTTCAAATCGTACTCCATCTTTATTGTTTTTATTATATCTCATGCTAATATAGTCTAAGTGCTTCATTTTTTTAAACTCTTTTGTTGAAGCAAAGTCAGATGTAAAATTTCTATATCCCCAACCCTTTAAGCCAACATCAAAGTCGCTAATAGTGTGGTAAGAGTGGGCAGGTGGTGCTATGGAGATAGTAGCTTTAGTAATATTACCTCTACAGTTGTAAAGTTTATTTGTATAGAGACTTAACTGCTTTATGATATTTCTTACACCAGAAGTCAAAATTATAGTATCTCCTATATCTGATTTCAATTTTTTATAGTCCGCTAGTGGCTTACCTTTGAATAGATAGTGTCCTGTGTATGGAATCTTTACAACATCATTTTTAGAGATTGTATTGTTTATATTTTGGCAGGTCATTTCGCCATGAAAGCCATATCTGTTTGGATCTTCTAAAAAAAGTCTTTCTATAAGTAAAATCTCTTTTTTTGTAAAACTACCAACAGCCAAATAGTTTCGCCCATAAAAAAGAGCATCTCTGTATGATATAAGATTAAAGTTTGCAAAACCTACAAATCTACGCAATCTTTTGAGTCTAGTATTTAAATTTTTGAGTGTATTAAAATCTTCTAGTGAAAGATAGATATCAGTAGTGTTCTTGATGATAGCATCTGCAATTAATGGAGTAATAGCCAATGTAGTTAAAAAGTATCTTCTGTTCATGCTTGTAATTATATCCTAATTGTGTAGATCCCACCAGCACAGTAAACAAAAGAGGTTAAGATTAAATTTTTAACCTCTTTTGTGTGTAGAAGTAGATTAACCTATATAGATTAACCCATTTGTGAAGCAACTTCAGCAGCGAAGTCATCTTCTTTTTTCTCTATTCCCTCTCCAACTTCAAGACGGATAAACTCTGAAATTTCAGCAGTTCCACCAAGAGCTTTAGCGGCAGCTTCAACAGCTTGTGCAACTGTTAATTTGTCATCTAAAACATATTGTTGGTCAAGTAGAGCTTGTTCTTGGTCTAGTAGAGTGTTATCTAAGATAAATCTTGCTACTTGACCTGGAACTATTTTGTCCCAGATTTTTTCTGGTTTTCCTTGCTCAGCTAATTTAGCTTTGATGTCAGTTTCAGCTTGAGCCATAACTTCATCAGTAAGTTGCATCATTGAGATATATTGTGGAACATTTTTCTCTGGTTTTTTCAAACGAGCTAGCTCAACATTATCTTTTTTAAGAGCTTCGATTCTACCTTTTGTTTCACTTTCAACATAAGCAGGGTCGAAATCTTTATAAGAAAGAGTTGTTGGCTTCATTGCAGATGCATGCATAGCAACTTGCTTTAAAAATGGTCTCATTCCCTCAGCAGTTTTTTGGCTATCACATTTAGCTTCGATGATAACAGCTATGCGATTGTTTGAATGGATATAACCATTTAAAGCAGTTGTATCATCAGCGTTCAATGTACCAAAACGGCGAAGCTCAATCTTCTCACCTATTTTGTTTACTGCTGCTGCAAATGTTTCACCAAAAGCAGATGCATTAAATGCATCAACATCAGCCGGTTGAGATGCAAAAATTTCTTGTGCGGAATCTTTAACAAGTTGCTGGAAACCTTCATTTTGAGCAACGAAGTCAGTTTCAGAGTTAATCTCTATAACTGTTGCTTTTGAGAAGTCATCAGCGATAACGATACCAGCAAGACCTTCAGCAGCAACTCTATCTGCTTTTTTAGCAGCTTTAGCGATACCTCTTTCTTTTAGCCACTCAGTAGCTTTTGCCATATCTCCATCGTTTTCAACAAGAGCTTTTTTGCAGTCCATCATAGGTGCATCTGTTGCTCCACGAAGTTCTTTAACCTGTGCTGCTGTAACTGCCATGATTATACCTCTTCAGTTTTTGCTGGAGCTTGGGTCGCCTCAGCTTCTACTGCTACTTCTTCAGTTGCCACTTCTTCAGTTGCAGCTTCTTCAGTTACTACTTCTTCAATTACTACTTCTTCAATTACTACTTCTTCAATTACTACTTCTTCTTGGACCTGTTCTTCTTCAGCTGGTGCATCTCTAAGAGCTTTACCCTCATTGATAGCTGCTGTCATTTCACGACAGAAAAGTTGGATAGAACGGATAGCATCATCGTTACCTGGAATTGGGTAATCGATAAGGTCTGGGTCACAGTTAGTGTCTAGTGGAGCAACAACTGGGATATTAAGACATCTTGCTTCTAAAACTGCGATATGTTCTTTTACTGCATCAACAACAAAAAGCATATCTGGAAGTTTTTTCATATTACGGATACCACCGAAATATGCTTCAAGTTTAACTTTTTTTCTTGAAAGCATTAAAGCTTCTTTTTTAGTTAAAAGATCAATCTGACCATTTTCTTGCATCTCAGTAATAACATCAAGTTTACGGATAGATTTTTGAATAGTTGGGAAGTTAGTAAGCATACCACCTAACCATCTGTTATCTACATAAGGCATGTTACAAGCTATAGCAGCATCTCTCACAGAGTTACGAGCTTGTTTTTTTGTACCAACAAAAAGAACAGTTTGCCCTTCAGCAGCAGCATCCATAACGATTGTATATGTGTTACGGAAATAACGAAGAGTTTTTTGTAAATCAATAATATAGATATTTTTACGAACACCAAAGATATATTTTTTCATTTTTGGGTTCCAACGACGAGTTTGGTGTCCGAAGTGTACACCACATTCTAAAAGGTCTTTCATAGTTACCATAGGTAATCCTTAAATGCTATTGTTTCAAGCAAGAGTTTGCTAGTTTGGCTTCGAGTATG
>JAYEGN010000088.1:0-3219 GCA_034659115.1 Campylobacterota bacterium
TAGAGATTTTAAAGAGTGATAGTAAAAAAGTTGGTGCAGGTGTTGGTATCGGAATTTTAATCAGTTTAGTAACTGGAATATAAGGAGTTTGAGATGATTGAACAAGCAGAAAAAATATATGAAGATGATAAAAAAAGTCTAGAGTCCCTTTTAAGAGAAAAAGCTTACTCTGAAGTTCAAGAGAGCTTAAAAGAGAGAGATATCAACATAGACACTGTAACTGAAGAAGATATAGAGATGCTCGTAGCCGCTAAAACTCAAGATATGATGAATGGTATCAAAGGTTTTGCAACTGGAACTGCATTTGCCATAGCTATATCTTTATTAACAGGGGTCTAAGATGTTTAAAACATTGAAGTATCTGTTTCTAGTAGGTCTCTATAAGAAAGCAAAAAAGAGTCTCATGATGCTAGGAGTTTACTTGCTATCACTTATACTTTTTACTTTTCTTATTAGTGATATTTTGAGTATATCCACTGGTGCATTTGTTTATTTAGTGTTGATTGTAAAGTGGATAGGGATTATTACTCTACTGGGCTTAATAGTTTTTAGTACTCTAAAGATTTTTAACATAGCCTTGAAGCCTTTGGATTCACAAGAGGAAGAGGGTGTGAAAGATGAGAAAAAAGAGAAGATACTTTCCAAAGAGATACTACATACTCAAAGTGATCTGATCTTACAAAAATATATGAAGGATTAGTAATGGAAAAATACACACCAACAACATATAAAGAACAAAGTGACTGCGACATACTTATAGATGGTGCAGAGGATAGTCTTAAAAAGCTAGAGAACTGTTTTGATGATGCCTTTGATGATAAAAAAACAAAGATGAATGTAGTTGGAAGTATCTTTGGTTTAGGTGTTTCACTTACCAAACTTGCTTTTAATGCAACTGGCTGTGCAATTAAAAATGCACCTAAAGCTGTTGTTGCAGTTGCCGCTGTTAAAAGAGAGATTGTTCAAGAGATAGAAAACGAGTATAACGAGCATAAGAAAGAGCAACAAAAAGAGGCTTTAGATGAGAAGATAAGACAGCTTGGGTTGAAGGTTTAATAATATGATACGAATAATACTCATTTTGATATTACCACTTCTGTTTATGGCTTGTTCTCATAACACTAAAAAGTACCATGAGAAGCACTACCAAACTCTTTTATGTAATGAGCTTGGTGGAGAGATGGAGTATGTACTAGAAGATAGAACAAGAGTGGATTGTTTAACTGATGAGTATGCCATAGAAGTAGATTTTGCGAAGAAGTGGGCTGAAAGTATAGGTCAATCGCTTTACTATGCTCATATGACAGGTAATAAACCTGCAGTAGGTCTTATCTTGGATATAGACAAGGACACAAGATTTCTACAGCGTCTTAATCTTATAGCTAGTAAGTATGAGATTAAAATATTTATTATAGACAAAATATGACTACTCTTTAGTATAAAATATATCTTATCAAACAAAGGGGTTTATGATGGAAAGCAGTAGATATAAGTATTTAAAACCTTTACTTAACCAAACAAGTGTATTTGAATGTATATTTTCCAAGTATGGGCATTTACCGGGGAGTTATGATGTAAAAACTACTTGTTTGACATTTATAAAACCTAAATGCTTTGATGATTTAGTAATAGATCATATGTGGATGGCTTCAAAAGTACTTCAAAGTGCTAAACTAAGAACAGGACAGACTATACTGATACAAGCAAAGCTCATAACTAGAACTAGACCATCTAAGGATTTATTTGGAGAAATGATTAAAGATGTGAAGTTTAAAAATGTTGAAATAATCGATAAAGGAAGAACTAAAAATGGGAGATGATAATGAAAGGCTTTGAGATTACAGAAAAAATAGGTACTGATGAAGTAAAGATAGTTGTTGTAGGTGTTGGTGGTGGCGGATGCAATATGGTGGATAACCTAGTAGATAGCGATATAGCTGATAAAGTTAAGTTAGTAGCTGTAAATACAGATGCACAAGCTCTTAAAAACTCTAGAGTTCCACATAAACTTCAGATAGGAGAAAAAATCACTGATGGAAAAGGTGCTGGTATGAACCCAGAGGTAGGTAAAGCTGCTGCACTTGAGAGCTATGATGAGATTAAAGAGATTCTACAGGACTTTAGTGAGAATAAGGGAGAAAAATAATGATACAGATACCAAAAGAAGAACTATTAGAGAGTTTAAAATATGGATACACTGAATATAAGAATGGGGTAGCTAATGGTGATAGTGAAGTTGATTTAGCACATGTCAAAGGTTTTTGTACAACTCTTGAGCAAATTTTAAGTGCTTATGGCAATGTAAGCCTTGAAGAGATGTTAGAAATTAAAAGACCAATCATTGGTGAAGTATCGTTACGAAGAAAGAAAAAACCAATAGAGTCAAGTGCAGAAGTTGATTATGAAATCCCCACTATTTTTAGAAAAAAAATTAAGTAAAGGATAGTAGATGTCATTACATATTATGTATGATCACCAATGTTCAAGATGTGAAGCTTTTTATATACCTTATGAAGAGGGTATTGTTTGTCCTAATTGTGGTTTAGATGAAGATGAAGTTAATGATATTGTACCTCAGTTAGCAAATTCTGCAAACTATCAGATGGATATGCATGGTTTTTATACACCAATTGCTTGGTGGACAGGCTCATTTGGAGATCATGTAGCACTTTTAATTTTTAAGGTATTAGATAAATTCTATGCTCAAGAAGAGAAAGGTTTTAAAGAAATAGCAAAAGAACATTTTAATAGTAGTGATTGGGGGACTCAGCAGTATATGAAAAATCACATTAGAGATTTATCGTATAAAGTATATTTGGCAATTGAAAAACAAAAATCAATTACCAAATAATTATAAGATAAACTTCAAGGATTAAGCATGTCTCAAAATAACAAATTGTTTAAAGTTTTAGATGAATATATCTACTTCGATAACGCTCAAGAATCACAAGAGTATGCTAAAAATAATCCTGGTAAAACTGTTGTAAGAAACTCAGAATTTGATGAACCTACAAATTATATAGAAGAGGTTGTAACAAAAGAACCTAAAATCCAAAAGTCTCCAACAATGATTTTAGAACATTTAAATAAGCATGTAATCTCTCAAGATGAAGCGAAAAAAGAGATAGCTCTTGCTATGTACTATCATAGTTTAAAGTCAGAGTATGAAACAAATGAAGATATTGGCACTAATGGTCCAGTGATGATAGTTGGACCGAC
>JAYEGN010000089.1:0-3183 GCA_034659115.1 Campylobacterota bacterium
TGTTAGTTTTGGCAATAGCCATACATTATGTCATGCTATTTTAGGAGGGTACTATGAAGAAAAAAAGAAAATTATTTGATCAAGTAAGAGATAAAATACAGATGAAGCATTATAGTATTAAAACTGAGCGTTCTTATGTTTCTTGGATTAAAAGATATATTATGTATCATGATAAACGCCATCCTATAGAGATGCAAAAGATGGAAATAGAGCAATTTTTAACTTTTCTCACTCTACGGATCCACTCTACAGGTTTATCATTAAAATTGGCACCATTCCAGTCAAAGACTTTAAGATGGCGCAAGAGACAAAGGCAGCAATTCGGGCGAAGCTACTAAAAAGCCGACCCCTACAGCTACACCTTTGTCCAATACAATTATATCATATTAAATTAGGTATAATCACCACTAAAACTCTTTAGCTGATTATGCTTTGGCTCTTGCTAGTTTTAATGATAGACTTGAAAAATAAGTGAACTAAGGGCTTGATAGTTTCTATTGTATATTTTATCTAATCGACACTTAAAAGCTGGGTTTTACGGCATTTTACACTTGTTTTTTTCCAATGATTTGTTATGTCTTGAACTACTTTACAGTTTAATAATCTCTTTTAAATAAGGTTTTTTACCATCTAAATTAGCCCAAAAATTATCTGCAAGTTGCTGAAAAGTTTTATTATCTACTTTGGGATTTGATACATTTGCCATATATTGATAATCAATTTTACCCTCATTTACTGCTTGTTTACCTGCATCAAAACAAGATTGTTCCACTAAATCTTTTCTACTTTTATAAACTGGCTGTGGTAACATCTCAGCAGCAGTTAGAAAAAATTCACCCATTAAATGTGAATTTTGACTATGTGAAGCCCAAGCTCGATACATACCCTTTAATCCATCAAAATTTCCATCAACATCAGGAAACCCACTTGCACTAAATACTACCATCCCTTGCTCTCCTAGTTGCGGAAATCTATCAGGATGGGATATATGAGCATGTTTTTCATCTAAAAGCATATAGGGTTTTAAAATTGGAAGCAATCTATCCATAAATGTTTTCATAATCCCTGTAACATTAAATATATAAAGTGGTGAAGCAAACAGAACTAAATCAGCACTTCTATATTTTTCTCGCAGTTCGGTCATTATATCTTTATGCACACACTCCCCTGGTATTTTTGTCCAACACATATAACAACCATCACATTGATGAATATCAAGTTTTGAAAGTTTGTACTCTTCTACGGTTGCCCCAGCACTTTTTGCACCTTCAATAAATTTATCAACCATCAATGTTGTTTTGCTTAGCTTTTTATTTCTAGCCCCTCCATCAAACACTACTATATTTTTAATTTTTTTAGATGTTAATGTTTTATATTCATAATCTTGTGGTCTATTCTTAATAGTTTCAACAGTAGCAGAAGTGTCAAAAAGTTTATCAAAATTTAACATTATAGAAGCATCACCTATCATCTCATATTTTTTGTCTATATATGACTTTACACCATCAATATCACCATTTGTGATATCTAACCAAAGTTTTGAATCAGCTTTTATAGTTACTGTTGGTTGAGAATGTAAGCCTTTGATAAATTCACATTTTTGATTTTTGATTATTAAGTGTGAAGTTTGTGCTTCATCTCCAGTTAATTCAAACTGCACTACCACATCTATATCTTTTGCTAACTTTTTATTTAAACCATAAGGCATAGATGAAAAAGCATCTTTTAAATTATCAAATCGTATTCTAGAACTAGGCTGTTTCATAAAATATTTTGGTAAATATATTGAAACTGGTATCCCTATTAAAATTTGGGGTAAAAAAGCTATCCCATTAGATATAAACATATTTGAGGCACTATATTGACTATATTGAATCTGAACCAGTATAAAAGCCAGTACAAATATAAAAGCCCAAACATAACTAATAGTATTGTTTATTTTTAAAAATATATCACTTTTCACTATTGCATCAGGATAAGCTTTTTTTGAGATATAAAAAGTAAATGGTTTTTTACCTAATAACGGAGGAAGTAGTGCTATTAAAAATAAAATAGCATAGATTGACATTGGTATTATTTCCATAAATTTTCTTACTTCATAATAATAGCAGATATTATTAATGTTAATTTTCTAAATGGATTTATGCTTGAAGCAAATGCTAAAAGTTGATTTTTAAATCCTACAACTAAAGTCATCTTACGATTTTCTAATTGTTTTATTCCAGCTTGTGCCACTTCATCAGAACTCATAGTTCCTTTTGTTAAATGTTTCACTTGCGAAGCATTTGCATTTTTATCAAAATTTGTAGTAGTTGGTCCTGGGCATAAAACACCGACATAGACACCTTTATCTTTAAGTTCATAGTTTATTGCCTCACTAAAACTTAATACATAAGATTTAGTAGCAGAATATACTGCAAAAGTAGGAACTGGCTGAAAAGCAGCAGTTGATGCTATATTTAAAATCTTACCTCCACCATTTTTAGCCATAATATTTGCAAAATAATGGGTAATTTGAGTAAGTGATGTGATATTTAGATTTATCATTGATGTTAATTTATCTATATCATTAGAGATAAATTCACCATACTCTCCAATACCTGCATTATTAATTACAATATCTATTTTTTGATTGTTGAAATTTGATATAAGCTCTTTTGTTAAATTAGGCAATGATAAATCAACTATAAATATATCTACATTTATATCATATTTAGTTTCAAAATCTTTTTTAATATCTTCTAATTTATTTTTATCTCTTGCTATTAAAATAAGATTATTTTTTTCTTTAGCATATATTGATGCAAATTCATATCCTATGCCACTGGTTGCATCAGTTATTAAAACCTTCATTTTAATATCCAATCTCAATAACTATATTTTTATTCCCACTTAGCTTAAACTTTGATTCTTCAAAATTAGCACCTCTAAAGCTTGGTCGTATATTATTTGAAAATCCATAACCCTCAGTAGGTACTCCTAAAAAGTTTTTGTCCAATTTTTTATTTTCATTTTCATCGTGAATTACAGATATTACATAAGTTCCATTTGGTATATTTTTAAATGTATAGGAAGTTTTATTACTGTCTATCTTTAGATTTACACCTTTATAATATTTTGTCATATTTGCAAAGGTATCATCATCTTTATTGTATAAACCAATAGATAATTTACCATTTTTAT
>JAYEGN010000090.1:0-3178 GCA_034659115.1 Campylobacterota bacterium
ATTTTGATATATATAGAACACTAAAAAAACAGAATTTAAATAACTTATTGAGATAAAATGAAAAAAGCAGTACTAATAGAAGATACGAATGGCTCTTTTTAAATAATCAGACAAGATATGTCTATATAAAAATATATACTACAAAAATAAAATATAGTTTTATTTATAAATCAACTGGAGAAAATATGAAAAAATTAATAGCAACTCACAGCAAAATATTTCATGCAGATGAAGTTACTGCTATAGCACTTTTAAAAATATTTACAGACTATGAGATTGAAGTTTGTCGAGTAAATCATAATACTACTGATTTTACTAAGTATGATATGGTTATAGATATTGGTAAGAAGTTTGATGGAGTTAAATACTTTGATCATCATCAGTATAAAGGTGGTAAAAGTTCAGCAGGATTAATATGGGACTTCTTAGGTTTAAATGAAAAATATCCAAAAATATCAAAGCTAATCCACATGATAGATATGAACGATACAGGCATGCAAAAAGCTAAACCTTACGAGTTTTCATCTCTTGTCAGAACTTACAATCATCATAATATAACTTCACCAGAACAAGATATACAATTTGACAAAGCTGTAGAGTTTGCAATGACTGTAATTGGGTCTATGAAAAAATCTCAAGAGGATTTTGAAGAGGCTAAGGAGATTGTAGATAATTCATACTTCTTTAACGGCAATCATAAAATAATAGAACTAAGTAGATTTACTGCTCACTGGGCTAGTTATATAAATGGCATAAAAACACCAGAAATAGAAGCTGTTGTTTGGGAGGATACTGATGAGATGAATTTCAAAGTTAGAATTCCTTCTAAAAAACAAGGTTCATTTGAGTTAAATGGTAAAGCTCTTGAACAGGATGATTCTATGGAGTTTGTGCATAGTTCTGGGTATTTTGCAGTTGCAAAAGATGAAATCAGTATGAAAAACTTTTTAAAGCAACAGATTAGATAAATAAGGTATCATATCCAATGAACTATATAAAACAAACTTACACCATTAAAGGAAAAAAGCCTCATTTCTTTATAGGCTCAAAAATTAGAGGGTCTTTTGGCTACACTCTTAAAGAAGAAGTATGTATAAATCCTAGTTTTAAATGTGAGGGTTGTTTTGCTTCAAAAGAGTGTATCTTTTATAAGTTTTATGAAGAACAAAACACTGTTCACAACTATAGGTTAGATTTTAAACTAAACTCTAGCGACTTTAAATTTTCTTTACTACTTTTTGAAGATGCCATTAAGCATAAAGACTCTCTACATGTAGCTATGATGAACTCCCTAAAAGAGTATGATGACATAGTATTTAAAGAAAAAAACAAAAAACTCAAACTTAAAAAACATAGCAAAATCATAAAGCTTACATTTGAGACTCCACTTCGTATGAAAAAACAAAATAGATTTGCTACTAAAGATATAGAGTTACTTGATATTTTACTATCCATATATAAAAGAGATTTGGAGTTAAAAAAACTTCCCTTTAAAAGAGTAAGTATAGACACAACTTACAATATAGTATCTAAAAATTTAAAATATCAAGAGATTACAAGAAAAAGCAATAAACAAAACACAAAAATGAACTTAGGGGGACTTATGGGCGAGATGGTTATAAGCGATGTTAGTAAAGAGGTTTATGACTTGCTAAAAATAGGCGAGGTTATAGGTGCTGGTAAAAGTACAGTTTTTGGACTAGGAAAAATCAAAGTGGAGGATATAGGATGAGTAAGTATCTATATGGTGCAAGTGTTCAGGGGATACAAGGGTTTATATTTGCGACAAATAAACTACAAGAGATAGTTGGAGCTAGTGAGATAGTAAAGAGTGTGGCTGAAGAGTTTGAAAAGATTTCAGGATATGAAACAGGCGATGAAAATATCTTGATAAATACAGCAGGAAATATTAAAGCAGTATTTCATTCACAAGAAAAATGTGAAAAGGTAGTGTTAGAGTTTTCTAAAATAATTCAACAAAAAGCTTATGGTATAACTATTTCTCAAGCAGTTGTTGAGTTTGATGGCGATACAACAAAGCAGATAGATGAGCTTGAGAGAAGATTAAAAACCCAAAGAAACAAACCATCTATCCCACTAGATATGAGTCTAAATATTATGGAGTTAAATCCTAAAACAGCTAAACCTGCTATAGCAAAAGATAAAGATGTAGCAACTGCACAAAAGCTAAAGGCAAATGAAGAGTTTTACGAGAAAAACCCAAGTGTTAAAGAGTTTAAAGATTTTTCATACATGTCAAACTCTAAAAATAAACTAGCCGTTATACATATAGATGGAAATGGCTTAGGTAAGATAGTCAAGGAACTGGGTAAAAAGCTTAGTTCATTTTCAAGAAACTTAGATAAGGCGACTCATAAAGCTTATGATGATGCTAGAGAAGACTATATGGAGATACGAAAAATAATCATAGGTGGTGATGATGTTACAGTCGTTTGTAATGCTAATGATGCTTTAGAATTTACAAATAATTTTTTAAGAAATTTTGAAAAAGAAACAGCAAACATAAAAGAATTAAAAGATATTAGACCTTACCTTACAGCATGTGCAGGGATAGCCTATTGCAATGAAAAGTACCCATTTCATTATGCAGTTGATTTAGCAGAAGCTCTTTGTGGAGTGGCTAAAAATCACTCAGAAAGAGAAAGCTCTTGCTTGATGTTTCACAATATACAAAGTTCAAACTATCAAAGTTGGGATAAGTTTGTAGAAGATGAACTAACTATTAAAAATAAAAATAAAACTATTAGATGTGATTTTGGGGCTTATTATTTAGATAAAGAAGATGAAGCAAATATACAAGACTTTATCAATACCCTCGAAGCTTATAGATGTGATGGTAGTCCTATATCTCGACTTAGAAACTGGTTGAGTGAGCTTTATAAGAGTTATACAAATGCAGATAATTTGCTAAAGAGAATCAACTCAATAGTTAAAGAAAAAGGTAACTGGAACTATGAGATTATGGATAAAAATCTAAAGTTTTTTGATAAAAACTTATCTAAAGATACTCTTGTTATCAAAAAAGATGGGTTTGATAAAACCCCTATCTATGACATACTTCAAATCCTATCAATCACAGACAAACCAAAGGGAGCAAACTAATGACTTTAAAATATGAACTCAAATTTTTTGATTATTGGCACTTAGGTTCTGGGCT
>JAYEGN010000091.1:0-3146 GCA_034659115.1 Campylobacterota bacterium
TATATAAAATAAAAGTAGAATTTAAATGTATTAAGATTTGATATGGAATAAATCTTAATTACTGTTACAATTAAATATTTCGAGAATTATAGCGCAAAGAGTCTAGATTGTCAATAACAATGAAGACTTTTTAAAATATTTTTTTGATAGCGGGGTAGATTGACAAGTTTTATTAATCCTCAGAGAATCCATACAGAAAATCGTTTGCTTTTTATCTTTGTATTTTTCATCTGTTTTTCTGCTTCAGCTATAAAAGCACTTTGAATAGCTACATAGCTTTGTCTTTCATAAATATCAATCTTGCCGATTACATCTCCTTGGAGTCCTGCATCTCCTGTTAAAGCACCAAGAATATCACCTGCTCTAAGCTTATCTTTTTTCCCACCCTCTATAACAAGTGTAATATTTTGAGGTTTCATCTCAAAGCCATTAACTACTTTTAAATTACTAGCATCTTCAAAAACTCTTGTTTCATTTTTATACTCATAGGCGTTATCAAGTTCATATTCGCTAAAGAGTGTAAAAGCTAAACCTTTAGCTCCTGCTCGCCCTGTTCTGCCTATTCGGTGTATGTAAGTCTCTTGCACATGTGGAATATCATAGTTAAGAACCATAGATAACTCTTTTATATCTAATCCTCTTGCAGCTACATCTGTTGCTACTAAGATAGGGCAACTTTTATTTGAAAATTGGACTAACACATCGTTTCTCTCATACTGTTCTAAATCTCCATGAATAGCTAGTGCATCTATCTTTCTTTTTTGAAGCTCGTCTGCTATGGCCTGAGTTTGTGCTTTTGTATTTGCAAATATAATGATATTTTGAGGTTTAAAATTACTAAAAATATTTATAGCTGTATCTAATTTTTGATCCTCTTGAACCTCATAAAATCTTTCTTCTATGTTGTTAGCTATCTCTGTTGAGATAGTTTTTATACCTATAGCTTCAAACTGAATGTTTTTACTAATATCTAAGATTTCATCAGTGTATGTTGCTGAGAAAAGCAGTGTTTGTTTTCTTTTTTTAGTAAAAGATATAAGCTCATCTATCTCCTCGCTAAAACCCATATCCAACATTCTATCTGCTTCATCAAGAACCAACATGTCAAGGTCATTAAGAGATAGAGTTTCTTTTTTAAGATGTTTTAAAATTCGTCCAGGTGTCCCGACAATGATATGCGCTCCGTGGCGAAGAGAACCTAGTTGTGGACCAAAGGCTGCTCCTCCACAAAGAGTTAAAATCTTTACATTGTGTGTCGCTCTTGCAAGAAGACGAAGCTCTTTAGCAACTTGATCTGCAAGTTCACGAGTAGGACAAAGCACAAGAGATTGAATGCGAAATTTCTTTACATCTAGCTTTGTTAATACCCCTATACCAAAAGCAGCAGTTTTTCCTGAGCCTGTTTTTGCCTGAGCGATTACATCCTTGCCCTCAAGGATAAAAGGTAAGCTTTCTTTTTGAATGGGTGTCATCTCTTTGTAGCCAATTTCATTAAGGTTATGAAGCATCTCTTTGCTAAGAGGAAGATTTGAAAAACTCACTAGTAAACCTCCTTTACGCGACCAACTTCTCCACTCATCAAGCGAACCTTTATGCCATGTGGATGAGAGGAAGATTTTGTAAGAATATCACGAACAATGCCATCTGTAAGATAGCCAGTGTCTTGATCTTTTTTTAGAACAATGGCTACACTTGTACCATGTTTAATATTTTTTCTTTGAGTTGAATCCATTCTGTATTACCTTTTATTTAAGCGGACATAGATGCTTTAAATGACCTAAATATACATGTTCCATTGCGATACTCCTTACTGCATTATAGCTGAAATTAATGAGCTATTTTAAAATGATATAAAAAAATCGAAGCAGCAACACCAACATTCATACTTCTAACATCATTTTGCATCTCTATATTTACAACTTCATCGCAAATATCTAAGACCTCTTTTGATATTCCTCTACCCTCATGTCCCATCAGTAGAACCCATTTTTTAGGAGGCTTTACTTTACGCAGAGCAACAGAGTCTTTTGTAATCTCAGCTGCAAAAACCTTATACCCACTCTTTTGTAACTGCCCTATACTTACAAGTATATCTTTATATATATGATATTTTAGCTTTGACATGTGACCCATCGAAACTCTAAGAGAACGGCGTGAATATGGATGAGGAGAGCTTTTTGGAAGCAGATACGAGGTAACACCTAAGGCAGCAGCACTTCTTGCGATAGAGCCGATATTTTCAGTTGAGGTGATGTCATCTAGCATAATAATATTTTCATCAAGATCTTCTAGTCTTGTCTGAGATGGACGAATACCATTCATCATACAGTTATGATGAATCTTATGTCCAACTATCTTTTGCATATGTGCTTTATCAAGAACATAAGCAAGAGGAATATCTTTTGATGATAAGAACTCTTTATGCTCTTCATAATATTCCCGTGTGGCTAATATACTTTTAACTCTAATATCTGCTTGAAGCAGGGTGTTAACCACCTTTGGACTATCAGCTACAAAACTATTATCAGATGCAGATATACTCTCTCTAAGTGTACGGTAGCAGTTCAACTCATCTAGGTTTACACTCTCTACATGTAGGTAGTTAATACTCATCTATTTTATATCCTTGGGGTGCTAGAAGTTGGTATATTAATGCTGAATTTTGCACCATCATAATTAATATCTTCATAATCATAATTCACATTATTCACCAACAAGATGTTTTGTAATGATCGATTCGGTCATATACAGACCTATTCCCGTACCTTACTACTCATCCTTGGTTTTGCTCACATGAAGACTTTCGCCCTCTCTAGCATCTGCAAAATCTAATTCCTCTTAAGTTTAGCATAAATTATTTAAGTTCTACATTAGGGTTAAGAAATTTTCTGCTATAATTGCATTCGTCAAAATTTTAAAGAAAGTGGGTGATGTGATATGCCTGGTATTCAACTACGAAGTGATGATAACTTTGATGCATCTTACCGCCGTTTCAAGAAGCAGACTGACCGTAACTTAATCGTTACAGAAGCTCGTGCTCGCCGTTTCCATGAAACTGAAACTGAAAAGCGTAAGAAGTTCAAAATTGCATCTCGTAAGAAAATGCTTAAGCGTCTTTATATGATGAGACGCTACGAATCACGCCT
>JAYEGN010000092.1:0-14834 GCA_034659115.1 Campylobacterota bacterium
CAGTAAAATCTCATAGATTATTGGACAATCACATAAAAAATATACGCAAAAAGATAGAAGAAGATAGCACTAAACCAACATATCTTAAAACGGAATATGGAATCGGTTATAGACTAGTTATATAGTTGTTATGATTGGCTCTGGAGTTCTTTCACAGTCTCTCTAGAATTTAGAACAAAACCAGTTATCAAGAGTTTTTGGTGTTCCACAAAGTGTTCAAAAAGTCTAAATAATAAATTCTCACAACCCCTTAGGAGTTTTGGAACAAATTAATCTCACGTCCAACTCTAAATATCGCAATCATTTTTCTTTTGTAACTTGCTAAAAAGAGGAAGATAGTATTGTAATCTGGTTTTAAAAGTAGTAAAAACTTGTAGTAATAAACCTTAAAAATAGTGCTAAAAATTCGTAAAATAGGGAAGAGTAGAGTGGTGACCCCGAGGAGAATTGAATTGTAGTTGAATCCATTTCTTAAATTCTCTCGAAACAACCTACAGTAGAGGTCTTGTTCTAAAACAAGGGCTTTAACGCAAAACAAATTCGTTCAACTATGTCTCTTGGTCTGCATAGTGAATTGTTAATACTGCATTAATCCAGAGTTAAAAATGTACAAAGAGTGTACAAGTTTTAACCTTAAACGAATACTAATTTTAACTCTACTTCAATTAGCATGTGTATAAGAATTTCTTTCACAAACATCACAATATAGGGCTTCAGTAAGCTATTTTATAATTTACCCTTGTTTTGATACAGTTAGCTTGTGTATAAACAATTTATGACCAAAAAGGTACATATTTAGCATATCTTTTAGACTTACTATCTGTATCATTTAGTCTAATCATATCATCAGCGAGGACTTCCCTTATTATTCTAGAAGAGGCTTCAGTCCCAGCTCTGTTATCTGGCAGTCCTAGTCTTTGGCGAAAAGACTGGTTACTCATCTTCTCGCCCATTACATACTTAAGACAACAGTGTTGATAGCATGATCGTTTTCTCTCAGATTTGTCCATTTCATCTAGGTTCTTTGGAGTCTGCATGATAACCGTTGTTCTTGTTTCACTTATACGGATGTCAAGTTCAGGTAACTGAAACAGTTCTATCTCAAACAATGCCTTATCAATACCACTACCTGTTTGAACTTTAGCAGAGTACTAGAAATATCATAATAAATTTACTCACTACAGGATAGCTTTGTCAAAAAATTAGATTTTTTAGACAAAAAGTAAAAATTTTATAGACTTAGCATCTATTTTACGAATAAATACTTGAAATTTATAGTTTTCAAGAATTAATTCTTCTGCTTTTACTAAATTTAGGGGTTTGGGTTTGGTTCATCGGATTTACCTAGAATTATTAGGAATAAATGAAACAGAAAAGCAAATATTTTATAAAATTTTTGTACAATAAGTGAAATAAACTCTCTGAGTAACTAATTAATGGAGTTCCTATGTTAAACAATTTCTCAATCTTAGCCGTAGATGATGAACCGTTCAATCTTGACTTGATTGAAGCTGCCTTTATGGAGTATGACAATATACAGATTACTAATGCTATCAATGGTCAAGAAGCACTAGACAACTTAGATAAAAATGAATTTGATGTAGTTCTTCTTGATATTAGCATGCCTGCAATGGATGGTATGGAGGTATTAAAAAGAATTAGACAAAACCCAGATTTTGAACAACTTCCAGTATTGATGGTAACTGCAAATACAGAAAAAGAGAGTGAGGCACTTACGCTTGGGGCAAGTGACTTTATATCTAAACCTTATGATATTGAAATCTTATGTAGCAGAACTATTAACTACGCAAAAATAAATTGTTACCGCAAACAGATAGAGAATCAAGCATCTATACTAGAAGAAAAGGTAGCTCTTAGGACTAAAGAGCTTCAAACAGCACTAGAACTCTCAAAGCGTACTGAATATGAAATATCCATAAGACTTGGTCGTGCAAGTGAGTTTAGAGACTTAGAAACTGGTGGGCATATAAAACGCATGAGTTACTATTCTCAGCTACTAGCAAAACTCTATGGGTTGAGTGATGAAGAGAGTGAACTAATATTGTATGCTGCTCCACTTCATGATATTGGTAAGGTTGGCATAGCAGATAAAATTCTTTTGAAACCTGGTAGATTTGAACCTGAAGAGTTTGAAATTATGAAGCAACATTCAACCATTGGAGCAAAAATGTTAGAGGGTGCAGAAGAATTTCCTGTTATAAATGCGGGACAAATTATAGCCTTGCAGCATCATGAAAAATGGGATGGCTCTGGATATCCAAACTCCTTAAAAGCAGAGGAGATTCATCTATATGCCAGAATCATTACCGTTGCTGATGTATTTGATGCACTAAGTTCAAAAAGATGCTACAAAGACCCTATGCCATTGGAAAAAGTATTAGGTATTATGAAACAAGATGCAGGAACACACTTTGACCCTCATCTAATAACACTGTTTTTGGATAATTTAGATGATTTTTTAGAGATCAAAGAGAAGTATAAGGATGAAGATAATGAAAATACTATTTGTTGATGACAATGAACTAAATAGAATGGTTCTTCAAGATATGATGGAGATATTATTTGAAGATATCTCCATAGAGACTTATGAAAGTGCTAAAGATGTACTGGAATTAGATATACAAAGCTACGCTCTTATTTTAAGTGATATAGATATGCCTTTTATGAATGGCTTTGAGCTACATGATATCTTAAGAAAAGAAAAAGATTATCAAAAGCCAATCATCGCTGTTACAGCACTAGCTGTTGCAGGAGATAGAGAGAAGATGCTTATGCATGGCTTCAACGATTATATATCAAAGCCCATAGATATGGACATACTAGAAGAAACAATAAAAAGATATATCTAAAGGATTGTATTTATGACACAGATGCAGATAAATTCATTGTTAAAAAGTTTTAATATATCAGACGATGAACTAGAAGCAAGAGCTATTCTACAAGAGTTAACACACTCTTTGTCTTCTATTATAGTCGATGATTTTGCAAAAAACTATCTTTTAAATAACTCAGAACTTTCTATCTACTTAGCTCACACTGATGCTGATAGACTGTTAAAAAATATTAAAGAATTTGTGGCTTTTATTATGACTGCTCCTGTAGATGAAAACTATATAGGACGCATTCACGATATAGGTTCCATACATTTTTCTATAAAATTAGAACCAGCTAAGGTAAGCTATGGTTTTTGGGCTATCAATGAGGTTTTAAATAAACTAGCAGAGATTAATGAGCTAGTAAAAGAGAACAAATCTCTAATCTCAAAGCTCCTGAGATTCGTAGAACATGTTATGAATAACGGGTACTACATACAAAGAGAAAAACTCCATAAAGACTCCATAGATAAGATGCAAGCTTCCAATGTTCAAAATGAACTATATCTTGCCTTTGGGGTGCATAAACAAAATACACAAAAGATAGAATCTCATTTTAATAAAGATACCGAATTAGCTACACTTGAAAAAATTGAAGAGAGATCTCAAAACTGTGTTTTTGCAAAGGTACTAGAACGATTAGCAAGTGAGAGTAAATTTGAGTATATTCTTGGATCAAATCTAGATAAAGTCACTTCACTACACGATGATTGGCATAAAGAGTTTGTAAAATATAAACACTCAAGTACTACTATAGACCTTCAAAACAGCAAAGCAAAGATTACAAGTTTAAACAATGAGATAAAAAACATACTTGATAACACACTTCAAAAATCATTAGATGATGGGTATATAGCTTTAAACTCAGGAATAAAATCTATGGAGAGTATGGCAAAACTTTTTCATACAAAAGAGAACCATAATGATTTTGAAACAATGTTTCATAAATCTATAGAAGATACTTTTAGTGAATTTACCTGGGCTATAGATGATATATATATCGATTTTGATACAAAACCAAACGAAAATTATAAAATTCAAAAGATGCTTAGGCATGCAGCGAAAAATATTTATATAGGCATAAGATTAAAAGATACTCAAAATAACGACTATAACTTAGAGATATTAGCCATACTGCTAGAGATACTAGATGTGCATCTATCATCTAAAGAGAGAGAAAGGTCTCTCATATCATTTGCTGATAAAGCTGAAAATGCTAACAAGTCTAAAGATATATTTTTAGCAAACATGTCGCATGAACTAAGAACACCACTCAATGCAATCACAGGTTTTTCACAAATACTAATGAAGAAAAAAGATACTCCAGATACAGTTAAAAAATATGTGCAAAAGATAAACATAGCTGGGAAGAACCTCTTGGATTTAGTAAATACTATCTTAGATTTTGCAAAACTTGAAGCTGGTAAGATGCAATTTAGTCCGAGACTCAGCGATATCTCAAGTATACTAAATGAAGCTACAACCCTTATATCTCCTATAGCCAAAAATAAAGAGATAACACTAAAAATGCCAAAGATTATCTCTTTAAACTTGTATATGGATGATAAACTGTTTAAACAGGTTTTAATCAACCTACTAACAAACGCTGTAAAATTTACACCCAATGGTGGACATGTATGTTTGAGTATTATCTATGATGCCGATAAACATCTATATAGATTTGAAGTTAAAGATAACGGAATAGGACTTTCGCCTGAATCTATAAAAAAACTATTTAAAGCTTTTTCACAAGTAGAAAATAGTTATCGAAAAACTGAACAAGGTACCGGTCTTGGACTTATGATAAGTAAAAAAATCATAGAGGAGTTGCATAAGGGAGAATTATGGGTGGAGAGTATAGAGGGAGAAGGTAGTAGTTTTTTTATCAATATGCCAACACCAATGATAGAATCCCACACCTATGAAATAAATGAAGCACCAAAGGATTCAAGAGCTGCCTTAGTTGTTGAAGACTCCCCATCATACCAAAAAATTTTAGCTGAACATCTCAAAGAAACAATCAATCTAACCTTCACAGATACTATCAATAAAGCAAAAGATCTGCTTTTGAAAAATCACTATGATTTTCTAATCTTAGATTTCTTTTTAACAGATGGTATTAGTTCAGAAATATTAGAGTTTATGGAAGATGAAAATATTAATATACCGGCTATTATTATATCTGCAGAAGATGAGATAGATATATCATCTTCACTATCAGGTTCAACCAACCTAGAGGGTATTATGAACAAAAACAATATTGATGAAATTTGTGATTCTATAAAGGGAAAAGTTTATCATGAGTAACTTCTTTGAAAGATTCTTTAAAGAGAGCATGATTGGTGCAGTTCTTATAAGCTCAACTTTAATGCTTCTTGGAATACTTTATCTTGTTCCATATCTTGAAAAACAGAGAGCAAAAAAAGAAGCTTTTGTCCAATCTGAAAGGTTAATATCCTATATAAAGATGTTTAGATCTTACTATGCTAAAAATGTACTCAAAAAAGTAAATGAGCAAACTGATCTTATAGCAAATTTTGATCACAAGATAAAAGAGGGAACTATCCCACTCCCTGCAACTTTAGTGCATGACTTAGGGGAACTCTTTACAAACAAGACAGACATTGCTGTGCAGATGTATAGCAACTACCCTTTTCCAAATAGAGAAGATAGAGTTTTAGATAAGTTTCAAAAGGATGCTCTTGCCTTTGCTATAAAAAATCCACAAAAGGTATATTCTAAAGAAGAGATAAAAGATAGTGCAACAATTTATAGATCAGCTTTTCCTGATTTTTTATCAGCACCATCATGCGTAGGGTGTCATAATGCTAGACCTGATACACCAAAAAATGATTGGAAACTTGGTGATATAAGAGGAGTTATAGAGGTAGATATTCCTTTAGAAATTTCTATAGGCTCTGCAAAAGATTTAACCTATAGTATCATTGTATTTATCTTAGTAAACTTTAGTTTTTTAGTTGTCTATTATTTTATACAGATAAAAATAAAAAATAAAAAACTTGAAGAAAATTTTACCAATAGCGATAAAATTTTATCTGAATACAAAAGAGCTGTTGATTTAGGTGCTATTGTCAGCAAAGCAGACAAAAAAGGAATTGTTACCTATGTAAATGATGCTTTTACAGATATATCTGGTTATACATCCAAAGAGTTGATTGGAAGACCTCACTCTGCTGTAAGGCATCCAGATACACCTAAAGAAGTTTTTCGTGAATTGTGGAAGAAAATACTCAAGAAAGAAGTTTGGCAAGGAGATCTAAAAAACAGAGCCAAAGATGGAAGTGATTACTATGTTTTTGCTACTATTGTACCTATACTAGATGAAAAAAATGAGATTGTAGA
Organism: Campylobacterota bacterium; assembly: GCA_034659115.1. Lineage (GTDB taxonomy): Bacteria > Campylobacterota > Campylobacteria > Campylobacterales > Sulfurimonadaceae > Sulfurimonas. The sequence continues at coordinate 6,258 of JAYEGN010000092.1, forward strand.
GTTTCTAGCGATTCGTTATGATACTACTTCTTTGCATGCTGCTATTGAAAAAGCAAAAAATGCTGAAAAAGCAAAAGGTCGCTTTTTAGCTAACATGTCACATGAGCTTAGAACTCCACTAAATGCTATCATAGGTTTCTCTCAAATACTACAACGAAGAAACAGCTTAGAAGATAAAGATAGAAGCTATATTCAAAAGATAAATATCTCTGGACAAAATCTATTGACTCTCGTAAACTCCATACTTGATTTTTCAAAAATGGATGAGGGAGAGATGGATTTTAATCCATCAGAACTGAATATTAAAAACCTTTTTAGTGAGATACTTATTATGTTTGAAACACTAATCAGTGAGAAATCTATAGTCATGGAGATGTTTGAGTGCAGTGAAACACAAAATATTTATGCTGATAGGCAACTGTTAAAACAGGCATTCATCAATATTCTCTCTAATGCCATTAAGTTTAGTAACTCAGATGGTGTTATAAAGATAACTTATAAAGAAGAAGATAAAAAGCATATCTTTAGTATTTGTGATAATGGGCAGGGTATAAAACCAGATGAGATAGACACACTTTTCACTCCCTTTAAACAGGGAGAAAATGCACAAAAAAATGCAGCAACAGGAACAGGCCTTGGTCTAGCGATTACACATAAGATAATCACAGAGTTTCACAAAGGTAGTATATCTGTGGAGAGTGAGATAGACAAAGGAACTTGCTTTTATATTTCACTTTAATGAAGATTTGTATATAATGTCATTATACTAAATACAAGGGGAACATGTGCTAAGTCTTACCTCATTTTTAAAGCTATTAAAAGAATCTTTTAGGGACTTGCTACCCATAATACTTGTTATTATATTTTTTCAACTAGCAATCATACAAACAGTACCAGAAAACTGGTTGAGTACCACAATTGGTCTAGCAATAGTTGGTGTCGGTCTTGCTGTTTTTCTTCTTGGTCTTGAAGTTGGAATATTTCCAGTTGGTGAGGGCTTAGCTGCCGATTTTGCACATAAAGGCTCAACTCTTTGGATAGTTATTTTTGCTTTCATGATTGGTTTTGGCACAACTGTAGCAGAACCTGCACTTTTGGTAATAGCCGATAAAGCCGCTGGAATAAGCTCTGGTCGCATAGATGCTTTTGTTCTTAGAATGGTTGTTGCTTTCTCGGTTGGTTTTGCCATAGTTATTGGTGTTTGGAGAATTATCAAAGGTCACCCAATTCACTACTATATCATCTCTGGATATATCTTAGTTGTTGCTGCTACTTTTTTCTCACCAAAAGAGATAGTTGGACTTGCATTTGACCTTGGTGGCGTAACAACTTCTACGGTTACAGTACCTCTTGTTGCTGCTCTTGGTATTGGTCTTGCATCTACAATAAAAGGTCGTAACCCTGTTTTAGATGGATTTGGTCTTATCGCTTTTGCTTCACTTACTCCTATGATATTCGTACAATTTTATGGCATATATGTCTATCAGTTTGTAGAGGTCACTAATGTTGTTCTGCCTGTAGTAGCTCACACAGAAGAAACAGCTGCCGCCTTTGATTTCAATATATTAACAGCCATAAAAGGTCTTTTTAGCGTTATGATGGATGTTGTACCTATTCTTGGTATTATTCTGTTTTTCCAGTATGTTATTCTTAAAAAACCTGTTGATAACTTAAAGAATGTTCTTATAGGTTTTGGTCTTGTAATTATTGGTCTTGATGCTTTCATCATCGGTCTTGAGATGGGTCTTTTCTCTCTTGGTGAGACTATGGCATTTCAACTTACTCAAAACGACAGCAACATTATCATCTACTCTTTTGCATTTATGATAGGTTTCTCAACAACAATGGCTGAACCTTCCCTTACTGCAATCGCTAGAAAAGCTAAAGAGATTAGTGATGGAAAAATCAATGACTTTGTTCTGCGTATTTTTGTTGCTGTTGGTGTTGCGATTGGTATTTCGCTTGGTGCATTTAGAATCGTTCATGGTGGAGATATTGTTTACTATATTATAGCTGGATACATGATAGTTATTGCATTAACTTTTATCGCTCCAAAATATATCATCCCTATCGCTTATGATAGCGGTGGAGTTACAACATCTACAGTTACTGTTCCTCTAGTTGCAGCTCTTGGTCTTGGTCTTGCCACAAACATACCAGGACGCGACCCACTTATCGATGGCTTTGGTCTTATCGCTTTTGCTTCACTTTTCCCAATGATTACAGTAATGACATATGGTGTTATAACTGAAAAAATGGGTGTTAAAGGAGAACATGAACTTGAAGAGATTCACATGGATGAACTTCGTCATGCTCTTGAAGATGCAGAGAACATGGGCTTATCTACCGTAAATGTACATGGAACAGATAAGCGTCACTCTTATGAAATGCAGTTCTCTGCCGTCCATGTCATAGTTCCACATGAAAAAGAAGAGAAAGCTCTTCTCTCTGCAAAAGAAGCTGGTGCTAGAGGTGTTACTATCATGCAAGCACACGGTATGGGACTAGAAGAGATGGACAACTTTTACAATAGACTTCACGCTGATTCTACTGATTCTAACTTGATGTTTATTGTACCTACTAGAAATGTAAGCAAAATCATTCATACAATACTGCATGATTTAGATATAACGGGAGAGGGAGAGGGTATAACTTACTCTCATCCTATCTCAAATCTAAAAGGTTTAACACTTAGAAGTGGCGATTTATGATTTACAATTTTTCAAATCTCTTTAACGGTACCTAGGAATCAAAATTAAATCTTGATTCCTTATGGTCATGTTACAGATAGAAGACTCTGCACAGCAAAACATGCTGGCAGAAATAGGGTAGCTAGTTTAAAAGGTCACTATAATCATACTTGCTTGGATTTATATAGTATTTCTTACCAACTTTTATGATTCTGCTCTCTTTTTTAGCGATTTTCTTAAACTTATCTTTAATTTTTTTAGATCTTTTTTTTGAAAAGTTATTATCTTTTATATAATTTTTTAAAGAGACTAGCTTGGTTAAAACCTCTTCCTCTTCCTCCGCTTCTATTTCAACCTCTATATGCTCTTTATCTTCAACTATAGACTCATCTGATTCATTATTATCAAGAGAAAGTAAAAATTTAGAGGATATTGTTGTTAGTATATTTTTTAACTGCTCATCCTTATCTTTGTAAATCTGTTCAATCCGAACTCTTTCTTGGATAAGCATCTCCTCTTTTTGATCTCTTAAACTCTTTGTTTCAACTTCAAGTTTTTCAACTTTCATCTGCAGTTTTGCATTTTGCTCTTCTAAAAGTTTATAGTATTTAGCATCTGCATGTAAAGCAACTCTCTTTGTGTTTGTTCGTCTTTGAGTTGTTTTAGTCGTTGGTTGTGCATTTTGATTTAAGATGACACACTTTACTCCATCTTCAACCACAACCTCTAAAGAACCCCTTCTTATTCGATTATGTATCGCCTCTTTAGATACACCTAGCTTTAACGCTGCATCTGCTATACTCATCTTAGACATCGGTTTATCCTTTATCTCATATTTTCAAAAACAAGTGGAGCTTCCCACTCACCAGAACGAATCTCTGCTATTACTTTTTGCAGATCGTCAAGGTTTTTCCCTTTTACCCTTATAGCATCTCCCTCTATTTGAGCATTTACTTTTAGTTTCATCTTCTTTATATCAGCAGTGATTTTTTTAGCCTCTTTTGATTCTATATAATCAACAACTTTAAAAGTCATCTTTCTATTGTTTCCAGATGAATCTTCTACTCTTAACTCATCTAAAACTTTAGATGAAAGCCCCTGTTTCAAAAATTTTGAAACAACTATATCCTTAAGAGCATCTAACTTATTATCACTTGAAGCTATTAAAATAAGTATCTTTTCTTTCTCTTTATAACTAACTTCGTAAGTTGTTCCCTTAAAATCATAACGGTTAGCAACTTCTCTATCTACTAGATTTATAGCATTTTTAAAATTTTGCATATCTATTTTTGCGCTAATATCAAATGAATGTTCTTTTGCCATTTTAAAACCCCTTTTGTAACAATTAAGGTTATTATAACATATTTAAAAGTTTGTTAGTGAAGTCATTAAACCCAAATAATTCCATAAGGATTTATAAAATTTATCTATGCTTGTGCTTAAGGGATGTTTAGTAAAAATTTTAAGCCACCTTATTGGTGGTGTAAATTTTTAATGAACCTGCCTTGAGTGCAATGATAGTTTAAATTTTTTATTCTTATGGAATTATTTGGGTTAAACCCAAATTATGCATAATTTGGGTTAAAAATCTATACCTAAACCTATAAGAAACTGAAAATCACTTTGAACCGGTATATTGCCATCGAGTGTTTCCCTAGGATAAAGTAAATAATCCCACACAGCAGTAAAGTCTAGATCTAACCAATCTGTTATCTCATTTTCTTGTGTTATAATCATGTGATGCTTATACTTACCAGCTTCATCTGATGTATATGTTAGTTTATAATCTATAATAAAATCTATTCTTTTGCTTATATCAAAATCTAAATGTGTCATAACTTCAAATGCTGGAGCTTGTACTATATGATCTCCTTGCAAAACAGAGATATACTCTACATAAGTATAAGCTGGACCACCTGAAAGATCCCATTCTACAAAACTATTGTTTATTATCTCGTAACCTGCACCTATACCAATTGTTATTTGATCTTGTATATTTTTAATCTTGTTTTGATAGTATTCTGAAAAAACTGGCGTATAGAAAAAACTGCGTGTTTCATAAACATCAAATTTCTGATTTAATCGATGATCATTTACTGTCTGCTCTTTATTTCTCGAAGAGATTCTTCCAAGATAATCAAATGCTAACCTAGTATTGCTTGTTCTTCTTTTTATATCTGCTTTTGCCACAAGATCATACTGATTTTTATTTCCATTGCGAACATCTAGGCTTACACTTATTTTCCCAGACCAGCTATCAAGTATTTTATTCCCCTCTCGTGCCATAGATACAATCTCTTTTCTACTGAAGGTAAATATTTTGTCACCTTGAATTATAGTGATTTCATCATCTTTAAAACGAATAAGTCCAGAAAATATTGCTGTATTTTCAATATTCACTCCTATAACATTGTAACTTTTTATTTGAGAAATATCATCAAAATCAAAACTATATAATCCTACCTCATCACTGTCAAACTCTAGTTTTTCATCAAACATAGCCTTTATCTCACCCTTAAACCACTCTCCTGATTTTGTTTGAATCCAGTCATCTGTTTTGGCTGAGGGAGACATCTCTTCCCATGAAGCTTGAATAGTTGAGATATCCACACTACCCTGCTCACTTCTATTTATAATGGTGTCTAAAACATCTTGAGTTTTAACTTGCACAGCTTCATCTTTTTGGTTAGCTATATCACGAACTTGAGTTTGCGTTAACCCAGAAGTATCCTTAACCTCTACAAGTCCTGAATCAGTTTTCTTTTCTTGAGCGAATACAAAAGAGGATATCAATAAAGTAATAATAAATAAATATTTCATAAAAGACCTATCATACTATATAGTAATCTATATAGTTACTGTTTTCCGTACATTTCATTGTAAAAACTTAAAGCATATCTATCACTCATATTTGCTATAGCATCTGCCACAACTCTATGTTTTTCTTTGGAATTTAACTGTTCATAATAAAACTTTGCTAACATCTTTTCTTCTTGCATCAATGCACTATAAAGCCCTTTTATAGCTTGCTTTCCTGCAAACATTTTTACTACTATTTTTTGATGTTTATACAGTTTGTTTAGTAACAATTTTTTTAGTTTTTTTATCTTGGTTTCTAGTTTAGCATCAAATCCTATAGGCAAAGTAGTTGAGCTTCCTATTGAGGCACACAAAATTTCTTTATTGTCTACATTTTTTTGTGAATACTCCAATAAAGAGTACACAAGATGATTTATAATGTGTGAGCTAAAGCGATAACGAAACATCTCATCTTCATCTTGAGTTACTCCCTCTTTTTGTACTTTATGTAAAATTTCGTCTATAAGTTCACTCTCTTTTAAATCATCAATATCGATAAGACCTGAATTTATTCCATCTTCAATATCGTGACTCATATATGCTATCTCATCTGCACGATCTACTACCATCGCTTCTATTGATGGATGCGTATCTAAATCGAACTTTTCATCAATCCAAGATGGTAAGAAGCTTTTTTTATAAGGGTAGGAGTGTTTTAAAATCCCCTCGAGTGTCGCAAAAGTAAGATTGAGTCCATCAAAACCCTTATATCTTTTTTCTAATGATGAAACGACTCTAAAGCTTTGAAAATTATGTTCAAACCCATTTTTAAAACCATCATTTTTTAAGCATTCATCTAGCGTGTCACCACCCACATGTCCAAAAGGAGTATGACCCAAATCATGAGCAAGAGCTATCGATTCTGCTAAAGATTCATTTAAACCAAGATGCGAGGCTATTGATCGAGCAATCTGGGAAACTTCCAAAGAGTGCGTTAAGCGAGTACGAAAAAAGTCACCCTCCTGATTTAAAAAAACCTGCGTTTTATACTCAAGTTTTCTAAATGAACCAGAGTGGATAATCCGATCCCTATCTCTTGCGAAAGGATTTCTAAAATCCTTGTCAATATTGTGAAATCTATCGCTACATGTCATAATTGTTATGACTTCTTAAGAAATTTAGTAAGTATATGAATCTTCACACCATTCACACGACCCTCAATATGCTCAGAATCATTTGGCACAAGACCTATATTTCTAACTGCAGTACCTCTCTTAGCGGTGAATCCTGCTCCCTTAACATCTAAGTCTTTAGTTATCACTACACTGTCTCCAACCTTAAGAATCACGCCATTCGCATCTTTATAAACAAGTGCATTTTCATCAGGAAGTCCAGCATCAGCCCACTCCTTGATATCATCTTCCATGTAAATCATATCAACTAAGTCTTGTCTGCCAAGAGCATTTAAAAGTCTATAAGCTACGACTACAACCGCCGGAACTTCACTCCACATGCTTTCATTTAAGCAGTTAAAATGTGTTTCATCCACAGCATCTTTATCTTCGATGCCCACTTTACATGTAGAACAAACATAAATCGATTTATCAGCACTTGCATTCGATGGAGAAACCTCTAAGACACTAAGTTCATCAACATTTCCACATAGTTCACATCTACCACCACTTCTAGCTAGTAACTCTTTTTCTACACTCATATATACTCCTCTAAAATCTATTCTTTACTAAACTCTACAATATCTTCTTTTTCACTTTGTTGTTTATCTTTTGTTTTGTCAAATGCTTTTTGAGCCTCTTGCTCATTATAGTTTCTACACTCTTGAGGTATAATCGCATTTGGATCTGATGCTATTTTATCACACATGCTTGCATTAAATGTGATGTTTGAACAAGCACTAAACATAAACAATAACACTAAGTAATATCTATACATGTTAAGCCTTTTTTACTATTAGATCTAAATACTTTGAAGGTGTAACCCTCATCATCTCTTTAGCCAACCAACGAATCTGAAAAAATGCTGCTCCACTATCTCTAAGAGTAAAATAGTTTCTTAAACTTCTAAGGTTGAATGTTACAACCATATCAACTTTCACATTATCTGTAACTATATGCTTAAAAGCATCACCAACATTTCTCTTCTTTTTACCAGTTTCTAAGGCATCAAACAATACAGATGAATCGGTTTTAAACTCCTCCAAGAAGCCTAAGGAACTTTTTGCTATAGCTATAGCAGAAAAATCTTCTACCCGATTTTGCTGATACTTTAACTTATCAAACATTGCTGAAATCTCTATACGATTATACTCTTTTTCAGAAGTCACAAACATATCAAAACTTAAGATTTTATCTATAAAAAACTCTCTATTACCCATAGATGCTACAAATGCGTTAATAATTGAACTCATCGTATAACGAGTACTTCTAACACTTATAGCCTGTATACGATGCCTTGCATGTTCTTGAAGCACGCCTCTTGAAGTTCCGCGAATCAAGAAAGACAGATTGGCATGTTCTAATATGCTATGATGAAAATATGTCCAAGAAAGATCACCAAGTAGACTTGACTCCTCTATGGAGTTTATCTTATCGCACATGTCAGTATCTGGCATACTGTTTTCTATGAAATTGATAGCTTCATTTTCACTATTTTCAAATGAATCGTAACAGGTTCTTGCTGCTGCCTCTGCTACACCAATCCCAGTATCTTGAAGCAATACTACTTCTGGCTTTGAGTACTCTATACCATAAATATTTTCCACTATTACTCCTAGTTTTAACCCAAATAATTCCATAAGAATAAAAAATTTAAACTATCATTGCACTCAAGGCAGGTTCATTAAAAATTTACACCACCAATAAGGTGGCTTAAAATTTTTACTAAACATCCCTTAAGCACAAGCATAGATAAATTTTATAAATCCTTATGGAATTATTTGGGTTTTAAGATTGTTATTTTACTATAGAGAACCTATAACAATCTTAAATAGGTCTAAACCTCTATCTCTATAGAACAACTACCCTTTTCTATACTGTTAGAAAGTGCATCTTGAAGTTTTTCATATATGGTT
>JAYEGN010000093.1:0-3098 GCA_034659115.1 Campylobacterota bacterium
AATATCTAAAGATTATACTAATATTTTTGCTATATTCTTCAAAGCTAACTGCTTATCAAGATTACGATATTGATGGTGTTGAAGATGCTATAGACAGATGCCCAAACACTCCTTTTGATAAACTTGTTGATAAGTGGGGATGCCCTAAAAATGATACTTATTATGGTTCAATAACCTTTAAAATAGGCTCTGACATAAACATTGATCAAGATAATGAACAACTTAATAATCTAAACTTCTACTTAAACTACCGTTACTACAAATGGGATTTCTCTATTTCAAATGCAAACTACACTGTTCTTGATACTCCAAGTAACATCTTCAAAGAAACAGGTGATATATATATGACTGCTGGATACTCAATCAATTCAGATTCATTAAGCAGTAAGATATATGTGGGAGCTAAAGTATCTACATCTAGAATTGATGAAGAGAATGATACCTATATGGGTACGGGAGAAGATGATTATTTTGCAGCATTAAATCTAAATTATTTTCTAAATACTAAGCAAAATATCTTCCTGTATTATGGCTACACCATAAGTGGAGATAGTAGTTATGTGGACTATAAAAATACCAATACATACTCATTTGGTAGTGGATATGCCCTTAATGAAAGATGGTATAGTGCTTTGTCGTATGAATATAGTAGTTCTGCGTATGAGGATACAGATGCTTACAAGGCAGTTTCATGGTTTAACAGTTATAGTTTTTCTAAGAACTATTTTGCTACTATAAATTATGCTTATGCTTTAAACGACATGTCTTATGACCATGCAATCTCTATAAAACTTGGAGTATATTTTGAATAAAATTCTTCTTCTCGAAGATGATCCAAATCTTTGTAAAACATTGATAAAGTACTTATCTAAAAATGGTTATGATGTTGATTGGGCTAAAAATGGGGAAGAAGCGGTTAATTTTAGTTATGAAAATAAATATTCACTCTACCTATTTGATATAGATGTACCACTCCTAAATGGCATAGATTTACTGACTATGTTAAGAGAGTCAGATGACTTTACTCCCGCTATTATTATCTCAGCCTTAGTTGACATATCTTCGGTAACAAAAGGATTTATTGCTGGAGCTGATGACTACATAAAAAAACCTTTTGACCCAGATGAGCTACTTGTTCGCATAAAAGCGAAAACAGTAACACTCAAAGAAAAAATCAATTTTAAAGAGTATGAAATAGATATACAAACTAATGAGATCTTTTACAAAAATGAGCTTTTATCTTTAGGCGATGTTCAAAAAAAATATTTATTTCGCTTATAAAAAACTTTCCAAACCCAGTTGTTAAAGATGAACTTTTTGAATTATTAGAAAAGCCATCAGATGTAGCACTTAGAGTCAATATAACAAAAATGAAAAAAAACTTGAATATAGAGATAGAGAATGTAAGAGGAGTTGGTTATAAAATTATCTGAAAAAGAGTCGCTCTACAAAGGGATTATCCTGTTTTTTGTAGTAATAGAGCTTTTTTTACTTTTTATTTTTTATAATTATTATAAGATTGAAGAAGAACATCTTCGTGAACAACTATTCTTGGAGATGAAAAATTATAGCTTTTTCTTTGATGATACTCGTTTTAATATAGATATTGTCTCCAATAGCAATCAAAAACTTTATGAACTCCACTCTGATAAAATAAATCTTTTTATACTAACTCCTATGGAAGAAGACACCCTTTTAAAAATCTACTACCCTCTTGAAAAATATAATATTTTGCTCACAGATATAAAAGAGATGATTTACCTGCGACTTTTACTATTTTCTTTGATTGCTATGGGTATATCACTACTATTTTCATTATATGCCCTTCGTCCACTAAGAGATGCCCTAGAGTTATTGGAGGAGTTTATCAAAGATATCATACACGATTTAAATACTCCTCTAACTTCTATTTTAATCAATATAAAGATGATAGACATAGATAATGAAGAGATACAAAGTATAAAACAAAGTACCAATATTATCTCTATGCTACATAAAAACCTTGACCTATATCTAAAAGATATGCATTTTCAAAATGAAAAATTCTTACTAAAAAACATTTTAGAAGAGCAGATACTTTTTTTTGCTTCTATGTATGATTATCTTTCATGGGAAGTTGATATAGTAGATAGAACCATCTATAGTGATAAAAATGCTTTTAGTAGAATCATATATAATCTATTAAGTAATGCCTGTAAATACAATACTTCAAATGGCTTTGTAAAGGTTTACACATCCAATAATACAATCAATATTTCAAATGATAGTTACGGTATTAAAAATCCTTCAAAAATTTTCGATAGATTTTATAAAGAGGGAGAAAGAGGGCTTGGTATAGGACTACATATTGTTGAAAAACTATGTACTCAGCTTGAAATAGAAAAAAAGCTGCATATTGATGAGAGAAAAATTACTATTTCACTAATTATAAAGTAAAATCTACCTGTTAGCTCTTCCCCTATTTTTTCTTCTTTCATACTCTTGTGGTGTCATTTTAAGATTATCAATCATCCAATGAGCAACTGTATTTAGCTCCTCTGGTGTGATGTTTTCTTTTTGAGAAGGCATTAAACCAAATCTTCTTACGCTTCTGCAAATCGCTTTATCTTTTGTAGGATTAAGAGTAAAAGATTTGATATGAGCTAAAATTTTTTCATCACTTCCAATATCTTCACTCATGTGAAACATAATTCCCTTAGCTGGTGGAGCTGTCATAGTTGATTTATCTTGAGGTCTTTTCATGGAATGGCAGATTGCACATTTTTGTATAAATAGCTCTTCACCATTAGAGGAAGCTAAAAGTGTTGAATCAACTGATAATAGCAGTGAAGCAGTTATAAGTATCTTTTTAAAAATACTAAATGATGATGGACAAGATGAACTATTTGCACCTGAGCCATCCATTTTTCTCATTTGCATCTGTTGCATAGCAGTTGTAGAGTTTACATTCATAATATAGCCTTTATATAATTGTTGAATCTTGTAAAAATTATACCACTAATGTATTAGCGAAATGTTAATCTATAATATTTAAAAAATTAAATCTAAATAAAGTTTAGACCTTAACTATTTACATTTAACCCAAATAATTCCATAAG
>JAYEGN010000094.1:0-3090 GCA_034659115.1 Campylobacterota bacterium
TCCCTCTATTAAGTGTCAGTGCTGCTGTTGTAGAGATTAGTGTCAAATGTAAAAACAGGTCAATTGATAATATAAACCTTGTACTCTCATCTGAAAAAAAAGTTGCTAAAGCAGATAATCAACATATTTCAATTAGTACGCTCTTATAGGTAGTCTTATTATAAAGCCTACCCCGTTGTTATTTATCCCATCTATAATTTTCACACTTCCTTGATGCTGACATGTAAAACAATAAGCATTATATAAACCAAGTCCAGAGCCTTTTAGAACTTTTACTTTCTCAAAAGTCTCATATTTTTCAAACACATTTTTTCTTTTATGCATAGGTATACCGATTCCATCATCTTTGATTTTGATAATGATTTCACTATTTTTCCTATTTTCTACACTCATTAGTATATGTCCGTTTGCAGAAGTAAACTTAATAGCATTGGAAATTATATTATTTAAAACATGATATTGTATTTTGTCAATATCCCAATAGACAACAGGCAAGTCCTTAGGTATATCAGTTTTAAAATTTATATTCTTTATCTTCATCTGATACTTAAAAGTTTTGATTATATCCTCAAAGCAATCATTAAGATTATTAGCCTTTTTTAAATTAACATGTTCTTTACCAGCCTCATGTTTGGCCATCACTAAAATATCCTCCACTAACTTTAAAATATTTTTAGTTGCTTTTCTAGCAATAGTGATAGATTCTTTTTTTTCTGACTTTGTCAGATCATCATATGAAAGCATCTCTAATGCCCCCATAACGGCACTAAGCGGTGATTTCAAATCATGTGTAACCATTGATAAAATATCGTTATATTCGTTTTCTGTTTTCATAATAAAATCTTACTCAATGGTGATTACCTAGTGATTACTGTGTAATGTGTGTGTAATTCAGTTATCTTAAAATACCACAATAGAATTTACAATAGGAAATAAAATGTTTTTTACTAAACCAAAAATCAAACAAACAGATATTGACAAATATGAAACAAAGATTCAAGAGCTTGAAAAAGAGAGAAATTTTTTTAAAGAATGCTCTATGTTTTCCAGTGAAGAGCTTATAGTAGTAGTTGGAAAAAACAAGGAGATGCTGTTTCAAAATGAGCTGGCATCATCTCTTGTACAAAACCCTTCAGAGTTGATAGATGAACTACAAAAGGGTAAGGAAAAAATAAACCTTAACAACTGTTCAGGCAAAGTAAAAAGCCGTCCAAACAGTAACGGCGATACAATTTACAGCATTATTAAAAGTGATATGAGAGATACAAGAGACTCTAATATTTTAGAGATGCACCAAAGCACTATCACAAAATCACTTACCAATACACAAAGTACATTTACCAATATGCTCGATGAGCTTAAACAGATGAAAACAGAAGCTATCAGTATCTCTAAAGAATCCCAAGAGGGACTTGAGCTGATTGTATCATCTTCAGAGGCGATGGAATCTCTTGATATTCATATGCAAAACACGATGGAAGATATGCAGTCTTTAAACACAAGAAGTTCTGAGATCTCATCCGTGGTTACACTTATTCAGGATATTGCAGACCAGACTAATCTTCTAGCACTTAATGCTGCCATAGAAGCAGCTCGTGCCGGTGAACATGGAAGAGGTTTTGCCGTAGTTGCAGATGAAGTGAGAAAACTTGCAGAAAAAACACAAATGGCCACTAAAGATATATCGATAGTCGTCAAGTCTATGCAGCAGGAAAGTTCTCAAGCGGAGGAGAGCACGGCTGAAGTAAACCAACTAGTATTAGAGACTAAAGAGACAATCTCTAAACTTGATACCAAAGTCAGAGCCTTTGAGCAAAACGCTTCACGCTCAGAATTTGAGATAGAGCATATAAGTGACATTATATTTGTAGCCTTGGCAAAAATTGATCATCTGCTTTACAAACATAATGTTTATGCTCTTATTTTTGGTGAAAAAAATGAATTTGAAAGCTCTACGCACTCAAGCTGTAGACTTGGAAAATGGTATGAACAAGGGGTAGGAAAAGAGTATTTTTCTAAGATGCCATCCTTTTCAAAACTAGAAGCACCTCACGCAACAGTCCACAGAGAAGCAAATCTACTAGCAAGTGAATGTAGCGGGGATAAAGCACTATGTTCTAAAGATATAATAGAAAAACGCGTTCAAACTATTGAAAAAGCGAGTCAAGATCTTGGGGAATATTTAGATGCAATGGTTGAAGAAAGAAGTCAAGAGATGATGAAAGTAGCAGCAGTCTCAATCTTTAAAAACAATAGGAGAAAATAATGTCAGAGCAAAAAATAAAGGTCACTATAATCGATGATGAAAGAGATACATTGACTTTGTTAAACAACTTTCTATCGAGAAAAAAAGCTTATGAAATAAAAACATATTCAAGCCCGCTGAGTGCACTATCATATATTTCAAAAGATACAGACATAATTTTACTTGATGTTATGATGCCTCAAATAAACGGAATCGAGTTGCTTCCAAAACTAAAAAAGAAATATCCTAATGCTAAAGTCATTATTATGACAGCAAGTTCTACACTGAGAATTGTCTTGGATGCTCAACGACATGGAGCAATTGATTATATTATGAAACCCTTTGAATCATTGGAAATAATTACAAATAAAATAGATGAAATATTATAACTGAACTTTCGCACCTAGCTTAGCTATAAAACCTACTAAGATTAGTCTACTTCTATCTCTTCTAAGTTTTTATATTCTTCATCAGTATAGAGTCTGGAAACTGCTATAAACCTTAGTCCAAGTGGGATTTCAAGAGAGAAGCTTGAGCCTCTTCCTTTTACGATGTCTATAGTAAGGTGCGTACCTTTCACAATTACACCCCTGTGAGTGAATCTCCACTTTTTACTATTTTTGAGATTAAAGACTTTGATACTTGCAGATACGAAGCTATGTCAACTTGAGAGTATCCATCAAGATAAGCATTGAGTATGGCAAAATTTCTATCAATCTTTGTTTGGACATCTATAAAATGCTCTTCAAACTTTTTGGAGCGTCTTATAATGATTCCATCATTGCTTTTTAAAACTTTTTGTTTCTCTTTTTCTTTAAGATAGATGAGTTCGTCTTGAGTAAGAG
>JAYEGN010000095.1:0-3049 GCA_034659115.1 Campylobacterota bacterium
GTGGTGGCCAATCTCGGAATCGAACCAAGGACACACTGATTTTCAGTCAGTTGCTCTACCGACTGAGCTAATTGGCCATCTTTTAAAGAGCGAAATTATAACTAAGAGGTACTGAAATCTAGCTTATAAATATATATCTATCTGTTTTGGAAAATTTAGTGACCATGCTTAAATCTAAACCCAATATCCACTAGAAGAGGTTTAAGCTTATCTTTTGATTCACCTTGAAATTCCATCCAGTTGTCCTTGAGAGTTCCTCCACATCCAAGCTTTTTTTTGAGTAGCTTTAGTGTAGCTGTGGTATCGGTTTTTGGCATGAAGAACTCCCCAACAAGGGTGACTGTTTTGCCTCTTCTTTTTTCTTTTTTAAATATCAAAAAGTGTTTAGATGGTTCTAATATCTCATCAGATACTTTAGATTTTCGAGGAGTTTGAACCTCTGCCCAACTATCATCAATATCTGCACCGATGAATATGTCGAGCTTTTTTCCTCTACTCATATTAGTGAACTTTTTGAGCCAGTATACTCATATTGTCATAGAGGTGATTTTTTATATTATGGCTTGCTTGAGAGGGTGTAAAATCATTCCTGTTGTAAAGAGCGACTATAACTTCATCATCTTTTTGTAAAAATGTTTTTTCGCCATACTCTGTATATCTTGTAGCACCTATACTTATAATAAGCTCTTTAGGATGTTCACATGCATCTATATACTCACTTACAGCTTCTAGTGGCCCAAAATCATTTTGTGTGTTGATCTGGTTTAGTATCCAGTCTAGTAGTTTCTCATAAAAGTAACTATAGCCAGTTAGCTCTACATCTTCACCATAAGCATGTAGCTCATTATCTCTTCTAAGAAAGCTACAGATGGAGTAGTTGTCCATAACTCCACCCTTTTCAAATTTATCTATTTTAATCAGAGTGTTGCTAAAGCCTTTAGAGTTCTCACCCCAGTTTTTTTTCTCACTAATTTTAGAAGCACCTGCTACTCTGATAGAACAGTCATTATATGCACCAAAGTAGGTAGGCGTGATTTTAGAAAGTTTACCTGCACTATATTCTAAATCACAGATAAGTCCAACTTCTGGTTCAGCTTGAACATTAAGGTTTCCCTTTGGAAGTTGGATATTATCACTTGATAAAGGATATGTACTTAAGATATCTTTTGCATGTAGAATAAGCCCACTTTGCAAATCTATGGAGCGAGGCAGATAAAATGGAAATATTCCTTTTGGTGCAGCTTCCTCTGCTGTTATAATATCTTTAAACTCTTCTAGCTCTCCAGCTTGCGCTAGATGAAGTGCAAAGTTACCTGCTATTCCTAATCCTAAAAACTTTTTATATTTAGCCATTACAGTATTCCTTTTTCTTTAGCTTGTGCATATTCTTCATAACTACCTTTAAAGTCTGTTATAGTCCCATCCGCATGTATCTCTATAATACGAGAAGCAAAAGCATCCAGTAACTCTCTATCGTGAGAAACACAGATAACATTTCCTTTAAAATTATAAAGAGCCTCGCCAAGAGCAACGATAGCCTCAAGGTCAAGGTGATTTGATGGTTCATCAAGAACTAAAAAGTTTCCACCCTCAAGCATCATTTTGCTTAGCATCATTCTGTGTTTTTCCCCACCAGATATACTTACTACTGATTTTTCTTGCTGTTCGCCATTAAAAAGCATGCGACCAAGACAGTTTCTAATCTCTGCAATATCGCGTTTAGGGTCAAATGCTCTAAGCCAATCATAAAGAGTTCCATCTCCACTGATAGTATCTGCTGTATCTTGTGGGAAGTATGAGTTTTCAATAGTTGCACCCCATAAAATCTCTCCACTACTAGGCTTCATCTCTTCCATCATAACCTTAAGAAGTGTAGTCTTACCAACACCATTTCCACCTATAAGTGCTACTTTTTCATCTGGGTCAAATTTTAGGTTTATGCCTTTTAAAACTTCATTTCCATCATCATAAGTAAAGTTGATGTCATTTAGGGTAAGTGCCTCATCTCCCATAGTTCTTTTAGCTTTAAAAACTATGCTTGGATCTCTTCTGCTCGATGGTTTTATATCTTCAATCACCAACTTATCTAGTTGCTTCTGTCTTGAAGTTGCTTGTTTTGCTTTTGATGCATTTGCAGAGAAGCGACGAACAAAAGCTTCTAGTTGCTCTTTCTCTTTCTCTTTTTTAGCATTGTCTAGCTCATTTTGTTTTGCGATAACATTTGCAGCGATATACCAATCATCATAAGTTCCAGTAAATTCACGAATCTTTTGATAATCAACATCTAGTATATTTGTTACAACAGAGTTTAAAAAGTGTCTATCGTGAGATATAACAACTAAAGTTCCCTCATGTCTTTTTAGTTCATGCTCTAACCAGCTAATAGTCTCGATGTCAAGGTTGTTGGTAGGCTCATCAAGGAATAAAACATCAGGCTTTGGGTAGAGAACTTGTGCTAGTAAAACTTTGAACTTGTCAGCAGAATCTAGTGTACTCATAAGTTCTTGATGTATATCTGCACTAAGACCAACATTCTCAAGAATCTTAGCGATATTTACATCATACTCATAAGTTGGGTCTTCTTCAACGCAGATAACTTCAAGGTCAGCTAAACGATTGTTTGTAGCATCATCTTCAAAATCACCAGTCATATAAAGCTCTTCTTTCTCTTTTATAGCATCATATAGTCTTTTGTTACCATAAAGAACAGCATCCATAATAGTATAATCTTCAAAAGCAAACTGATTTTGTCCTAAAACACCAACTTTATTAGCTTTAGGGATGACTATTTCACCCTCATATTCATTAATAAGACCACTTAGAATATTTAAAAAAGTTGTTTTTCCTGCACCGTTCGCACCGATAAGTCCGTAGCGTTTATGACGGTCAAGCTTGAGGTTTATGTCTTGAAATAGGACTCTATTTCCAAAACGCATTATTAGATTTTGTACTGTTACCATAGTTTAATTCTCTTAGATATAAATTTTCGCGATTATATCTAAGAGTTGTTTAAAATATGGTTAGTTACTAGACTCAATTATCATGTTGT
>JAYEGN010000096.1:0-14427 GCA_034659115.1 Campylobacterota bacterium
AACTAATAACTGTGCTGAAAATAAAGAGGAGATTATAGAAGCATTTAAAGTAGCAGAAGTAAGTAGTGGCGTACTTTTTGATACTTTAGTAAACTTATTAGAAGAGGTTAAAATTACTTGTAAAAAATAAAACTCTTGTGTTTAGTTGTGCAAGTGGTGGTAGAGCACTTGAAGCATGGATGAAACTAGATGATGGAGAATTTGATGTATCACATATATTTTATTTTGATGCAAATATTGATTGCCAAAATAATGGATGTAAAGTTGAAGTAAATGAGCCTCTTGGCTAGATTATACAAATAGGAGATAGCGATGATATATAAAATAGTTGTATTAGTTGGTATGCTTGGGATATTTACACATTTTAGTGCAGTTGAACTAAAAACCGATAATGGTAAGGATGTTGGTACAGTGTCTGGTATGATTAAGGCTATGCATGTACTATATGATAAAGATAATGGCTATACCCCAAATAACGGTAGTGGATATTTAGTAAAGTTAAAATATGAATCACCAGATATTTTCACTGATAGCTTAAAGGTTGGAATCGGTGCATATCTTAATGGTGATACCGGTCTTACTGAGTGGGAAAGTGCTGATAAAAAGCCAGCTAGGGGTATGTTTGCAGCTCCAAGAGGAGGGGAAACAGCTCAGTTTGGGGAGATCTATCTTTCTTATAAGTATAAAAACAGGGTGCGGGCAAAATTAGGACGACAAATTTTAAACACTCCTATGACAAAGATAAAGTTCTCTTTGATGCCAAATTTTTATGAGGCATATGGGATTGGGACGGAGGTTATAAGCGGGTTAAGTTTAGATTTAATGCAGATAACTACTCTTTCCTATGGTTCAAGAGCTGTAACAGATTGGATGTTGATTGGTGAAGCAACAGGAACTGCTGGTGCTCCAAATGTTATTGAGGAAAAGGGTGGTTTAGGGCAGGCTGATTTTATCTCCATAAAAGATATAGCTGGGGTTGATGACTCAGCAGGTATCACTGCCCTTGGAGCGACATATAAAGGTGTGAAAAACCTTGAAGTCTCTATCTGGGACTACTATACTGATAATATTGTTAATAATTTTTATGCAGATGCTATCTATACTTTAGGGCTTAGTGAATCTATAAAAATGAAATTAAGTGCTCAATATCTTAATCAACAAAGTGTAGATAATTTTAAAAATCCATATACTAAAAAAGATATCGATTTTTGGTTAGCTGGGGCAAAAGCAGAGCTAAAGTCAAAAGCATGGAATTTTTTCATCGCGTATAATCAATCTAGCAAGAGTGATCAGATGTACAATATATTTGGTAGCGATGTAGCATATACCAGCTCACTCTTTTCCCGTAATCAATATCGTAAAGATGTAAAAGCATATAAATTTGGAGGTAACTATGAAGTTATCAAAGGGCTTAAGTTGTTTGCAACTTATGCTAATTATGGGAAATCAAAAACAGTAACTACAAAAGGTTGGCAATCAACGACAGATGCTTATGAGATAGATTTTTGTATTATATATAAACCTACAAAAGCATGGTTTTTAGCTTTTTGTAATGCTATTAGAACTAGTGAGTATGATGGATATGGTGGAGCACAAAGAGAACAAAATCATGTTCGCCTCATTGGGTCATATAGTTTTAATGCATAGACTTAGTGTTTCCTCATTAAACGAGCAGATAAAAACCCTTTTAGAATCAAGTTTTACTAGGGTTTTGGTTGAGGGAGAACTCTCTCGTATCACTTTTCATAACTCAGGACATATCTACTTTACACTAAAAGATTCAGGCTCAACTGTTCGTGGAGTTATGTTTCGTGGTAATGCATCAAAGTTAAAATTTCAGTTGAGAGAGGGTTTGAAGGTTATCCTTGATGGCGCAATTACACTTTATAAACCTCGTGGAGAGTATCAGATAAACTGTTTTAGTATTGAGCCAGCAGGCAAAGGTGCTTTGGCTTTAGCCTTTGAACAATTGAAGCAAAAACTTTCTTCACAGGGGTATTTTGAGCCTAATATCAAAAAGCAACTTCCACAGTTTCCTAAAAAAATTGCACTCATCACCTCAGCAACTGGAGCAGCCTTGCAAGATATGCTTAGAGTGGCAAATGCAAGATATAGAGCAATAGAGATAACTATATATGATGTTCTAGTTCAAGGAGACAATGCTTCACAGATGATAGCAAATGCCATCATAATGAGTGATGCAAAAAAATATGATATCATCGTTATAGGTCGTGGTGGTGGGAGTATAGAAGATTTATGGGGTTTTAATGAAGAAGTGGTAGCAGATGCCATTTTTAAAGCTACTACCCCTATAGTATCAGCAGTTGGTCATGAGATAGACTGGGTCATTAGTGATTTTGTGGCTGATGTCAGAGCAGCTACACCTAGTGCAGCAATGGAGATAATACTTCCTGATACAAATGAACTTTACCAGACACTTGATTCTTTAAGTTCTCAATACTCACATCTGATGACTCAAAAACTCCAAACTAAAAAACAAGAACTTGCTCATCTTCATGAACTTTATCAAAATCACTCACTCCAGAAGAAACTAGAGCAAAAGATGCAAGAGGTACAAGTTATAAGAGAAAGTTTTAATTATGCTATAGATACAAACATAAATATTGCTCAAAATCAACTCCTCAACACTCAAAAGATGCTAGAATCCAACCATCCAAAACTAAAAAGAAAAAGAGGTTTTGCACAGGTATCAAAAGATGCTAAAGTTATAGATATTGCATCTCTGCATGTAGATGATTTGTTTGATGTTCAAAGTGATGAAGTTTTTATAGGTGCAAAAGTAATCAAAAAGGAAAAATATGAACTATCCAAAGTTTTATGATGGCGTAGAAACTATAAGAGTAAAAGACCAATTATCAGCTGTTTTAGGTGCATTTGCAGGTGGAGAGTATGAATTTACATACCTTGATATTGTAAAATCAGCAGGACACTCTTGTCCAACAGTTGCAGGAGCTTATCTTATCACATTAGAAGGCTTAAAAGCTCTTTATCCAGATACGCTTGCTATGCGTGGAGATGTGAAAGTTGAGTTTAAAGAATCGCTTGAGGAGGGTGTTGCAGGTGTTATAGGTAATGTTGTTTCACAAATCACAGGTGCTACTGACAAAAGTGGATTTAAAGGTTTAGCTGGTAAATTTGCTAGACACTCTTTGATGGATTTTGATGCAAATATTGACTCTAACATTAGACTTACAAGAGTAGATAATGGCAAAAGTGTAGATGTTTTTTATAATCCATCAGCAGTTATGCCAAACCCAGAAATGCAACCACTTATGCAAAAAATGATGAGTGGACAAGCTAACATGCAAGAGATGCAAGCGTTTGGTAAACTATGGCAAGATAGAGTAAAAAGAATTTTTGAAAATAGTGCTAGTATTATAACAGTAGCAGAGGTACAATCCCCTTTCCTACTTTAAAACTAAACTTGGAAAATAAGTATGAAGAGTTACAGCAGTTGTAGCTGATAACTTCTTCATGAGCTTATCAAACTTGTCTTCCTTGCTCCAAACAGGTTTTGAAACACCACTGAGTTCTTCAAGTTTAAGCTTCGCATCATAAGTAACTCCAAGTGAATCAACTAAGCCAACCTCCATAGCTTGATATGCTGTAAATATATGAGCATTTGCAAATTGATTTCGTTTTTTAATATCGAGCCCTCTTGCTTTAGCAACATCATTTGTAAACATATCATAAGTACCCTGAATAACCTTGTTTAGCTCATTCACTTCAAATGTTTTCCATGCTCTGTCTGCTGTACCAACTTTTTTATATTTTCCAGCTTGTACACTTTGAGAAGATATACCAACTTTCTCCATAAGCTCACTTATGTCAGCACCCTGCATCACAACTCCGATACTACCAACCATGGAACCTGGATTTGCAATAATCTCATCGGCCCAGATACTGGCATAGTAGCTTCCACTTGCTATGGTACCCTGAGCATATACCACCACCGGTTTCTTTTCTTTGAGTCTTTTTATGGCATATGCCAACTCTATAGAGGGAGCTACAGCCCCACCTGGTGAGTCTATTACAAATAATACACCCTTGACTTTGGCATCTTTATCTGCTTTTTCAATTTTTTCTAAGACCTCAGATACCTCCATTATAGGACCAACTAGATCGATGCGTTGAAGATTAGTAGGAGTTAAATCTTCATTACTTGTTGGCATGAAAATAAGCGTTACAAGAAGCAGAAATAGCATAGCTTTGAAGTGGTTTTGTATATAGTTTATTGTAGCACCTATGGGTGCGAATAATTTTTTTATAAATTGCATTAGTTACCTTTTTCTAGTTTTCCATTTATGTAAACTTTAGAGATATTATAACGATGAAGTATTAAATGAATGGCTAACTCATCGTTTGGTTCTTGATCTAGGTCTACTATCAGCATATCAGCATTTTTCCCCTCCGCTATCTCTCCTGTGTTTAGTCCAAGTGCTTGTGCTGCATCTATAGTCACACTATTAAGAAGTTTTTTTGCTAAATCTAGCAATGGCATGTCGGAGTGCATAAATAGTGCTACTTTCATCTCTTCAAAAAGATCAAGTTTATAATTAGAACTTAATCCATCTGTTGCAACTATCCACCTAATATTTTTAGCATCTAACTCTTTTATATTTAATGCGCCATTACCTAAGAGTCTGTTTGAGATAGGGCAGTGTACTACTGTGTGGTTATTGTTTGCAATAGTATGGAGTTCATCATCATTAGCGTGTGTCACATGTGTTAAGAGTGTATTGTAGCCATCGAAATATTCTAAAAATTCCTTAGAACCACTTACCGCAGAATGTTGTTTTAGTAGAGTCACAAAGAACTCCTTAAAATCACCATCACTACTATCTAGCCAATCTCTCTCAGCTCTGCTTTCCATAAAGTGAGCGGAGAGCTTTAGTTTTTCATTTTTAACAATGCCAAGAGCTTTTTTTACTAAAACTGGATGAACAGAGTAGGGTGAATGAATAGCAACTCCAGGATAAAATCCATCTCTTGTAACAGTTTTTGAACTCTCAAGACGAGACAGAAAATCTCCAAAAAGAGTATCTGCCATTGTTGCTTGTGAGCCTATGAGTTCATTGAAAAATACAACGGTTTGTTTTGCATCTGCACATGCTTGCAGATCAAGCCCATGTGAACTTATAGCTCCAAAGGTTGTTATTCCAGAATCAAGCATACTCTCTATAGCTTCACTCATACATGTAGAATCACATCCACCTATAAGTTCTTCACGATTTTCTATAACACTGTATAGCCAAGACATAAAGTCACCATAGCTGAGTTCTGTTTTGTTCGCTGAAAATTCTACATGTAGATGAGCATTTATCAACCCTGGCATCAAAAGTGAGTTCTTTTGAAGTGTAGTGATTTGAGCATTTGGAAACTCTTTTTCAAGTTCTTCAAGCGGTGCTATTTTCTGAATTTTTTTATCAAAAGCCACAGCTTTATCTTTGAAAATCATACTAGAAGTTAGTATATAGTTTGGAACAATTATTTGCATATTATTTATCTTTTGTTGAAATTTAAAATAGATTATGCTATTTTTAGATAAAATAACTCCTTAAAAGATTTAAAAAAGGTAAAAAATGAAAGTAATAGTTATACAAGGTCCAAATTTAAATATGTTAGGTGTCCGTGAGCAACAGGTATATGGTCCAATGAAGTTAGAGCAGATACATGCGCAAATGAAAGATTTTGCAGCTCAAAATAACTTAGAGATTGAATTTTTTCAAAGTAATTTAGAGGGTGAGCTTGTAGATAAGATTCAAGAGTGTTATGGAGATGCTCAGGGTATCATCATCAATGCAGCTGCATATACGCACACATCTATAGCAATTAGAGATGCATTGTCTGCTGTAAATCTTCCAGCTATTGAAGTTCATATTAGCAATATTCATCGTCGCGAAGAGTTTAGAAAAGAGAATATGATTGCACCTGTTTGTACTTCATCTGTTGTTGGTTTTGGTCCTTTTGGATACCATTTGGCTATGATGGGAATGTTACAGATTATGAGTGAGATGCAAGCTGCACAAGAGATGCAAGCACAAACTCCACCAGCTCAGTAATAGATGTATATAAAGCGTAGGTTAAGTGAGAGTTTAACAACTTTTAAAAACCTGCGTACAAGAATGACATGTAAAAAGAAGAGTTCTCATAGATATAGGGTGATAGTAGGAGTAGGCGGTAATATTGGAGATGTGAAGCGAAGATTTGAGCATCTGAAAATATTTTTACAAAAAGATAAAAGGGTTGACCTGCTACAAATATCATTGATTTTAAAAAATCCTCCATTTGGTTTTCAAAGCCAAGATGATTTTTTTAACTCAATAATTGTAGTGCAAAGTAGTATGCAACCATTAATTTTTTTAGATTATCTACAAAGAGTAGAAAAAAGATTTGCACGCAAAAGAAGTTTTGCAAATGCTCCAAGGACTTTAGATTTGGATATTATTTTTTTTGATAATAGAGTTATAAACTTAAAAAAACTTATAGTACCACATGCAGACTGGTCCCAAAGAGAAAGTGTGCTGATTCCATTGATGGATATAGATATATGAAAATATTAACTTTTACTGGTAAAACACCCTCTGAGGCTTATAAAAACGCTAAGCTAGAGATTGGCAATGAAGGTATGCTAATAGAGACTCGTGAAGTCAGAAAAAAAGCCCTAGGTAGAGAAGCACTGTATGAGATTGTAATTGGTGTTGATCCTAGTGATATTCACACTACCTATTCAAATAATAATAAACCATTACAAGAACAAAAACCATTAAAGCAGGAGAGTGAAGATGTTCTTTTTGATATCTCAAATGCTGCTTCACAGATTTCAGAAATAGCAAAAGTAAGAGATCCTCTTTATGGATTTGACACACAAAAAGATACGAATACTACAACTTATGAACCAAAAGAGCTTAAAGAGATAAAATCTGAAATCAATAAGCTAGGTGATAAAGTAAAACTAATTCAAAATATGTTTTGGGATGAAAGAGCACCTGATCTTGAAAGTCAAATTCCATCTGAATTTGCAGAGATATATAGACTTGCTTCACAAAGTGGCATGGATAGAGATCATCTTGATACCATTATGAAGATGACGCTAGAACATATGCCATTAAAGATGAAAGAAAATTCAGCAACAGTAAAGAGATATTTTCAGACACTACTTAGAAAAATGATACCAATCAGAAGAGAAAGTACGCTAGCGTCTGGAGCAAAAAAAGTGATAATGCTTGTTGGACCAACTGGAGTTGGTAAAACAACATCTATCGCTAAGCTTGCAGCAAGATATTCATACTTGATGCAAAAAAAATATAAAGTTGGACTTGTAGTCTTAGATACTTATCGCATAGGTGCAGTTGAACAGTTGATGCAATATGCAAGAATGATGAAGCTTGGTATAGAAACAGTAGTTGATCCACCAGAGTTTGCAACAGCTCTGAATTCACTAAGATATTGTGATTATATATTGGTGGATACCATGGGCTCTAGCCCTTATGATAAAGGTAAGATAGAAAAAATATATGAATGTTTAGAGGCAAATGATACTGAGTACAATATAGATGTTGCTTTGGTAATGCCAAGTTCTATAAAATATGAGGACCTCAAAATTACTTATGAAAATTTTTCTTCTTTAAATGTAGATACTCTAATGTTTACTAAGCTTGATGAAACTATGGGATTTGGAAATATATTTTCACTTGTTTTTGAAACAAAAAAACCTATAAGTTATTTTTCTGTTGGGCAAGAAGTTCCAGAAGATTTGGTTTGTGCCAATAGTGATTTTTTAATAGATTGCCTTTTGAATGGCTTTAATAGGAGTAATGCATGATGGGGCATCAAGCTGAAAAATTAGAAGAACTTGTTGCATCAAACTCTTTAAGTTTACAAAAAAAGTCTAAAAAAACTCGTTTTATATCTATTACTAGTGGAAAAGGTGGTGTAGGTAAAAGTACAATCAGCTCTAATTTAGCGTATGTTTTATCGCAAAATGGTTTAAATGTTGGTATATTTGATGCAGATATAGGTTTAGCAAATTTGGATGTAATGTTTAATGTAAAGATTAAAAAAAATATTTTACATGTATTAAAAGGTGAAGCAACAGTATCTGATATACTTATTCCAATTACTAGAAATCTTATTTTGATTCCTGGAGAAAGTGGCGATGAGATACTAAAATATGCAGATGCTGCACTTTTTCAAAGATTTATGGAAGAGGCTCAAATTCTTGATAAGCTTGATGTGATGATTATCGATACAGGTGCTGGAATAGGGGAACATATTCAGATGTTTTTAAATGCTTCAGATGATGTGATAGTTGTAACAGTTCCTGATCCAGCAGCGATTACAGATGCTTATGCAACTATTAAAACTATTGCTACAATGAGAGATGATATCAGTTTAATAATGAATCAAGTTAAAAATGAAAAAGAAGCAAAAGCTATTTTTGATAAAATTCGTAAAGTTGCATCGGTAAATATTGGTGAAAATTTAGATTTAAAGTTAATTGGCAAGATAAATAGTGATAATAAGATTTCATCATCAGTTAAGCGAAGAGAACTTTTTAGTGTTACACATCCATCTTCTCAATCACATGCAGATGTAACAGAAATAGCAAGTAAGATTGCTGCTAGATTGGAACGAGATGTGCTAGTTACTCCAAGTGAGAGTGGATTGACTGGGTTATTTAGACGATTAATGGAACATTTTTAGGTTGGGAGTGCAGTGAATGCTAGGTGAAAATTTTGTATATTTTTTTACTGTTCAAGGCTTTTTTATCGGAATAATTTTTGGTATATTAAAGTCATTTGATGCAGAAGGACTGCTACTATATACTTTTTTTATAACTACTTTCTTTTATCTTTTTTCTCATATTATTATTGCATTATATTTTAAAACATTAACTGCTAAATCTTATGCATTTCCAAAAGATGAACATGAAAGAGAGTTGGATATGTTTGTTAAAGAGATTAATAAAAGAGAAAAACTGATTGATTCTGCATATAAAATAACGGACGCAGCTATAAAGATGAATGCTCAAGATATGCCGGGACAAACCAAATGATTTCCGCATATACACAAGATATGAAGCATAAAGAAGATGAACTAGCTATCCAGTATTTACCAGCTGTAAAAGCTATGGCGTTTAGACTTAAAGAGAGGCTTCCTAGCTCAATAGATTATATGGATCTCTCTGCTATTGGTACTGAAGAACTTATCAAATTAGCTAGAAGATATGATGAAAGTTTAAATGATAATTTTTGGGGCTATGCTAAAAAAAGAGTTTACGGTGCAATGCTTGATTATTTAAGAAGTTTAGATGTTTTATCTCGTGCGAGTAGAAAGTTAGTAAAAGCTATAGATTATGCAGTAGAAGAGTATAGACTAACTCATGAAGAAGAGCCAACAGATGCAGAATTGTCTGTTATGCTTGATGAAACTGAAGAAAAGGTTCATGATGCAAGAATAGCATCAACAATCTATACTGTCATGCCATTGCATGATCAACTTCAAGTTGGAGATGAAGGTGCGGCATTAGCACTTATTGAAAAAGAAGAACTTGTAGATGTAATTAAAAACATATTACTAGGATACAATGAAAGAGAACAGTTAATAGTCCAATTATATTATTTTGAAGAATTGACACTTAGGGAGATTAGTGAGATATTGGGTATAACTGAATCTAGAATCTCTCAGATTCATAAGTCAGTTATTCATAAAATAAAAGAGAGTATAGCTTAATGGCAGATATACTTTCACAAGAAGAGATCGATGCATTATTGGATGTGGTTGAAGATGAAGGCGATGATGTCTTTGAAGGTTCAGATGATAGCCTTCTTCCTCAAAGACAAGTAACCCTTTATGATTTTAAACGACCAAATAGAGTTTCTAAAGAGCAACTTCGTGCATTTCGTGGAGTTCATGATAAAATGGCTCGTTCATTAGCTTCCCAAATATCGTCAATTATGCGTTCTATTGTAGAGATTCAACTTCATTCAGTTGATCAAATGACCTATGGTGAATTTTTAATGTCTTTACCAAACCCAACAAGTTTTAATGTCTTTTCAATAAAGCCTTTAGAGGGTAGTGGTGTAATAGAGATTAATCCATCGATAGCCTTTCCAATGCTTGATCGTCTTCTTGGTGGGAAAGGTGAACCATTTGATGCAAGTAGAGAGTTTTCAGATATAGAATTGAGCCTTTTTGAAACGATACTTAGAGTAATGATGGGTACATTAAAAGAGGCTTGGGGACCTGTAATGGATGTATATCCTGCAGTAGAGTCAAAAGAATCAAGTCCAAATGTTGTTCAGATTGTTGCTCAAAATGAGATTGTTGTTATGGTTGTAATGGAGATAATAATTGGACATAGTTCAGGTATGATGAATATATGCTATCCTGTTATATCACTAGAACCAGTTTTGCCAAAACTAGCAAGTAGAGATTTGATGTTAAACGAAACTAGCTCTAAAAAAAGTAGAAATACAGAACTGCAAGTTTTACTTGGTGGAGCGCAGGTTACTTTAGAAGCCAACCTTGGTGATGCAGAACTTACAATGAGAGATGTTTTAGAGTTGCAAATTGGTGATGTAGTAAGGCTTTCTAGTGCAGCAGATGATATCGTTACAGTAAGTATAAATGGTAAGGAAAGATTTCAAGGTGAGATAGGCTTGAGACGCTTTAGAAAATCTATACAAATTACTGAAGTTGTAGATACAGAAAAAGATGCAGTTAAAAGAGCATTAGAGAATTTTGAAAATTTAAGACATGAAAAAATTTCTGGAGTTAAAGAGATAGTTCATGATAACGATGATGATAACGAGGAGTAAATAGATGACTGATTTTATGAAACTATTTGAAGATGAGGTAGCTGCTACTATAGAAGCACTTGTAGGTGAAGCACCAGTTTTAGAATTAAAAGAAGAGCAAGATTTAAGTATTATTTCAAATATCATTCCTCCTATTGTGCTTATTAAGTTAGATGTTAGTGGTGATGTTGAATCTAGTGTAATGGTTGCTCTTACTCCTAATTTAGTTGCTTCATTGTCAGACATGATGATGGGTGAAGAGTCCAGTGATAGAGAAGATGTAAATGAAGATGATTTGGATGCAGCAAAAGAGATAATATCAAATATATTTGGTGCAATTGCAAACTCTTTATCAGCACAAAAAGAACTTCCTGTTTTTTCTTTTAAAGTAGAAAATATTGAATTAGTTGAAGGTGAAACGGAAATTAGCCTAGAAGATTATATGAAAATGTTTGTTTATAAATTTAATATAGGCTCTTTGAGTTCTTTACTAATGTTTATAATGGATGAAAAATTTAAAAATTCTTTGAGTGCTAGAGCAGTTGATGAAGTATCTCAAAGTTTTGACATGGATACAGGTCTAGAAGTTGAAGATTCTACTCAAGAAGTAACATTAAATACAGATGAAATGAAAAATATTTCTTTGATAATGGATGTGAAACTACCTATTCGTGTAAGAATTGGAAAAAAGAAAATGCTCTTAAAAGATGTTCTTAATATGGATATTGGTTCAGTAATAGAGTTAAATCAATTAGCAAACGATCCATTAGAAATCTTGGTTGATAACCATGTTATAGCTCAGGGTGAAGTTGTCATCGTTGATGGAAATTTTGGTGTTCAAATAACTTCCATAGGAACAAAGAAAGAAAGATTAAATCAACTTAGGGAATGATATGAAAATCCATAAAGATGAATTAGTTAAAAAGTATATTAAAGATATAAAGTCTGCTGATATGTGGAGTGTTTTTAAAATACTTGCTGATTTTGTTAAAGGATTTGATGAACTTGGAGAGCTGGGTCCAACAGTGACAGTATTTGGTAGTGCAAGAATCAAAAAAAATAATAGCTATTATAAAAAAGCTCAAAAATTATCTTCTATGTTAGGAAATAGAGGTTTTAATATAATGACTGGTGGTGGACCAGGAATTATGAAAGCAGCAAATAGAGGTGCTTTTAAACACAAAGAGATTGAATCTATCGGTTTAAATATTGATCTTCCTTTTGAGCAAGCTCCAAATCCATATACAACAACTGAATTAAGTTTTGATTATTTTTTTTCAAGAAAAGTAATGTTAGTGAAGTATTCTATCGCTTATGTAATATTTCCTGGCGGCTATGGAACATTGGATGAACTTTTTGAGTCTTTAGCACTGATACAAACTAAAAAAGTTATAGGCGTTAAGGTTTTTATAGTTGGAGTTGATTTCTATAAGCCACTTATGGAGTTTATAGAAAATAAATTGGTTCAAGATGGTATGATTGATGAAGAGGATTTTCATATGATAACTTTGACGGATGATTTAGAATTGGTAATTCAAGAGATAGAAAATTCACTCTTAGAACAGATTAAAATACTACAAAATGTTGGTTTAGAAAAAAGTAAATATTGTAAATCACTTCAAGAATTTACTTTAGATAAAAATTTAAAATAAGCTAGAGAAAATATGAACAAAAATAAAAAAGTTTTAGTTGGCATGAGTGGTGGAATAGACTCTACTGTTTCAGCTTTATTGTTAAAAGAGGAGGGTTATGAGTGTGAAGGTTTATATATGAAACTTCACTCTAAACCGGGGTATCATGAGGTACATCTTGCTCGTGCAAAAAAAGCTGCTGATTTTGTTGGAATGAAATTACATGTATTAGATTTGGAAGATAGCTTTAAAAAAGAAGTTTTTCAGCCATTTATAGATACTTATGCCGAAGGAAAAACACCAAATCCATGTGCTTTATGTAATAGAAGTTTAAAATTTGGAGAAATGGTAAGATTTTCAGAATCAATTGGAGCAGATTATGTAGCTACTGGGCATTACATAAAAACAGACGGTAGATATTTTTATGAGGCTGCTGATGATACTAAAGACCAAAGTTATTTTCTTTTTTATGTTCAGAAGCATATTTTATCAAAATTACTTTTTCCACTCGGAGATAGAAAAAAAAATGATATAAAGAAGTTTGCAGCCTCTGTAGAAGGTTTGGAGTCTTTTGCATCCCAAAATGAATCAAGTGAAATATGTTTTGTTGAAACAACATATACTGATTTGTTAAAAGATTATGTAGATGTTGATAAAGTTGGGAAAGTTTTAAATACAGATGGAGAAGTTGTAGGTGAACATAAAGGTTATATGCACTATACGATTGGTAAGAGAAAAGGATTTACAGTTAAAGGTGCACATGAACCGCATTATGTTTTAAGGATAGATGCACAAGGCAATACTATTACAGTTTGTAAAAAGGATGAACTGGCATGCAATAGTGTTGTTCTTGAAAATCTTAATATGTTTCATGATTTAAAAGAGTTTCAAGCAACAGTTAAATTAAGATACAGAACTACAGCTGTACAATGCCAAGTAAAAATAGAAAATGATAAAGCTAAAGTAGTTTTAAAAGAGAGTGTTTTTGGTGTTGCTACAGGTCAAGCTGCAGTATTCTATGATAATGGTAAATTACTTGGAGGTGGTTGGATTTGTGAGGTTTAAATAGTTAACCAAAACGCCTAAAAACAAACCACCCACTAAACACTTTAAGAGAAACTGTTTTCTCTTAAAGCCCACTAAACAGCTCAAAAAATCCCAAAAAGCAAAAAACTTTAAAATTCTTTCAAAAAACTATTGACAATAAAGTTTAGTTTGTCTATAATTCCCATCCACAAACACAGAGACTTAATGTTTAAGCCTCACAAGACACTCAAGAGAGGGTTTTAAGGTATGTTTGAGATCATTGAAAACTAAGCAAGTAATAGACTCAATAGTAACAACTATTAAGTTGAAAATATTACTTAGAAATAACTAATATAACAACAACCGTCTATTCTATTTGTAATCTAAGGATTAATTTTCTTAGTTTCCCTATAGTAATAGATAACTATACAGTCGTACTAAGACCTTAAGCAGTTTTAGTTAGACTTTAAAATAAAGCCAATGAATTTTAATTCTTGGGCAAAAGATCAGTAATACTTAGCAATAAGTACTTTACATAATCTAGGACTTAGGTTCACAATTATGGAGAGTTTGATCCTGGCTCAGAATGAACGCTGGCGGCGTGCTTAACACATGCAAGTCGAACGATGAAACTTAGTTTACTAAGTGGATTAGTGGCGCACGGGTGAGTAATATATAGTTAATCTGCCTCGAAGACCGGGATAGCCATTGGAAACGATGATTAATACTGGATAGTCCTTTTATACATAAGTATAATTGGTAAATGTTTTTCGCTTTGAGATGAGACTATATCCCATCAGTTAGTTGGTAGTGTAAGAGACTACCAAGGCAATGACGGGTAGCGGGTTTGAGAGGATGATCCGCCACACTGGTACTGAGACACGGACCAGACTCCTACGGGAGGCAGCAGTGAGGAATATTGCACAATGGGGGAAACCCTGATGCAG
>JAYEGN010000097.1:0-14369 GCA_034659115.1 Campylobacterota bacterium
AAAAGTTAGAATTGAAAGTTTTTATAACAACTATCAGATAACGGTTCATAGAAACATAAATTTCCGCTAGGTAATTTATTGCGTTCCTATGTTTTGTTATGAGTATACTATAAATTCCCAAGCAAAGTTTTTGCTAAACAAAGCTAATGTTTTTGGTTGAACACCTGAGATGGCATTTTTAGTTAAAAAAGTAACATATATGTAAGATGTAAAGTATTATTATCTTTTTATCTGTTGAAAAAAATAGATATCTTTTCTGCTACAGTATATTTTGTAGATTCACTTAAGATAACTTGGGCAACTTTTTTGTTATCTGTGTTGAAGATTAGAGGACCTATAAAGTTTACGACTGAGTTTTCTATAGGTGTTTGGATTAGGACTATATTTAAAATTATCATATTTGAGTTTTCATCGATTTCAAGTAGCTCTTTAAGGTTAGTTGGAACTTCAAAATCATAATCTCTTAAAGCAAAAGGGTCTATGAGTGTAAAAGATATGTTGGCATCTTCTAATGAAACCATTTTCATAAAGATATCATCAATTTTTTCTAGTTCAACTTGTTTTACTTCAGGGAACCCTAGAAGAGGTGCTATAAGATCAAATTTCATAAAAAACCTTTTGTAGATTATTTGTTTATTATATCAGATTTAAAGCATAAAATGTACCAAAAAACTAGCACATTTAATCTGTGTTATATATCTTTTAGCTAAAATAGCATCTTATTTAGTTTTAGGATATTTTATTGATGAGATTTAAAAATAGTTTTTTATTGACATTTTTTGCAACGATTGTATTTTTTAGTGGCTGTTCTAAAGATTTGGAAGAGTATAACAAACCTGCTATGTATTGGTATGGTAAGATAGTTGAGAGTGTTTCTGATGGAGATTTGGAAAAGGCTGATAGTTATTATAGTTCACTTCAAGGTGAGCATATTGGCTCGCCGCTTTTGCCAGAGGCTACTATGATTTTGGCTATTGCACATATGCATCATGAAGAGTATCTCTTAAGTGAACATTTTTTAAATGAGTATGTTAAAAGATATGCAACTCAAAACGAGAAAGAAGAAGCAGAGTTTTTAAAGATAAAAGCTAAGTATATGGCACTGCCTAATCCAAGGCGTGATCAAGCACTTATTGATACTGCCATAGCAGAAGCGTATAAATTTAAAAAGAACTACCCTAACTCTATGTATATAAGCATTGTAGATACTATGCAAACGCGCTTATATATGGCACGAGCTGCTCTAAATGAAAGCATAGCTGATCTTTATGAGAGACTTGATAAGCCAAAGTCTGCCGCTTATTATAGAGCTCTAAAACCACAACCATGGATCGATTGGGAAAATATAGATAGAGCCAATACAGCTTGGTATCGTGCTTGGTTTGAGGGTGATGGAACTTCTAGTTGGTATGGGTTCTTGGTACCAGATACAAGAAGTGTTGTTTCAAGAAACTCTGTTTCTGAAGATGACCCAAGCGGGGTTAAACAGCAAAATATTGAAGAAGAGTTTCAGCGCTCATTAAATATGATGGATCCTATGGGTTCAGATTTATAATCAAGGAATACAATTTATGAAACTTAGTAATTATGGGGAATTTCCAGCAGATATACCAGTTATAGCAGAGGATGAACTTTTTTTATACCCCTTTATGATATCACCACTTTTTTTAAGTGATGAAAACAATATCAATGCTGCTACTTTGGCTATGGAAGACAGCTCGTTAGTGATTGTTTGTCCAAGTAAAACATCTTATGAGGGTGAAAGAAAATACGATTCACTTTATGACGCAGGTGTTGTTGGTTCTATTATGAGAAAAGTAGCTCTTCCTGATGGACGAGTTAAGGTTCTTTTTCAAGGTCTTGCTCGTGCAAAGATGTTATATGAAGTGCAAGAAACACCACTCATAGCACATGTGGATATACTTGAACCAAAAGATACCGTTTCTTTAAAGGTAGATGCTATATTGGAGATAGTTCGCGAAAAGGTTAGAACACTTTCTAGTGTTAGCAGTTATTTTCCACCAGATCTTCTTAGAACTATAGAGGAGAATCATGATCATAATCGTATCATAGATTTGATATGTAGTAGTATAAAACTTAAAAAAGAGCAGGCATATAAGCTATTTGTAGAGATAGATACAGAAAAAAGATTTTTGCTCCTTGTAGATTATCTTATAGAGGAGATAGAGGCAAATAAACTTCAAAAAGAGATACGAAGTAAGGTTCACACGCGTATAGAAAAAGTCAATAAAGAGTATTTTTTAAAAGAGCAATTAAAGCAGATTCAAAAAGAGTTAGGCACCGATACGGCTAGAGATGAAGAGATAGAAGAGTATCGTAAAAAACTTGATGAGAAAAAAGATAAGATGGGCGAAGATGCTTATAAAGAGATAGCTAAGCAGATTGAAAGGTATGCAAGAATGCACCCTGATTCATCAGATGCATCTATGACTCAAACATATTTGGAATGGACATTAGAGATTCCTTTTGGTCAGATGGCAAAAAAAGCACTGAAGATTAGAGATGTTCAAGCACAATTAAACGAAGATCATTTCTCACTTAAAAAACCAAAAGAGCGTATTGTAGAGTATTTTGCTGTTAGGGAGCTTTTAGAGCTAAGAGGGCTTGGTTCTGATAGTGCAGGAGCGATTCTTTGTTTTTCTGGACCTCCAGGTGTTGGTAAAACATCTTTGGCAAACTCTATTGCAGAGGCTTTAAAAAGACCATTGGTAAGGATAGCTCTTGGTGGGCTTGAAGATGTTAATGAACTTAGAGGGCATAGAAGAACTTATGTTGGAGCGATGCCAGGAAGAATTACTCAAGGCTTGATAGACGCTAAAAAGATGAACCCAGTGATAGTATTGGATGAGATAGATAAAGTTTCTCGTTCTGGGAGAGGTGATCCAACAGCTGCTCTTTTAGAGATACTTGATCCTGAACAGAATAAAGAGTTTCGAGATTACTATCTTAACTTTGACATCGATTTAAGCAAGGTTATTTTTATAGCAACTGCAAATGATGTAGGTCGTATACCTACTCCTCTTCGTGATAGAATGGAATTTATCACTATAAGTTCCTATACTCCGCAAGAAAAGTTTGAGATAGCTAAAAGATATTTGTTACCTCAGGAGCTAAAAAAACATGGTCTTAAAAAGAGTGAGGTTAGTATTTCAAAACCTGCATTCAAAGAGCTTATACACAGTTATACGAGAGAAGCAGGAGTAAGAAACCTTCGTCGTCGTATAGCAGATATGAGTAGAAAAATAGCTCGCAACATGTTGGAAGACCCAGATGTAGATAAAATCTCAATCTCTCTGAAAAATTTAAAAGATTATTTTGATAAAAGTGTTTTTGAGATAGAAAAAACAACTAAAGTACCAGTTGTTGGCGTTGTAAATGGTCTCGCATGGACAGCAGTTGGTGGAGATGTTTTAAAGATAGAGAGTATTCGTATAAAAGGTAAGGGTACGATGCAGCTAACAGGTAGTCTTGGTGATGTAATGAAAGAATCAGCAAGGATAGCGATGAGTGTTGTTAAAACACTTATAGATACAAAAAAATTAAAAATTGCTCAAGAAAATATCCCTTTAACTTCTAAAGAAAAAGAGGAGAATATAAAAGTGGATGCAAGTGAGGTGTATAAACGATATGACCTGCATATACATGTACCCGATGGTGCAACTCCAAAAGATGGTCCTAGTGCCGGTATAGCCATGGTTAGTGTTATCTCTTCTATCTTAAGTGCTCAGAAGATTCGTTCAGAGATTGCTATGACAGGAGAGGTTTCTTTAAGTGGTGCCGTTCTTCCTATTGGTGGATTAAAAGAGAAACTCATAGCTGCACATAAGGCTGGAATGAGCAAGGTGTTGATACCATCAAAAAATTATGATAGAGATTTAGAAGATATTCCAAAAGAGGTTCAAGATTCTTTAGAGATTATCGGTGTGAGTAGAGTAGAAGAGGTCTTAAAATATATATTGGTATAAGAGTAAAAAAACTCTTATACTATAACGGTTGCAATCTTTTGAACAAGATCTACATTTCTAATGGGCTTCATTAAAAATCCATTAGCTCCAAACTCAAGTGCTTCACCTTTTTTTGTTTCATCGGTTGTTAGTACTATGATAGGAAGTTGACGCAGATTATCATCAGCACGAACTACTTTGAGCATCTCTATTCCACCCATGACAGGCATAATAATATCCAATAAAATGAGATTTACATCATCTCTGGATTTTAGTACACCTATCGCATCAGAGCCATTTTTAGCTTCTATCACTTCTTTAACTTTTCCACTTTTCATTAGCATAGATTTAAGCAGTTTTAGATTAATCATATCGTCATCTACTGCTAAAACTATTAGGTCATCTCTTGACATACAGTTTCCTTAAATAAATTTTTCAAAAATTAAACGAAGTAAATCTTTGTTTACAACATTTTTAACTATCTCATGCACATATAGAGCATCCTGCTCCTCTTCCTTAAGTGCTGGGTCAGTAATGAGTACTAAGTAAGTGTTTAGTTCGCTTTGTTCGTTCATGCTTTTTATGTTAGAAGAAAGTTCCTCTAGCTTAAGTCCTTCAAGCTCTTTATCAAAAAGTATAAGCTTATATGAGTTTGTTGTACTTAGCTCCTGAAGCTCTTGGTAAGAGCTTGCTATTTCATAGGTATAGCCAAGAGCTTGAAGAAGTTGAACATAGAGTTTCGATTCAAAAGAACTTTTTTTAGCTATTAGAATATCTGCTTTGTAAACTTTTGCTTGGGTTTCTTGGAGAGCATCGATATCTTCATATTCTAGTTGAGGCTCTTCTTTAATTTCGTCTACCGCCTCTACTACCTCTATTTCAAGTTCTTCTTCAATATCAACTTCATTGCTAGGTTCTCCTATCTCAATGTCAAGTTCTTCTTCAGCTTCATCAGTAGGTTCTCCTATCTCTATATCAAGTTCTTCTTCGGCTTCAGTTTCATTTGATATCTTTCCGATCTCTTCTTCGACTTCAAGTTTTAAGTTTTCATCTACACTATCGATTGTCGGTTCTATCTTCTCTTCATCAACACTGATTAATTCATTAGCGATTTTTGGTACATCTGTAACCTCTTCTATAATAAAGTCAGATAAGAAATGGTTTAAAAGAGAGATGATTTCTGAGCGAACTAATGGTTTTGTTGTATACTCATCAAGTCCAGCTTCTAAAAATCTTTCTCTATCTCCTTTTAAGGCATTAGCAGTCAGAGCCAAGATAGGAACATGTGGTTGGTTATAGTCCTCTTCATACTCTAAAATTTCTGCCGTTGCCTCAACACCATCAAGAAATGGCATCTGAATATCCATAAAAATTAGATCAAAATTGCCATCTTTTCTTTTTTGAAAAGCTTCAAGTCCATTATTTGCTATAGAGATTGTTAAACCTATATCTTCAAGTGTTCTCTTGATAAGCTTTTGATTGATTATGTTGTCTTCTGCAACTAAAACATTTGCCTTAAATTTAGATGTGTCTTTATTGAATTTTTTGCGATTTGATTTTTTTGCTTTTTTAGCATTGAAATTTTCACTATGATAGTTCTCTAGAGCTATTTTAACCTTAGTGATATTTAAAGGTTCATATATAGTCTTAAATACATCTATATTTAGTGAGTCTATTTTTTTCATATAGTATGACTTAGTAAGCAGAACAAGAGCTTGAGGTAGTTTTGAATACTCTACAAGATGATCCTCTTTTGTGTAATCATAATCTATGAATGCTAGATCATAATTGATCTGTCTTTGTAGAGTTTCTAACTCATTAATATCTTTAAAGATTGTATAGCTTACACCATAAAAATCAAGATATTCAAGAAGGTATGTTTCTTGTCTTTTTGCTTTATGAGGACTTTCTAGGATGAGTGCATTTATATTTGAAAAGCTACCCTGTGTACTATCGTTGAGCGTTTCAACCTCTTCAAAATCTATAGTAAAGAAGAATGTTGTTCCCTCTCCTGGTTCACTATGAAGATCAAGTTGTCCACCCATAAGTTCTATAAATCTACTCGAAATAGTAAGTCCAAGACCAGTACCACCATATTTACGAGTAATAGATGTATCTGCTTGAGAGAAAGCATCAAAGATTTTAGCTTTTTGCTCATTTGTTACACCGATACCACTATCTTGAACTTCAAATCTAACTCTGGTTTTTCCTTCATCTTCTGAGTCCATTTTTCTAATATCAACATTGATAGCACCCGCACTACTCGTAAATTTAACAGCATTAGAAAGTAGATTTATTACAACTTCCTTAATTTTAGTAGGGTCACCTTTTAGAGGGTGCTCAAGAGCTGGATCAATAAAACATCCAAGGTCTATATGTTTTTCACTTGCACGAACTGCATAAACTTCAACAGCACTTTCAAACTCATCAATAGGGTTAAATACTATATCTTCAATCTCAAGTTTATTGCTCTCAATTTTAGATAGGTCAAGAATATTATTGATAATCTCAAGAAGATTTTCAGAAGACTTTTCAATGATTTCTACAAATTCACTCTGCTCCTCTTGAAGACCTGTATCTTTGAGTAGTTCCGTAAATCCAACAATACCATTAAGTGGAGTACGAATCTCATGCGACATATTGGCAAGGAACATCGATTTTGCTTCACTGGCTTCTTGAGCTGATTCTTTATCATCTCTTGTTTGTTCAATGATTCTCTCAAGTAGATTGTAGGCTTGGGCAGTACCATCTGATGTATGAAGATTGATAGTAGTGTCTTCTTCATCTATGCCAGCTGTATCATCTGCAACTCTTTTTAGAACATCTTCAAGGTTTTTAATATTTGTTGTAATTTCATTTGACAGGAAGTACCCTAGTGTAGCTAGTACAATAGAAATCAGCCAGATAGTTAGTGTTATAATAAGAAACTGCAAGGCATTTGATTGTACTTCTATCGCTCTTTCACCCATCTGTTTTATGAGTAGGTCTTCTGCTTGAGATATGATGTTTATTTTTTCTGAGTGCATAGTAAACCATATACCAGAACTGATGTCATAAGCTCCATCTTGACTAGCAGAGATAATAGCAGTCCTCTCAGCGTTGATATCTTCAAAAAGTTCTATCGCATCTTCATTCTTGAAAAGTTCATTAAGTTTGTTTAGAAGCAGTTCATCATGAAGAGTGGAGTAGCTAAATGCATCTGCTTTACCGATTGTAGATATCCACTTATCAAGATCTTCTTCTGCGAGCTTGGTTGATCTTGAGATAACATATGACATGTAACCTCTTTCTATACCACTATGTTCTTTAGCATTGACTAAGGCTATATAGATTGAGTAGAGTTCATTAATCTCCTGATCAGTTTGATCATATGTAATCTGCTTAAGTTGAGATATAGCATCTATCTGTGTACTACTATAGACACCTGTAAATATTTTTCTAAAATCAGCTTTTTTACTATCAACAAGCTCTCTTGCTTTATCTATTTTGGCTTTAGAGGATTCTATCGAATGAATATTTGTACATGCAAGACAGTTCTCTTCACCATTTGAGTGATCATGTAGTGCAGTTTCATTTTGAGTGTACTCAATATACTCTTTTGTTTTTGCATCAACTACTTTTCTTTGCTCTTGTAGAGATTTAAAAATATTTTCTGTTGGATTTCCAAGGTACATAGCTGTCATACCTCTTTCTCTTGCTACATTTCCAACTATTGCATTTAGGTAACTGTTTTCAGCTAACTTGTCATGGAGTACTTGCGCTCTTTGATAATCTTTGTATGAATCATAAAGATAATAACTTGTTAGCGAGAACAGGATAATGATAGGAAATAGACTGATCAGTCTTAGCCTATTTTTTAAATCTAATTGCATATTATCAACCCTTTATATTAGTATTTGTTGTAGTTTAGCATCAATGACATCTATAGCTTTTTTAGCCATGGCTGCATCTTGCGTGTGAATTATAGATTCTAACTCTGCTGTAAAATCATGAATACGCATATTGTCGCTCATCCCTTTTAGTCTAAGAGTGATTTTATGCCATAATGCAGGGTCATTTTGTTCTATAGCTTTGCTTATCTCACCGCATAAGGAACTGCTTTCTGATTTGTAATCTTCAAAAAGTTCATTAAAGGTTTCTGTACTTATGCCAATTTCATTTGCTGCTGTTGATTTGTTGTAAGTTGACTTGAGTATATCTAGAGTTTGAATTTCATCAATAGCTTCAATCTCATCGGCAATTTGAATCTCATCTGCAATCTCAA
The DNA here is from genome assembly GCA_034659115.1 of Campylobacterota bacterium. Classification (GTDB taxonomy): domain Bacteria; phylum Campylobacterota; class Campylobacteria; order Campylobacterales; family Sulfurimonadaceae; genus Sulfurimonas. Next base: position 8,230 of record JAYEGN010000097.1, read on the forward strand.
CTTCATCTGCAATCTCAACTTCATCGATAATTTTGATATCTGTTTCATTGATAACTTCAATCTCATCATCTATATCAAGCTTTATCTCATCTGAAAAATCTATGGGGTCAACAATATCGACTTCATCTTCGATTTCAATTTGAATCTCATCTTCAATCTTAATACTTGGAGAATCATCTTGGGAACTCTCTAGTATCTCTACAGGTTCATCATCGATAGGGATATCTTCAATAATCTCATCATCTTTAAAGCTGATTATCATATCATCATCTTTTTCGATATCTTCCTCTTGTGTTTCCGCAGGGAGATCGGGTTGCACTATTTTCCCAGATAATCTGTCTATGATAATATATAATGTATCCATATTCGTTTTTATTTTATCTGTGTCATCTGAAGTGTTTATGGTTGTTAAGACTTCAAGTGCATCTTCAACGCGAAGGTTTGCAGCAACACCTTTGAGTTTATGAGAGAGTATCCTGAGGTGATCAATATCAGATTGGGCAAGTGCTGTATATAACTCATCTTTAAATTCATAGGCTTGAGCGGTAAAATCTTGGATAAACTCTTCAATAAGATCAACAGGAAGACCAAGTTCATCTGATGCGACATGTGGATCATATCTGTAGTTTTCTCCAACCTCTAGCGTTTGAGTGATGGCAACATGCGAGGATTCCTCTTCTGTGAGTTGCTCTGTTGTGGTAGTGATCTCTTCTTGTAGTGCTTCTGCGGCAGGTTCTTTAGTTACCTCTTGTATCACCTCATCTTCTGTATCATCAAAATCTATGTCTAATGGCGCATCTTCATACTTGTCTTCTATAACATTAGGGTTTGTATCAAGAACATCAAATGTACCTGTTTCATAAGGATCAGCTACAGCTGGTGCAACAGGTTCATCTACTATTTCATCCGGTGTGTCATTATCATTATGGAGATCATTAAAATTATGAGTGGATTCTGTATTAAATACTACACTATTTTTTCGTGCTGCTTTAATCGCAGGTTTTTCTAAAACATCATTAGCAACTTGCTCATTTTCTTCATGGGTTAACGGCCTTAAGTTTGCCAAGTTTACCATATATGCTTTTTCAGCAGGGTTATCTACTAGATAGATGGTTTTAATGTCTAAGACAGATTTATAATTCTTTCCATTTGCATGTATGATTACTTTAGAGTCTTCATTACCCTCAGCACATGTAACAAAGTCTATCCAATGTACATGCTTAAAGTTATGAACAAATCCAGGTGTTTTAACAAACAGGTCAGCAAAGTCTGAAGCTTCATTTCTCATCTGCAAAAAGTTTGCAAACCCCAATGATTTTAAATCTGTTTCATCAATCCCTAAAAACTCTTTTTGGTAGTTGTAGATTAGCATGAATTTTCCTTAACTTTGTGATTGAAGCATTTTTTTATAAATCTCTTCATTCTCTTTGATATCTTTGCTTGAAGCATTTTTTTCAACAGAGATAAAGCCTGTGAACTCTTGGTTATCATCAAGTATGGGTAAAATTTCAGTGTCCCCCCAATAAAAAGAACCATCTTTACGCAAATTTTTAAGGATACCATTCCAGGCTTGCCCACTTTTTAGGGTACTCCACATCTTGTCAAATACAGTTGAGGGCATATCTGGATGTCTGACAATATTGTGGTTACTCCCAATAAGTTCATCAACCTTATATCCTGAAATTTCACAAAATTTTCTATTTGCAAAAGTCATATTACCGCTTAAGTCAGTTTGACTAATTGCTACGCTTCCTTCAAAAAGATACTCTTCATCTCTTGGTGTTACATTTTCCATAAATAAACCTTGTACTTATCAAAATATTAAAATTTTTATAATATATCATAATAGAAGCAAATTTATACTTAGAAGTAAATATTTTTAATTATTTTTGCATCATTTGCATTTAAAACAGAACTTATTTCCTCAAAACTCAGATTTTTGAGAGCCTCAAATGTAGTGAAATGGTTTAAAAGTTTCTTGATTTTTGCTTGAGAAATACCTTTTAAGTTTAAAAGTTTACTCTCCTTATCAAGTTTTAATTTGGTTTTTTTATGAAAAGATATAGCACATCGATGTGCTTCATCTCTTAAATTTTGAGTCCATTGCAATCGCTTATCGGAATTTTTTAGTTTAAACAGAGTATCTTTTGTATGAATAATATCATTGGCTTTGCCTTTGGCACGATGAGCTTTTGCATCAACCTTCTCTTTTGATATGGCTATAGCATCTAAAAAAACACCACAAGAATCCAGGATCTCATAAGCTAGTTTTAAAAGTGTAGCTCCACCATCAATAATCCATAAATCTGGGGGTGAATTTTTAGAAAAACTTTTGACTCTTCTTGTAAGGGTTTCTCTCATCTGTGCATATTCATCTTTTGCATCTAAATGATAAGTTCTGTAACTTTTTTTATCAAATTTTTCATCTTCATAAACTATCATCGCCCCTACAGTTGCAACTCCCGACATGTGAGAGTTGTCAAACACCTCCACTCTCTGCGGAAGACGCTCTAGTGATAGCAACTCTTGAATCTCCTGCAATAGCTTGATATCAAGAGTTTGTGCATCTTTTTTTAGTAGCTCTTTTGCATTTAATATTGCTAAATCAATGAGCTGTTTTTTCTTAGCTCTTTTTGGCACATGTAGAGATATTTTTTTTTCTAAAATAGTTCCTAAATACTCTTGGATAATCTCTCTGTTTTGAAAATCTTGTGCTATTAATATAGGTGCTATAATAGGCGGCTTTTCTTTAGTATAAAAATCCAATAAAGCTCTTTGATAAAGCTCATCCTTATCATAGCCTTCATTTAGCTGTATAAAATCATCTGTAGAGGATATGATTTTTCCATCTCTCATAAATAATCTGAGTATTACAGCTCTTGAAGATGAATTTTGTATAACGAAAACATCATAGTTTTCATTACTAGCAAAATCTATCTCACTTTTTATCTCTGAACGACCTATCTTTTGTATTCTATCTCGTAGTTGAGCAGCTTCTTCAAACCTTAGATTCTCGGCATAAAATTCCATTTTTTCTTTTAATTTACCAATGAGTAGTTTTTTGTTTTGTATGAGTTCTATCGCTAAGTCTAACTCTTTTTGATATGCTACATGTGACACAGAAAGTTCACAAGGTCCTAAGCATCTATCTATCTGATGATACAAACATAGCTTTTTTGAACTAAGTGAACCTTTTTTTTGAACAAGTTTACATAGTTCATATAGGGAGTCTAATATATCCCTAGCAGCGATTGAATATGGACCGAAATATCTGATATCTGGGCTATTAATGATCTTTCTAGTTATCTCACATGTAGGATAATCTTTTGAATTGTCAATAAATAGATATGGATATGTTTTGTCATCACGAAGTAAGATATTATATTTTGGGTTCAACTGCTTGATAAGCGAATTTTCAAGTATTAAAGCATCATGTTCTGAGTTTACTACGATATAGTTCATAGAAACAGTTTGGTTTATCATCTTTGTTATTCGAGAGGAAAGGGTAGAATTTGCTTTTAATTCTGGACTAAATGCGAAGTAACTCTTTACTCTTTTTTGTAGGTTTTTTGCTTTTCCTATATATAGAAGATGAGAATTTTTATCAAAATATTGATATATGCCAGGAGTAGAGGGAAGTTGTTGAATATGTTGTTTAAGAGACATCTATTGGCTTTTTTGCTTTGCTTTTATGATATCTTGAATAGATTTAACAAGTTTGTTTAGTTTATTGTCTTTGATATTTACTTCAATATTACCAGTAGCTCTTTCTCTATAAGTTTGGTTTACATCTGTATTTGTAAATAAAATATTTTTCTTAATAGGTTTATTTGTTACAAAAGCTCTGATATCGGTTACTAAAATATCTACACATTCGTCTGGTTGGACAAAATTTAAAGCACTTTTAATACTTTGTATATTATTATCAAACTCTTGTTTAGCACCTGGATGATTTAGAACAAAAAAAAGTATGTTATTTTTAAAATAGGCAAACTTAATCATCTTCTGGAGTGCTGGTGAAAATAGAGACTGTATTTTTTGAATACAGTCATATTTAAAAAGTTTAGAAAATTGAGGTCTATTTTGAATGAGATTAAGAATTTGAGCAGTGTTTTTCATCTGCTTATTATAGCATCGTTTTTATTAAGTTTGAATGGATGTGGATATAAAGCACCTCCATATTACCTAGATGAAGCAGATGCTGGAGATGAAAATGTGGAATTTATTATTAAAAAGTCAAAATGACCTCTCTTTAATCTAATAGGACAGTAGTAAAAACAATGAAATATGATGTAGTGATTATTGGAGCAGGGATAGCTGGATTGTATGCTGCCTCTCATCTTCCAAAAGATAAAAAAGTACTTATAATTAATAAAAGAGAAACTTTTAAGTGTAATAGTTTTTATGCACAAGGTGGTGTCGCTTTAGCAAAAGATACAGATGATATCCCTGTTCATATTAAAGATACACTTGATGCTGGTGCAGGTCTTTGCGATGAAGAAGCGGTAAAAATTTTAAGCCATAACTCAAGAGCTGTTATTGATGACCTTATAAAAAATGGATGCAAGTTTGATAGTGATGAAAATGGAGAGCTCTTGTATACTAGAGAGGCAGCTCATTCAAGCAGTAGAATCCTCCATGCCGGAGGAGATGCTACTGGTAGATATATGCACTATTTTTTACTCTCTCAAAATGAACATCCAATGCTAAGTAACGCTAGAGTTGTTGATCTTTTGATTAAGGACAAAGAGTGTTATGGAGTGACTATACTAGACCATAGAGAGTGTAGAAATATCTATGCAAAGGATGTTATTATCGCAAGTGGTGGTGTTGGATCCCTGTATGAGTATCACACAAATGCACCTTGTATAAGTGCTGATATGCAAGGTTTGTGTGTCTTAAAGAGCATTGAACTTGAGCGAATGGAGATGATGCAATTTCATCCGACAGTCTATGTAAACTCTGAGTATGCTCAAAAACTTCTTTTAACCGAAGCCCTAAGAGGGGAGGGTGCTACTATAGAAGATGAAGATGGCAGAAGGTTTTTATTTGATTATGATGATAGAGGTGAACTTGCTTCTCGAGATATTGTAAGCAAATCTATATATGATTATTCTAAAAAAACAGGTCAAAAAGTATATCTTAATTTTGAAAATTTTGAATATCATTATTTTATGCAAAGATTTCCAAATATTTATAAAAATTTAACAGATATAGGTTTTGAAGTACCAACTCAAAGGGTGCCTATATCTCCTGCTTTTCATTATGCGATAGGTGGAATAAAAAGTGATTTTGATGGTTGTGTGCCCAATGTAAAGAATTTGTATGCCATAGGAGAGGTAGCTTCTACCAAGGTTCATGGAGCAAATAGACTTGCTTCTAACTCACTTTTAGAGGGTTTAGTTTTCGCAAAAAGAGCGGTTGAACATATTTTAAAAGATACGAAGCTTAAAAATTTTATAGAGTTTGAGGTCATAGATGATGTAATGAGTAAAAAAGATGATAAGGATAAAAAGAATTTATTGAGACAGATAATGTGGAGAAATGCCTCAATAGTGAGAACAAAAGATGGGTTAAATGAAGCATTAAAGCAAATTAATGCTCTTTTAAATGAAAATATTGGTAAACTACTGAAATTCCGTTTACTTACAGCAAAAGAGATTGTTCTCTCAGCACTCGCTAGAGAAGAATCCGTTGGAGTACACACAATTATTAAGGAGAAAGAATGTTAAAGTTTTTAACAATGCTTATTTTAAGTAGTGCACTACTTATGGCAGGTGGAGGTGGCGGTGAAGCCATGGCTCATCCAGATATTACTATGACTTGGGTTGGTTTTTCAGCCTTAGTGATTTTTGTAATTGGATACTATTTTATTGCGATGGAAGAGAAGTACCATATCGATAAAGCAAAGCCAGCCTTATTGATTGGTACTTTTATGATGATGCTTGTTGCGGTTTATTATGCCTTAAATGGCATAAATATGGATTTAGTTCATTATGAAGCAAACCATCTGATTTTAGAAATTGCAGGTATCTTTTTCTTTTTACTTGTTGCTATGACATATATCGAAACACTCATTCGTATGAATGTATTTGAAAAGTTAAAATATAATTTAATCTCAAAGGGTTATACATATAAGC
>JAYEGN010000098.1:0-14353 GCA_034659115.1 Campylobacterota bacterium
TATGCTTGTGCTTAAGGGATGTTTAGTAAAAATTTTAAGCCACCTTATTGGTGGTGTAAATTTTTAATGAGCGTGCCTTGAGTGCAATGATAGTTTAAATTTTTTATTCTTATGGAATTATTTGGGTCTATGGTTGTGAAAAAACTTTTATACTAAGAACTTATGCTTCTATGCCAGTAACTCTTTTTTTGATTTCTAACTTATCTTCATACATGTTTTTATCTGCTCTTTCGATGACTATTAGTAATGTTTCATCTGCTACATATTGAGTTACTCCGATAGAGAAACTAGTTCTAAATGTAGTGTTATGTGCTTTTAATTTCTTAGATATAACATCTTCTCTTAACTCATTTAAAATTGATTTTGCTTTTTTTGTTGTGATATTTTTTTGAAAGAGTATAATAAACTCATCTCCACCATACCTTACAACTTTATATTTTGTTTTTTTGAGTTGATTGGCGATAAAGATTAGTACCTTGTCTCCTATAATATGACCATGAGTATCATTAACAAGTTTGAAGTAGTTCAAATCAATCATAGCCATAGTTCCAGCATCTTTAAACTTATCGCTATCTTCAGTTAGATATTGGTCATGAAGCCATTTTCTATTGTATGAGTGTGTTAATTCATCTTTATAGACAGATTCTTTAAGTTTTTCAATCTCTTTGCGTAATTCAATGGTTTCTTTTAAAACTTCATCTAGTTCTGCTTCATTTTTGTTTTTTATCGCACTTATCGCTTTGTGTGTGTTGTTGCTTAGGTTTTGTGCATTTTTTGATGTTTTATTTTGCATATCTACAAGTGTAGAACACTCTGTTCTTAGTAAATCATGAGATAGTTCATCTTCATTATCAAGATCTGTATTGTGTTCTTTGGCAAAATTAGAATATATTGAAGCAAATATACTTGGAGTTACAACAGACATCTGCTCAATAGAGTTTTTTGTTTCATTTGAAATAATATGTAGTATTCTTTCTTTATCGCTCATAATTTTAATATGCCTTTATTTTTTTTATGGATTATAGCATAATTGAAATTTATATGTGATGAATTTTAAATTTATGTAGGTATAATCACGCTCATGTTTTAAGGAGTTGTATATGCCACTATCGCGTTTAAATCCACAGCAATATACAGCAGCAACTTCAAAAGATAGTAAAAATCTCATTATAGCTTCTGCTGGGACAGGAAAAACTTCTACAATAGTTGGAAGAATCGCTTATCTTTTGGGCTCACATGTGAAGCCTCAAGAGATACTGCTTTTAACATTTACAAATAAGGCAGCAGCAGAGATGATTGCAAGAGTAGCTGAATTTTTTGGTAAAGAGGTAGCTACAAAGATAGATGCTGGAACTTTTCATGCCGTGAGTTATAGATGGCTAAAAAAGCTTGATAAGAGAGTAGTTTTAAAGCAGCAAAGGGAGCTGAAAACACTCTTTAGAAGTGTGTTTGAAAAACGATCCTTTGAGCATATTGGAGCAGAGATAACTCCTTATGGTGGAAATCATCTTTATGATCTATACTCTTTTTATCAAAATACGGAACTCTCTCTTCATTTTGAAGATTGGATAGTTCAAAACTATGAAGAGCATGAACTCTTTGCAATGATCTATGCAGATATAGTTGATGAGTTTGAAAACCTAAAAGATGAGTATGGTTTTGTAAATTTTAATGACCTCTTGCTAAATTTTAGAGAGTTGTGTAAAACAAAAGAGTTGGGTTATAAAGAGGTGCTTGTAGATGAGTACCAAGATACAAACGCTCTTCAAGGAACACTTATAGAGGCTATGAATCCACCATCCCTTTTTTGTGTTGGTGATTATGATCAAAGTATCTATGCTTTTAATGGTGCTGATATATCCATTATAGGCGGTTTTGCCACAAAATATCCAGATGCACAAGTGCATACTTTGACTAAAAATTACCGCTCTACTATCCCTATATTATCACTTGCCACTAGGGTAATAGAGCATAATGAACGAATCTATCCAAAACAGCTTGAGGTTACAAGAACTCAATCTTCACATGTACCAACACTTTTGGCTTATGATGAACTCTTTGATCAGTATCATGCTATTGCTGCAAAAATACGAGATACGCTAACTCCAAGGGAGGAGATAGCTGTTATTTTTAGAAATAACTCTTCAGCAGATGGTATAGAAGTAGGGTTAAGAGAGCTAGATATTCCATGTAAAAGAAAGGGTGGAACAAGTTTTTTTGATTCAAAAGAGGTAAAGGCTGTTTTGGATTTTTATACTTTGCTTGTAAATGAATCAGATATGATGGCTTTTATACATCTTTTTGAGTTTGCTAGAGGTGTAGGGAGTGCGATGGCAAAAGAGTTATATATAGCTTTAAAAACTTTAGGACATGGAAGCATATTTTATGGTCTATATGCCCCTGATGAATCTATAAAAAATCCATTTGAAAAGAGAAAGTTAAATCATCAGCTTGGATTGTTTGATGAGTTTTTAGAGCTAGGAAGTGTTGGCAAATTTGCAAAGCTTGGATTTGAAGCTAAGTTTATGAAAAACCCTATCTTAAAGCATCCTCGTCTTACAAAAGATAGTGCATCTTTTTTACATAGTTTTTATCTTCTTTTTCGTGATTTAAAAGGGATAAAACAGCCAAGGACTGTTGTTAAAAAGATAGCTGCATCTGCCGTTTTTAGCTATATATCTGAGATGTTATCAAATAAAAGAGCACAACTCAAAGATGGTTCCATAGATGAGAAGCAAAAAACTGAATCTCTTGTGAGAATCAACAGAAAGATGATGCTTTTAGAGGAATTATCTAAGCCATATTCAGAGCATGAAAGATTTTTAAATGCTATGATTTTGGGCTCTTCAGACCTTACGCAGGGGGAGGGTGTCAATCTTTTGAGTGTACATGCTTCCAAAGGGCTTGAATATAAAGAGGTCTATATAATCGATCTGATGGATGGAAGATTTCCCAATCGAAAATTGATGCAAAGAGGTGGTTCACTCGATGAAGAGAGACGACTTTTTTATGTTTCAGTTACTAGAGCAAAAGATATTTTATATCTTAGTTTTGCAAAATATGATAAGATAAAAAAGATAAATTTTATGCCATCTCAGTTTTTATATGAGGCTGGTTTAGTTCCAAAAGATGAGGCTTATAGAGCTTTGGTTTTAAAGGATATAGACAAAGAAAATACCTAAAGGGCTTTTAGAGATTCCCTTAATTACGAATTTTTTTAATCTCTTGGAAGTATGTATTTCCCAAATAGATAACATAAAAGATAGCTGTGAAAAATATGGCAAAAGGTATAAGTGATGTTAAGTATAGTGCCATAGTTTTGAGTCTAATGGTAGTTCCGCTATAGTACATTATCTGTTTGCTTTCCTCTTTTGTACATAGATTTGAAGCTACATCAAATGTGAGCATTTTATGAAAAAAGTAATACAGAGGAAGATTAAACGCTACAATATTAACTAGTGGTATAAAGTAAAATGGGATTAATGCTATAAAGAGTAGTATCATCAAGAGAGCCCATTTTATAACTAGAAGTATACTGTTAATTATATTGGAGTAACCAATCATCTCTATATTGTTGTAGTGTCTTTTTTGAAGTTCTTTTAAGACTAAAGGAGTTAAAAAACCTATAACTATGATAGCTATAAATATAGACGCATAGAGAACAAAAAAACTACCTATTGCGTAGATAAGAAAGGTTGCTATCCAAGAGGTTAGGGCGTAACTCATCAAAAACTGAACAAGTGCAGTTCCCTCTAGCATGGTATCAAAACTCTCCGTGTGTGGGATGCCATTTTGTATAGTTGTCTCACTTGTGTGAACCTGCATCTGACCTAGATGCTCAACACCTATACCTGCTACAACAAAAAAAAGAATGTACATTAAAATGATGGTAATAATAAATGGGGCAAGAGAGTACTTAAGCATCTTAGGTGTAAAAAAATCCTTGATGCTTAGTGTTAAGAGGTTGCTTTTTATCATAGGTTAGTTTCTATAATCTCTAAGGCTTTTTGTATATCTGAATCATTCAATGCACCAGATTGATAAAAAAGTAGTTTTGAGTCTTTGGAGAAGATAAGAACATTTGAAGCATCATCATCGATTCCCCATGCATTGACTAAAACACTTTTTTTATCTTTTACATAGAGTGTGTCTGGAAACTCTTCTTGCTTAGATTCTAAGGCACTTTCTATGGCGAAGTTTGGTTTCCAAGTTGCTGCCATATTGATTATGGCGATACTTCCATAGTTGGTTCTATCGTATTTTTTTGCTTTTAATGCGGCTGAGAAGTTGTTATTTGTATCTTTTTCATCAGGATCTACATAAAATAGAACTAAAACTTTATCTTTTAGAGTATTTGAATCCCAGATAGATGAGTCCTTAACTAAGCCACCATTTTCACCATCTATCGTTACATGTGAAGGTGACTCTCCAATAGTTATAGCTGATAGATTTAATGCTAACAGCATTGATAATATGAGGGTTTTAATTTTCATTCTTTACTCCAGAGTTTTTGATTTAGCTTTAACTCTTCTACTATACCTACAGCAAGTTGAAGAGTGCTTAAATATTCTATTGCTATTTTATACTTTAAAAGTGAATGAAATATAGATGGTTCAAAAAGGTCTTTGTTATAGTAGATAGCTATATGTATGTTTTCACCTTTAAATGAGATATATATAGGGTGTTTGGATCTCTTTTGAAATATAAGCAATCTTTTCATTAGAGTTGCGGAGAGTATATATCTAGCTTCTATCTGGTTGGTTGAGTAAACAACAAATTTTTTTTCAAACTCTACATCATCCATCTTTACAAGTTCATCTCTACTTATATTTTTTGACTGCAACCAAGAGCCTATCAGATTACCAAAGCTTTTTTGAGCCGTATCTGGTAAAATAATAGTTTGTCCCTTGAAGTTTTTATGAAACTCTGCTACGATAAATAAACCTTTAAAGATTGTACTCCAGTTGTCTTGTCCTTTTGAATTTTTATGTTTTTGCTCTGCATGTATATCTGAAAACTGCAGATTTACATCATCTATAACACCTTTTACATAATCATTTCCACTTAGTCTATCGATCTTAGTTTTAAAGAGTTCAGAGTTTTCAAACATACTTCTTGGTACATGTGAGTCTATTGTGTATGAAAGATTATTGTCTATAGCAGCTATAAGTGGTCTTATGACTTGGGATTTAAAATCACTTGTATAATCTTTGATAAGTAGCTTATATATAATTCCACCAATACCTATATATATGGCTATACCAAATATAAAAATATCATTTATATTATTAGAATTGTTAAGAAAGATAGCGATAATAATGATAAATGCAAGGGTGTAAAAAAAGGTTATTTTTAGAATTTTAGATTTTAGATTTTTTCTCTGTTTTTCTAATTGTTCTAAAGTTGGATAGAGAGTTTTGTAGTAAAAATCTGTTAATTCACTAGTGCTTTTCATATTAAAGATTTAAGAGTTAAATAGCTCTTTAACGCTAACATTTTTTCTTTCATTTTGCGTTATAACAAAAACATCTTTCTTCTTATAGCTCATAGCATTTGCCATAAAGTTTGTGGGTATCATCTCTATCGCATTGTTATAATCAGTTACAGCTTGATTGTATGCTCGTCTTGAAGCTGATATCTGCTCTTCAACCTCATTGAGACTTCTTTGAAGATGCATAACATTTTCATTGGCTTTTAAATCAGGGTAGTTTTCAACTGCTATCATGATAGAGCCAAGTGCAGAACTTATTTTAGTATCTAGGGCTATCTTTTCATCATCACTTATATTTGGTTTATTTGCATCTGAACGGAGTTTTGTAACCTCACTAAGAAGAGATTTTTCATGCTCCATATATTTACTTACAGATGCGATGAGGTTTGGTATAAGGTCATATCTTTTTTTAAGCTGTGTATCAACACTAGCAAAAATGTTATCAACTTGATTTTTCTTTGAAACCAAAGAGTTGTACATTAAAACTATAAAAACAAGGGCTATTATGAGTATAATCATCGATGCAGACAAGTGAAATCCTTTATAAAACTATCTTATATCCAAGTCCATAAACACTTTCTATAAAAAAGTTTTCTTTGTTATGTAATTTTAACATCTTTTTCTTAAATCTTGAAATGAGTTGAACTACATTATTACATGCAGTATCATCCCCGCTTTTTTTATTATGTGAATTGTTAAGCATTAGATCTTCTATCTCACAAGAAGTAAAGTATTTATTATAATTTTCATATAAACATGTGATGAGTTTTTTCTCATTTTTACTGATTTTTACTTCTTTGTCATTATAAAAAAGATTTTTGGATTTGATATTCCACTTATAGTTATAAGCAAGGTTGACAATATCTTTTGCAGATAGTTTAGAGATAGCTTGATCTAAAACATTGCTAATACTTTTAAGATCAATCGGTTTTATAAGGTATGAGAAAAGTTGCAAATTTACAGCTTTTAAGAGTTTCTCTTTATCTGAATAAGCCGTTAGCATTATTATAAGAATTTCATCATCAACTTTTCTTATCTCTGAAGCTAAACTGAGTCCATTTATGCCTGGTATAGATATATCCAATATAGCTATATCTATATGATTGTCTTTATAGATACTAAGAACATCATTGCCATTATCTGTTGAGATTACTTTGTTAAAGTAGATCTCAAATATTTGCACAAAGTTCTCTCTTACAAGTTTGTCATCTTCTACATACAGCAATGTTAAATCATTTTTCATAATATAATCCTAAACATAGCACCACCCTTAATGTTTTTAGCCTCAATAGAACCCTGTAGATGATTCTCTAAGATAATTTTTGTTAAATAAAGCCCTAATCCGCTACCTGACTTCTTACCTTTAGTTGTATAGTGTTCATTAAAGATGAAGGGAAGAGTTTCCTCTTTTATACCACCAGCATTATCTATAATATCTATATATATTTTATTATCTTTGCAATACCCAATAATCTTAATAATTTTAATATCTCCATCGACATTTTTAAATGCTTCTTTAGAGTTTTGTATAATGTTTAGTAGGATATGAAGGAGTTCATTTTTATTTATTCTTATATTTTTATCAAAATTGAGGTCTGTTTTTATGCTAATCTCTTTTGTCATAGTGTCATCGTTGCTCAGTGAGATAGCTCTTTGTATTATCTCTGCTATATCACATATTTCTGTGTTTATATTTGGATTAAAAAAGTCTTTAAAATCATCAATTGTATTACCTAAAAAAAGAGTATTAGAATTGATTTGAGAGATCTTTTCTTTTAACTCATCCGTTGAAATATTATTTTTACTATCTATTTTAAACTCTAAAATTGATGTTATGGATGTTATTCTATTTAAGGGTTGCTTCCATTGATGTGTAATAGCACCTATCATCTCTCCAAGTTGTGCTTTTTTGTTTTTTGCAATAATAACTTCTCTTTGATCATGTACTTTTTGTTCTAAAATCTTTACATTATAGTGCATAAGGTATGAGAAAAGTAGACCCTCTATAATTAAACCTATACCCCCTGAATGAAATGTTAAAAATGAAAGTTCGATTGCTCCAGACATTGCCAATATCGTTATAATCATCCCTGACATATAAAAAAGATATGCTAAGGCAAATATTTGTGCTAGCGGATGCTTGATTTTAAAAAGATAAAAACCTAAATATATCATTACAATGAATGAATAGAAAAACACAATTTTAAAAACTTCTATCGCAAAGGTTAAGTCTATAACTATTGCTAGGACTATATCTATAGCAACAAGTAAAATAATGCTATTTAGGATTGAGTTGATTTTTTTATGCATTTTATTTAAATTGAGTACCTGTTTTAAAAATATAATAAAAAATGCAGGCATCAAAATAGCTGTTAAGTTTAACCAGTATGTATTTTCACCATAAAGATTAAAGGTGTCAAATATTATCCCATATTTATATAAAAGACCAATTGCTGGTGTAAGCATGTATAGGGCATAGATCAAGAACTCTTTTCTTTTGTTAAAAAAGTAAAGTGTAGCGTTATAAAAAGCAAGAGTGAACATTATAGAGATAATAACAATAGAGTAAAAAGGTTTATTTACTAAAGCTTCTATTGAAGATTTATTATCATAAATATTAAGACTAAACAGATTGCTAACCATCGGCTCATTTTTTATAAAAATAACTTTTTTACTATTTGGAAGTAGTGATGTTTTATATACCAGCGTACTACCGTAAAGTTTATTGGCATCTTTGCAATCCAATATGTAATACTTATTTTGATCAAGGAGCCTATTCTTAGAAAATTCAAAGATATCAATCTCTTTAGAATAGTAAGCAAGATTATCATGCAGATAGATCTCTTTATCTATATGAGTAATATTTTTGAGTTCTATTTTATACCATGTATAACCAGTTTTTCCACTAAATGCATGTTGATTGTTTATAGGTTTAAACTGCATGTTTTTTACTTGCTCAATATCATATTTTTTATCTTTATCTTCAAGATAATAGATAGTAAAGTTTTCATATTTTGTATCTGCATAGTTTATCTCAATACTAGAGGCATTAAGAAAAATAAAAAATGATAAAAGAAGCAGAAGTTTAATCATTTTTTAGCCTTGGGCTGACCGACATTATTTCTACCGGATTTTTTAACATCATAGAGTAGTGTATCTGCATGATTAATCATTGTTTGTATATCTTGACCTAGTTCTATATCATAAACACCACTAGAGGCAGTTATCTTGCCAACTTTGGAAAAATCGTGGGATTCGATGCTCTTTCTTATCTTTTGCGCAACGATATAAGCTATCTTATAATCTGATTTAGGGCAGATAACCATAAACTCTTCCCCGCCCCAACGACCAAGTGTATCGGTTGAACGAATATTTTTTTGAATCTGCTGGGTAACCTCTTTTAAAATAATATCACCAACTTGATGTCCATAAATATCATTAACATCTTTAAACTTATCTATATCTATGATAATAATAGAGAAGTTTTCATTGTGTTTTGTAAAGTGTGAATAGTTTGCACTCACATCTTCATCTAGTTTAACCCTATTGTAAACACCTGTTAATTTATCTGTTGATGCAAGTTTTTCTAGTTTAGCAGTTTTCTTTTTAACCTCTTCTTCTAGCTTTTTATTGAAATCTTTAAGTACTTTTTCGAGTGTTATATCTTTAGCTATAGCTTTATAGCCGGTTATCTCTCCTTTTTTATCAAACAGAGGTGTAATTACTGCTTGTATTTGGTATGATGAACCATCTTTTTTTATATTTTTAAACTCACCTTCCCATGTGTGACCACTTATAATTGTTAGCCATAAATCTTTATAAAATGCATCAGGTGTTCTTTTGTCTTTTATAATATTGTGTGTATTAGAGATTAATTCATCCTTTGTATAACCAGATGTATCACAAAAGGCTTGAGATACATAGGTTATTTTTCCATCTAAGTCAGTTGTACAAGAGGCGATATTTAGATTAAAAATCTCATTTTGCAATTTTAGTTGGTAAGCTTGCTCTTTTAGTAGTTTTTCTGTTCTTTTTTTGAAGAATAAACTTATAAATATTATTAGGAATAACAGGGAGATAAGAGATTTGAAATAGGTAGTTTGTATAAGTTCTAAAAAAGAGTTCGCCTTATCTTTTTTACTCTTTAGAATAAAATTATAATCTTGTTCCGGTGAGTATATAAAGGTTTTAAAGTCTATTTTTACTTTAGCATCAGGGTCTATGAGACCAAGCAGACGGTATGTTGTGGCAATCTCTTTGAGTTGTTCATGATTGATGTTTCCAAAATTTACATCATCCATAAAGGCTAGTTTTTTTAGGGTGTTTGCTTCAAATATAAGAGCAGCTTTAGTTCTACCTTGAGTGTTATAATATTTTAAGATGATCTCTGCAGCTTCATCTATATTTTCAAAAGCATATTTCCAACCTCTTAATGAAGCTAGTCTGAAATTATCTACAACTTTTTTATTGTTTTGTATCATCTCCTTAGATGTAAAGAGTATATCACTGTAAAAATAGTATCCATAGTCTTTTGGATCAAGGATAAATGATTCAACTCCTTTTTTATTTAAAGTATAGGGTTCATTTGATGAGTAAGATGCCATAAAATCTGCATTGCCGTTTATTAAATCAGTTGGTTCAAAGCTTGTTTCTATAGTTATATAGCTGTTTTGTTTTAAGTTGTGAGAGTAAAGCATCGCATTTATGGAAGCAGTTACTGTTTGATCATTACTCATCATAATCTTTTTGCCAGATATCTCTTTTAAACTTTTATATTTAGTAGAGAGTAGTACAAAAGGAGATGATTGATAGATAGCATTTAAAAAAATAATATTATCATAGTCATTGATTTTTTCTAGTATTAAAGAGGAGTGTCCAACACCAAAGTCATATTTATGAGACGATACCTCTTTGGTGTTATCTAGTGAGAGGTCATACTCTTTGATGCTCACATCTAAACCTGCGTCTGCATAATATCCAAGCTCTTTTGCAACATAATAACCTGCAAACTGAAATTGGTGTTTCCAAGGAAGCGCTAAAGAGATTTTTTTAGTTTGTGCTTGCACTATAATGGTAGTGATTAGTATAAAAAATATAAGCTTTTTCATCAACATTATTGTAGCATATCATTATATAGAAATTATGACATATTTTGCTTGGTAGGTTAAACCCAAATAATTCCATAAGAATAAAAAATTTAAACTATCATTGCACTCAAGGCAGGTTCATTAAAAATTTACACCACCAATAAGGTGGCTTAAAATTTTTACTAAACATCCCTTAAGCACAAGCATAGATAAATTTTATAAATCCTTATGGAATTATTTGGGTTAAAATAGATGTTATTTTTAGCGTTATATCGCAAAAGTGGAGATTCATTACACGGTACTTATATTGTTAAAGCAGTTAAAAGCGGAAATGTATGGTTTAAAAATAGTCACTATTTTAAGTGGCTGTTGTCATTTTAAATTTTCATAGGGCTTATAAAATAAAACTCATACCTATCTTTTGACTTAGCTTTAGCTCTATACATAGCTTTGTCTGCACAGTTTAGTAGCTCATCATAGGTTTTAGTATCATCTGGAGCGATAGAGATACCGATACTTGTTGTTACATTTACTTTGTGATTATCTATATCAAAAGGTTTTCTTAGTGTGTCAAGTATTTTTTGAGCAATATGTTGTGCTTCGAAAGGCGAATGTATATTTTCAAGAAGAACGGTAAATTCATCGCCGCCTAACCGTGCTACGGTATCTCCTTTGCGAACACTTTTTTTAATTCTTTGAGCTGTCTCTATTAAAACTTTGTCTCCATAAGCATGTCCAAAGCTGTCGTTAATCTCTTTAAAATGGTCTAAGTCTATAAATAAAATACTATGGTATCTCTCTTTAAGAAATCTTTTTTTCATTAACTCTTTGAGTCTATCCATAAAAAGAGCTCTATTTGCCAAGCCTGTCAATATATCATAGTGTGCATATATCTCTAGCTGCTCCTCTTTCTCATTTCTATCATTGATATCTCTCGCTATGCCAACAACACCAACATATTTGCCATCTTCGCCTATCATAGGTGTTTTTATTGTTTCAAAGAGACCCTCATGCGATCCGTCTGCAAAAGTAAGATACTCTTCGTTTATTCTTGAGGATTTATTTTCTAGAGCTAATTTATCGTTATTTCTAAAAAAAGTCGCTAAATCATTATCGACGAAATCAAAATCAGTATGACCTAAAATCTCCGACTCTTTAGCTCCATAAAATTGTTCAAACTTAGAGTTACATTTTAAGTATATTCCATCTAAATCTTTGAGCCAAACAAGATCTGGTATAACATCTAAAATAGTATTTAAAAAGTTTTTCTGCTCAGTTAACTCTCGCTGTAGTTTTTTTATTTCACTTAAATCGATCTCTATACAGTACATCTCTGGAGTATTACTCTCATCTCTTACTATAGCATGATGCGAATATACATGCACATCACTGCCATCTTTATGTTTTAGCGTTAGTTCAGATGCCGCAATTGGGGTATTATTGTGTATCCGCTCTTCTACCGCACTGTAAACGCCATCTTTCATAAAGTCTGGAACAATCAAATCCTCAATTTTTTTTCCAAGAGCTTCATCACTTGAGTAACCATAAAGATTCTCACTTCCTCTGTTCCAGTAGAGTACTTCATGATTTTTATCATAACCTTGGACTGAAATGGTCTCTGTATCTTGAATTATCTTTTGAAAAATGCATTTTTGATGTTCTAGGAGAGCTTCTGTTTCACTAAGTTGTTTTTCGAGTTTTAAACCGTGTTCTTCTAAATCTTTTTCTACTGAACTATCAGTATAAAAAACGGCTATATTTCCATCTGGGAGTTTTATAACTTCATTTTTTCTCCAACCACTTATTCGTTCATCTTTGTAAAATGAAGATTCAAATATTTCACTTTGACCTGTCTCATCTACTCTAAGCAGAACATCAAAGAGACCAAACTCCTTAACGCCTGGGAAAACTTCTGTCAATTTTTTATTTATAAGGGAATTTTTCTTAACACTTTCCGTTATCTCCGCTTTTTTATTAAAGTCTGTGAAGATAAAATCATCACCCACTTTTTTGTAAATGGCGACATTGATTGGAAAATCGTTGATATCTAAAAGAGTATTAAGCATAATGAACTCCTATAGTTCATTGTAACTCACAAATCATAAAAGTTTAATAAAATCTCATGGCTGAAAGTATTTTAACATAAATCTAGTTTTTTGTGCGTATTTTACAAACATCAAAATATGATGTATTATATAAACATATTTAGATTAGGAGAATTATTATGACTACAAACACACAAATAAAATATGACCGAATAACCTTTTCTTTACCAAATAGTATGAATATAGCTTTAGATAAACTAAAAAATGAGCTAAGTCGCTCAAAATCAGAGATTATCAAATTAGCCATAGAAAGTTACCTAGCGCAAGAAAAAAAATCAAACTTCAAAAAGCAGTAGAAATGATGTCTGATGAGTATAAAAACAATACCGAACTAACAAAATTTACTTCTTTAGACAGTGAAAAGTTTTTATGAAACAGGGAGAAATTTGGCAGATAAATCTTGACCCCACCATTGGCTCAGAGATGAAAAAGATGAGACCATGTCTCATTTTAAACAATGACATGATTGGGAAACTAGAATTAAAGGTGATTGCTCCTATTACAGATTTTAAGTCACACTACAGAGATATTCCTTGGATGGTTGTTCTTGAACCAAACTCCAAAAATGGACTCAAGAAAATATCGACTATAGATCTTTTTCAAGTTCGTTCTCTATCTCAAAAATATTTAATTAAAAAAATAGGTTTTGTAGATAGAGATATTTTATCTGCTTGTAAAGAATCTTTACATGTCGTATTTGAATAGAAAGACTACGCTCCATCTCTCCTGAGATGTAGCAGTTGTCACTTTGCTTTTAGTGTGTAGACATGACATCTCAGGAGAGATGTCACGAGAAAAATTATGCAACAATATGGAATGATGGACGCTTGCTCTAATGTAGTGTGCGGAAGAGCTTCTGATATTATGTTTAATCAAGGACTCATAGTAGAGGAAATTAAATAACAAAACTCAAGCGATTTTCACTTGAGTTTTGTTATAATTGTTTAATATTAAACTATAGGAGTAAGTTATGCAACTAGCAGTAAACATATCATTACCTAATATTTTAACCTTAATATCTCAAATGTCATTAAATGAAATTGAACAAGTTAAAAATAAAATAGTAGAAAAAGAGCTTTATTTTAAAACATTTAAAAAAGATAAAATTGAAAATGTTATGAGTGATTTTCAAAAAGAAGATTATTCAGATGATTTTTTAAAAGACTTGGAAGATGGCTTAAAAAAGAGTTCAGTTTACAATGACGATTAAACAAATTAGAGATGATTTAGAAAGATATCTTAAGAAATACAACCTAGAAAAAAAGTATAAAAAAGCTAAAAGCTTATTTGAACAAGACCCATTTTATCCATCATTAAATACTGAATTATTGGAACCTAAAGACAGATTAGTGTACTCATTTAGACTAGACAAAAAATATAGAGCTATTTTTATTTATGTTGATGAAAATACCATTGAAATAGTATTATTTACGAATCATTACAAGTAGAAACAGTTCGTAAGTTCAAAATTCATTACACGGTACCCCGAATTTAAATCCGAAGTGCAATTTTTCAATAAAAATTATACATCTGTTAATTTCCAAAACTTTTTTGCCACTCACCTCGTGTTTGTACATTTATGTACTCTATAAAAAGCATCATCATTAAGACGAAGCTTGTTATCATTACAGCATGCTTGAGGACTCCTAAAATCAGCATCTTTACTGCTT
>JAYEGN010000099.1:0-2685 GCA_034659115.1 Campylobacterota bacterium
TAATTCTCTGTTTTTGAACAGGAACCTTTTTTGGTAAACAACCTGTTGTTGTGATTGATATAATACCAAGAGATAGCACTAATGCTATAAGTTTAGAAGTTTTATGCATAAAACTTGTCCTTAATTTTAATTTGCCATTTATTTTCATATATAGGCATATTTAAATTTTAGAAATCTTTAAAACTTAGATACAACTAATTATTCAATCCCATTATAGTGAAGTCAACCTTAAGAACCATTATTAATAGACACTAATAATGCACCCCTAAAACTAACAAAAATGGTAAATTTATTAAATTATATGACAGAATGCAATTAAATTGAGTGTTTTTCTTTTTTTGGATTATTATCCTTAAAAATATTATGTCCTTTTAAAAATAAATATGCCGTTATTGGAACATATATGAGTATTATTTATTGTAAATCCATTAAAAGAACATAAGTGAGCTTAAAATTGGAGACTGATATGGAAATTAAAAAGAAATTATTGGATATTGTTCGTGATAAAATTTGCTTTAAACACTATAGTTACTCTACAGAAAAAACTTATGTTCATTGGATTAAGCACTATATATTTTTTCATAATAAAAAGCATCCTATAGATATGGGAAAAAGAGAGATTGAGGAATACTTGACATTTTTAGCTGTAAAAAATAAGGTTGCTCCTACTACTCAAAACCAAGCATTTTCTGCAATACTCTTTTTGTATAAAGAGGTTTTAGGTGTTGACATGAGTGAGTGGAATATTCAAGCTTTAAGAGCTCAAGAAAGAAAGCATATACCTGTGGTTTTGACAAAAGATGAAGTGTATGAAGTTATTGATAATTTAAAAGGTATTTACTATCTTGTTACTATGCTTATGTATGGTTGTGGACTACGAATGAATGAAGTTTTAAGTTTAAGAATAAAAGATATAGATTTAGGTTTTAATAAGGTATATATCTGGGATTCTAAGTCCTTAAAAGATAGGGCTATCCCTTTGCCTATAAAACTAAAAAAAAGGATAGAGATTCAGATAGAATCAGTTAGTGAACTTCATAAAAAAGATATTGAAAGTGGATTTGGCTCTGTTTATCTACCTTTTGCACTAGATAAAAAGTCTCCAAAAGCAAAATTTGAAACAAAATGGCAATATCTTTTCCCTATGAATAATATTTCAAAAGATCCACGCACAAAAATTAAAAGAAGACATCATATCCACCCAAAAACTTTAGGGCGGAATATTAAAATAGCATCTCAAAAAGCAAATCTAAATAAAAGAGTAACTTCACATATATTTAGACATAGCTATGCAACTCATCTACTTCAAGCAGGGATAGATTTGAGGTCCATTCAAGAACTATTGGGTCATAAAAGTGTTGAAACTACTATGATATATACTCATGTTGTAAGTGAGATGAATAAGTCTAAAGTTATTAGCCCTTTAGATTTTTAAAACTATTTAAACTTTTTAACCAAGAAGATTCCAACACCAAAAATTAAAGGGTCAAATTAAAGGGTGAACCCTATACCTAAATATGCTATAATAAACTTCAAATATATTTAACATAGGAGAAAAAATGCCAAGAAGACCACGAATAGATATGGTGGGATATTATCATATAATTAACCGTGGAGTAGATAGAAGAGTAGTTTATATGCACAAATTGTATAATTTTAATAAAAAAGTTAATTTTTTCTTCATACCTGTAAAGGATGTAAAAAGATGAAAAAAGTTTTCATAAGTGGTTCCATTAATCTCACTACACTACCAAAAGTAGTAGAAAAAAGTTTAAAAACCATTCAAGAGAAAAATATTAAAATATTAGTTGGTGATGCAAAGGGAATTGATAGCTTAGTTCAAGATTATTTTTCTCAAAATACATATTATAATTTAAATATTTGTTCAATCTATGAGACACCAAGAAATAGAATAAATAACAATTTTAAAACTATTCTTATTGAAGCAGATATGGATATAAAGAGCGAAAGAAAAAAACAAGAAAAAAAAGATGAATACATGTCATTAAATTCTGATTATTCATTTGTTATTTGGGATGGAAAGAGTAAGGGAAGTTTTAACAATATACAAAGAGCCCTAGAAAATGACAAACTATTAAAAGTTTATTATACGAAAGATGATAGATTACTGCAAGAAAATGAATTAAATATAAACACAATTAACAAAATCTACGAAAAAAATAATGGTTTAACATTAAGAGAATTGGCAAAATATACTAATTTAAGCTTGAGCATTATAAAAGAACATGTAAAAAAGCATAAAGAACTTTATATAGCTTCTACATTTCGTGGAAAGACTAGTTATAAATATGATGTTAGACTCATTGACATATTGAAACAAGAAAGTTTATTCGGCTAATATGCTAACAAATACGAGGAACGAATAATTTACCTAAAGGAAAATTATCGCTCACGACAACCGTTATACGAGGATTAAAATATGACACAAAAAGAGTTTAAAGCCCTAGATGAAGATTTTGAAGTTTGCTTATGCAATGGGATAACATTGGGCGAAATATTGATAGCTATAAATAATGGGCACAATACAATAGAAGCACTGATGGAAGAGACAGATGCTGGGACATCTTGTGAACTGTGCCAAAGTAGAGAGATTGACGAAGATGACGAGAAAGAGCTTCATCTTGATGAGATTTTGAAGTTTTCAAAACAGGGATGAGGACATTA
>JAYEGN010000099.1:2785-33835 GCA_034659115.1 Campylobacterota bacterium
TGATGGAAGAGACAGATGCTGGGACATCTTGTGAACTGTGCCAAAGTAGAGAGATTGACGAAGATGACGAGAAAGAGCTTCATCTTGATGAGATTTTGAAGTTTTCAAAACAGGGATGAGGACATTAGCTCTAAGGATACAAGCATATCCAAGTGATCTTAACCCTCTAGGTACAGTTTTTGGTGGGTGGATTATGTCAATGATGGATAAAGCTGCATCTATTGTGGTCTATGTCGAGGCAGATGTATTATGTCGTAAATCCCACTGTGATACACGATGTGAGATGCGAGTAACTGATGCAGCGTTTACATTTGTAGCAGTTAATAAAAATGGTGAGCCAGTTAATGTGAAATCTGTATTAAGAGAAAATCTGCCTCAAGGGGTAGAAAAATTATTATGATGTGAGGATAAATATCAGATATCATATCTTCTCTTTCATCTATTGTAAATATTTATCACTTTTTATGGTAAATTATCAAACAATGGATATAATTTGAAAAATTAAAAAAGACAGGAAGATGAAATGGCTCAAGTACCTGAAGATATTGGATGTTTAAATGAAGAGTGTATCGCTAAAGATGAGTGTAAAAGACAAGTTATAGCAAAAGATAAAACTGCCCGTGAAATACAAGAATTTAATGGTTCTGCAGTTAAGAAGTGTGGCAAATTTATACAAAAGTAGTGAATTTAAAGCAAAAAAATAGTGGCTTTATAATCTATATTCAATCAATACTAGTTATATCTATTTTTTTATTTAGTGGATGTAGTCTGAAAGATTATGAAGTAACTCAAACAAAAGTTATTATCATTAAATCGCCAAAACTAAAATTTGCTGATTTAGGCTACATAAGAAATTCTGATAAATTTATAGAACTGGAACTCTTTAGTGCTGGTAAGGCTATCCAGATGATAACTATAAATCATCTTATCTGTGTTAGTGAAGGTTGCCTATCAAAAAGCAGTTTTAACAAAGATTATCTAAATTTTGCATATCCAGATGGTATTCTTCAAGATATACTTCTCTCACATGTGATATATGGGGGAGTAGGTAAAGTAGAAACCTCTGATGGCTTTAGACAGCAAGTTCAAGATGAAAATGTAGATATTGTTTATAAAGTAAGTTCAGATACTACATATTTTAAAGATAAAAAAAATAATATACTGATTAAAATAAAGGATGCTCAATGATAAAGAGTAGCAATAAATTTGTAGGAGCTCACTGTTCTGCTAGTGGTGGTGTATTTAATGCTGTAGCACAAGCAACAAAAATAGGTGCAAAAGCGTTTGCTCTTTTTACAAAAAACCAGAGAAGATGGGATGCAAAACCACTAGATACTAAGAGTATAGATAAGTTTAAAAAAGCGTTGAATGATAGTGGAATTTTACCAAAACATGTACTTCCTCATGATTCCTATCTTATAAATTTAGGTCATCCAGATGAGCAGAAGCTTATAAAAAGTAGAATGGCTTTTATCGATGAGCTTCAACGATGCGAACAGCTAGGGTTAGATAGGCTAAACTTTCATCCAGGAAGCCATCTTAAAGAGATAAGTGAAGATGAGTGTTTAGGCAAGGTATCTGAATCTATAAATATAGCTCTTGATAGAACAGATGGAGTAAGTGCAGTGATAGAAAATACAGCAGGTCAAGGAAGTAATCTCGGCTATAGTTTTGAACAACTTGCGCAGATAATAGATGGGGTCGAAGACAGGAGTAGAGTAGGTGTCTGTATAGACACATGTCATATGTTTGTTGCAGGTTATGATATAAGAACAAAAGAGGTTTATGATAAAACATGGGCAGAGTTTGGCGATATAGTTGGTTTTAACTACTTAATGGGGATGCATATAAATGATTCTAAGCCGCCTCTTGGCTCAAAAAAAGATAGACATCATTCTCTTGGAAAGGGGGAAATAGGCTTAGATGCATTTAGATTTATTATGAACGATAAACGGATGGATGATATTCCGTTAATATTGGAAACAATTGATGATACTATTTGGAAAGATGAGATAGAGCTTTTATACTCTTTTGAGAGATAGATGCGAAAAAATTCGCACCTATTTTGTTAGTCTATTTGTAGGATTGATTCGTTTACCACAGGGATAAATGTACCTTGTGAACCAATAAAAGTAGCCATCTGAGTTTGCATAGCTACTGTCGCATCATAAGAAGCTTCTGGATTTAAGATAGATCCATGATCGCCTACTGTAAATCTTGCTGTTTTGCTTGGAGCAGAATCGGCCGTTAAGTTTGTAGTACCTAGATATCTAACTAGTGGTTCAGTGCCAGCTAAAGGTGCAGTATGCACGACATTAGGAATAATTTGATCACTTGAACCTTCTGTGCCATCACCAACAACTTCGATAGCAAATATTTTTCCAGCTTGAGTTGTAGCTACAGCTGTTGTATAGTTGATAGAATCACCATCATCAAGTATAGTCTGTGCAGCTAACATAAAACTTGAATATGCAGCTGTACCCTTGATAACTCCCTTGGCGGCTAATCCAGCTTCTATAAGTGGAGCAAATTCCGGAGAATTATTTAAGATTTCAGCAACTCCTCCACCCGGCATCGCTAAGGTTACACTCTCTAGTGCAGTTTGTGATAAGAAACCAAATGAAGCTATGGTTCCTAATGAGTGACCTACAAAAGCTACTCTATCTCCATTTAAATCATCAAATCCATCTATCGCATTTTTTAAAGCAAGTAGATCAGAAGCACTTTGACGCACATTATCTCTTGCCGTTAGAAGAGAAGCTAGGTTTATATAGTGAGTACCTGAGCCATCTGTAATGCCATCTGGTCCACTTGCTCCTGTAGCGTTATTGATATAATCAATATCGAAAGTTCTCTCATTGTTAGCTTGAAAGAAAGGGTTAGTATTGTTTGTTATACCATGCAGTGGAAGATCTATGGCTATAGTAGCATACCCAGCGTAAGCTAGGATATCTGCTATAGCTAAAACATTGGTTCTATTTTGAGTTATACCATGTTGAAAAATAACTACTGGCCAACCGGTAGCAGGTTTTGTTTGTCCTGATGTTTCATTTGGAATAGTCATAACGGTTGGTATAATTTTTGAGTCTTGCAAGGCAGGCATGCCATCAAACACTGCTTCACCATCTGCATCAACAAAGTAAGAGTCAATCGCTGCAAAAGGATTTTCTTGGGATGGTGTTCCTAAATAGTATGGAAGATTAGCCATAGCGCCAACCCATATATCTGCTAAACCAGGAGCACCAGGAAGCAGTTGCGCTGTAGTGTACCCAGTGTTCGTCATTCCAACTAAAGCACCAGCGATGTTTGCGGTTTTAACATCACTAAAATGTTCTCCTAGAGTTTGAGTTTTAAAACTCCATGCGGTTACTATATCTTCTCTTGAGATACCTTTTTGAGCAATAGTGTAAGCTATCATCGCTTGAGTTGATTGACGAATCCCCTCTAATGTTCGTGCCTTATCTGTTGGTAATGCACCTGTAGAGTTTCCGTTTTCATCTACTAAAGGAGTCTCACTAAGAAGTAAGCCTGAAGCTATATCTGTTGATATGGCGGTACCTCTGCTATCTGACACACCAGTTGTTAAAACAACCATATAGTTTTGATTAGATTTAAGCGTCTTAATCGGTAAAACAACAATCTTATCTCCACTAATTGCGGTTACATAATCAACACCAAAAGTTAAATCTGCTGTTATAGCAGATATAATTGGTACTCCACCTGTAGCTACTGAAGCAGATGCATCTATCTCATAAACCTTTAAGCCACTCATAAGTGAATTTGGGTCAATATCTCCAGTAAAACCTATAGATATAGGTGAAGTTGTAGAATAGCCATCTAGAGTGTTAAGAGCAAACTTAACACTAGCATCACTATCAGTTTCTTTATATGGAATATTTAAACTTCCATCTGTTGATCCTGCAAATAAGATATTATTTGGATAAGGAATATTTCCATTATCTGAATCAAATACAATGTATCCATTATATGAAGCCTCTATCTTAACTTTTTTACTCGCATCATCACCACAGCCAACAATAAAAAATGCTAGAACGGCCAATAATAAAATTCGTACCATACTCACTCCTAAAAATAAATTGTTTATATTTTAGTCAAAATGGGATTAGATGTTTCTTCAATAGGAAAAAAAATTGTAAATTAATAAAAAAGAGTGTAGCTTATTAAAATATTTGACATTATTAGATAGTATTAGGTTATAAAAATTGGAAAATTGGAGATTTACATGAAAAAAATATCACTTTTATCTTTAGTTGCTGCATGCTCATTATATGCAGGTGGATATAAGATACCAGAAACTTCACTCAATGGTGTTGCATTAAGTGCAGCAAATGTTGCACATACTACTGGTGCTGATGCAGCCTACTATAATCCAGCAAATATGGTTTTTATGGAAGATAGGAATACTCTTGAATTTGATAACATGTTTATCGGTCTTCAAGGAACAAAATTTGAAGGCTCAGGCCCTATGAATGGAGTCAATATAGAAGCAGAAAGTGAACTATTTTTAATTCCATCTATCAACTATGTTTCGGGCAAGGCTGGAGAAACAAGAATAGGCCTTAGCATCTGTGTTCCAGGAGGTTTGACAAAAAGATGGGAGAGTGCTCCTGCTGTTTATAGTGCAGAGCAGTTTTCTCTAAGTGTTATTGAGATAAATCCAACCGTAGCTATTCCTATTGGGGATACTCTAAGTGTTGCAATTGGCTTTAGAATAGTTCATTCAGAGGGTATTGTAAAAAGCACTTCCTCTTTGGCTTCTCGTGATATGGAAGGAGAAAGTTGGGATTTTGGATACAATTTAGCTTTATCCTATAAGCCTATAAAGTCTCTCGATATGGCTCTAACATATCGTTCCAATGTTGATTTAACAGAAGAGGGTACTGCTAAACTTTTTCAAGGTAGAAATCTGACTTATGATGGTGGCTCTAGTGTAACAGTACCGCTTCCTGCTTTATTTAATGCTGCTATAGCATATACATTTCCATCAGAAACAACCCTAGAGTTTGTTTATGAAAGGAACTTTTGGTCTGCTTATAAAACACTTGAGTTTAATTATGTTGGAAATATAGGAAATTTAGAACCTGTTTTTGGAACCCCAATCGCTAAAAATTGGAAGGACACAAATGCGTATCGTATAGGTGTTACACAAGAAATTTCTGACTTTACACTTATGTTTGGTGCTGTTATAGATGAAACTCCTGTTCCAGATGAAACAGTGAGTTTTGAACTACCTGATTCTGATTCTATATCTGTATCAGCGGGTGGACGCTATCAAATCAATGATGATTGGAATATCGGTATAGCAGCTCTTTACTCAATGAGAGATACACGAACAGTTGCAAATGAGGACATAAGTGGAGAGTTTTCAAACAGTAATGTCTTAATCCTTTCAGCTGGTGTTGAGTATAAGTTTTAAGGTTTTTTTTTGAAAAGATTAGTTAATTTTTTAAAAGCAAAAAAAGTTGAAAAGGCTCAGATATTTACACAACTTAAATGTAGTGTAGATGAGGCTTTGATTCTCCAAAATCTAGCAAAAAGATATATGCAAGGACAAGATGATGTTCTAGTCTTAGAGCTTCTTGGAGAGGAGTATAAAAGTGATAATTTTGACTATTTAAAAGATCTTCAAGGAGTAAAGCTACTTCTTGAACTTGGATGGATACATCAGCAAAGTTTTACTCCTATGAAAATATCTGAAGTAACACCTTTGGAGCTTTTAAATACTGCAGTAGGTTTAACACCATCATTTTTAAAACTACTTCAAGATGGTACGCATGACACGGACTTGCCAGAGATTAAACCATATACAGATCATCTTGAATACCTGCAAGATCAATTTTTTAGAATTGAACTTTACCAAAAAATGAGTGCTATCAGGCAGAATGTTCATGAACATTCTTTGGGCATAGATAGAGTACAAAATAAACTTCAACTTTTAGAAAAGAGGATAGAGCTTAGAGTTGAGCAAACTGCTCAAAAATTTGTTTTAGATAAATTTTTTAAACAAAAAAAACTTCAAGTTAAGGAACAGATAATATTTATTGCACTTTTGCGTGAGGAATACAGTGCAACAGATACTTCACTTAGAGAGATGAATTCACTTATCGATTTGGTCTCATTAGATGAATATGATCGCATAAAAAATCGTTCGCTTTTAGAAGATGGTTCTAGTCTTATAACTGATGGTATTATTGATTATGAAGAGATGTTGAACCCATTTGGCGGTATCTCAAGAGCTTTTTATATTGTCGATGAACTGCTTCAAAGTATTATTCATCCACAAAAAAATAAAAGAGTTCGTCGTCTAAAACTTAATGCACTTATAGATGATCAAGATATTTTTGAATTGATAGAACCTTTAACATCACTTGAAGATGTGGTGCTAGCAAAAGAAACAAAAAAAACTCTTCAAAATTTGATGCGTCAAGTTGATAAAGAGGTGATAAATCGTTTGGTAGAATGGGGTATAAAAGATAAAAAAAACGGCATAGATGCTAGAATAATTTTTTATGGAACAGCAGGAACAGGTAAAACGATGACAGCTTACTCGCTTGCTAAATCATTAAAACGACAAGTTTTAGCTTTTGATTGTTCAAAAATTCTTTCTATGTATGTTGGAGAAAGTGAAAAAAATGTTCGCAAAATCTTTGATACATTTTATGAGTTGAGCGAAAAAACAAAAACAGAACCAATCTTACTTTTAAATGAAGCAGATCAGTTCTTAGGTTCTCGTTCAAGCGGAGTGACTACCGGTGCAGACCAGATGCATAATCAGATGCAAAATATATTTTTAGAGCAGATTGAAAATTTTAGAGGTATGTTGATAGCAACAACAAATTTGTTAGAAAACATAGATAAAGCATTTTCAAGACGCTTTAACTATAAAATAGAGTTTAAGAAACCAAATAAAGCTCAAAGGCTAGTGTTGTGGGAGAAGATGTTACCAAAAAATGCTCCATATGAAACAAGGTTCAATAGTAAAAAATTGGCAGAATACTCACTAACAGGTGGTCAAATCAATTTGATTATAAAAAATACTGCATATAAGGTAGCGGTAATGGATGAGCCTTTATTTAGTTTAAATGATTTTGTAAGTGAAATTAAAAAAGAAAAAGATGCGAATTTTGATGGCGAAAAACAGATGGGCTTTTTAAATAAATAAACCATATATAATTTTTCTTTGGCTACAATAGATTTGATTTTATTATTAAGGAGTTGAAATGTTTAAAAATGTTAAATCATTGTTTATAGCTTTAGTTGCCGTGGCAACTATGTTTGGTTGTCAAGGACCTCCAAGACCTGGTGGAGAACCTGCAGTTGCAGAGGTGAATGCTGATGCTAAAACTATCTATATTAGTTCAAAAGCTTCATTCGCAGATGGAGTTGCACCTAATATAAAAAAAGAGTGTACAATCGATGCTCAGGTCATGAAGTTTATAAAAGCTTATGCTGCAAATCATAATATAAATGTTATTGTTGATGGTAAACCAAAACCTAGTGACACGGTATTGAAAGTTTCTATTGTAGAGGCTATTAGTGCGGGTAATGCAGGTGTTGGGCATAACAAGTATATAACAATATCAGGAGAGTTGTATGATGGAAAAACATTACAATCATCTTTTAAAGCATCAAGAAGATCAGGTGGTGGATATTTTGGTGTATATAGAGGTTCTTGTAGTGTTCTAGGTAGTTGTGCAAAAACTTTAGGTAAAGATACAGCAGGATGGCTTACAAGTCCTGTCGATAATGCAAAACTTGGAGATATCTATCTAATCAAATAGATGAAATATCTAAATTTTTAAGTGATAATTTTATATCAAGATAAAATTATCACTTTTTAGAGTATTACAATTTTACACACTTTATCTAAATCATATAAATTGGTGTTGCGTTTCGTGACACTTTCCCCTTTCTTCGGTCTTGCATATCTTTTGTTTAATACTCTTTTTGTTATAGTGCAAGTAACTGTTTTTTCTAGTATTTAGATTAGGGAAAAATGATAAGATTATTTAAAAGGTAGATTATATGGAGCATATTAGCACTGCAAATCCGTATTTTGGGGTATTCGTACTATTTATTGTGACATTTGCTGCGTTCACTGCTACAACATTAGCAGCTCGTTTCGTAAGTCGTGCGATGGCAGCAAAAGATAGTGAAAAATTGAAGTTGTCCATTTATGAGTGTGGACCACAAGTAACTAAGCAACCAAATAGAATTTCACCACAGTTTTATCTGTTTGCACTACTTTTTTTACTGTTTGATGTAGAAATTATATTTATGTTTCCGTGGGCAGTAGATTTTAAACTACTTGGATGGTTTGGTTTTGCTGAGATGTTAATGTTTATTGGATTATTAACTATTGGTTTCATATATGCATGGAAAAAAGGAGCGCTAGAATGGCACAACATAAAGTAGATTATACAAAAAGTGGCGGCTTGCCAGTTGCACTTACAAGCTTAGACAAGGTAGCAAATTGGGGGCGTTCAAACTCAATTTGGGCAATGACATATGGTCTTGCATGTTGTGGTATTGAGATGATGGCAGCTGGAGCGTCAAGATATGATTTTGACCGTTTTGGTACAATTTTTAGAGCTTCTCCTCGTCAATCAGACTTGATGATCGTTGCAGGAACTCTTACAAAAAAACATTCAGAATTTATAAAAAGACTTTATGATCAAATGGCAGAACCAAGATGGGTTATCTCTATGGGATCGTGTGCTAATACTGGTGGTATGTTTAACACATATGCAACGGTTCAGGGTGTAGATAGAATAATTCCAGTGGATCTGTATCTTCCTGGTTGTGCACCTCGTCCAGAAACATTTCAGTATGGTATTATGCTGCTACAAAAAAAGATTCGTGCAAATAAATCTAATAATTCACAAAAACCAAAAAGGTTGATGTAATGAGAGCCTATACACCTAAAGATGATGTACAAAAGAAAGCATATTATAGTGATAGATTTTATAAGTCTCCTCAGGTTCCAAAAAGTGATGTCGAGAGTGATGCAGTTTTTAGTGCAGATCTACAGGTTTTAAAGCAGAACTTTGAAGTTTTAGATGCTTATATTCAAGTTGAGCAGATGGTTGTATACATTAATGCCAAAGATAATTATGCTGTATTAAAACTTCTTAAAGAGGAGTTAGAATATACACAACTCTCAGAGATGAGTGCTATCGATTGGCTGGCTGATAAGGGTGAATTTGAAATATTTTACCAGATGCTAAGTATGAACAAAAAGAAGCGTATTCGTATTAAGTTTTTCATTAAAGATGGAGAAGCTGTAAATACAGTGGAACCACTGTTTCGTTCTGCAGATTGGTCAGAACGAGAGATGTATGACATGTTTGGCATAGAAGCAAATGGTCATCCCTTTATGAAAAGAATTCTTATGCCTTATGATTGGCAAGGCTATCCTCTACTTAAAACATATCCTTTGGAAGGTGATGAATTTGCTGCATGGTACGAAGTAGATAAGATTTATGGAAAAGAAGCGAGAGAGGAGATTGGTCCAGAAATTCGTGATACTGCAAGAGTTGATCGTTATGACTCTGAGCGTTTTTCTCGTTTAGGGCATGAAGTTCCTTATGGATCTGAAATAACTGGCGAAGAGGTAGAAGTAACACAAGAGTATCAAGAAGATGGTGGTGTGTTCTTAATTAAAAAATTTGATAGAGAGTCATCTACAGTTATTGATGACCCACAAAGATAGGGTGGTATAAAATATGGCACAAGTAAAAAATAGATTAACACCGTTTTTTGAAAATATTTCATTTGATAGAGATGATAATGAACTGATATTAAACTTTGGTCCGCAGCATCCATCTTCTCATGGTCAGCTTCGTCTAATGTTGCATCTTCAGCAAGAGCAGATTACAAAAGCTCATCCAGATGTTGGATATCTTCACCGTGGAATGGAGAAGATGGCTGAAAATATGATTTATAATGAGTTTATGCCAACAACAGATCGTATGGATTATATAGCATCATCTTCAAATAATTATGGATTTGCATTAGCAGTTGAAAAGCTTATAGGCTTAGAAGTTCCTCGTCGTGCAAAAGTTATTAGAATGATGCTTTTAGAGATTAACCGTTTAATGTCTCATCTTTTCTGGTTGGCGACAACGGCATTAGATATTGGTGCTATGACAGTTTTTCTTTACGCATTCCGTGAAAGAGAGTATTTGATGGATATTATCGAGGGCTATTGTGGTGCAAGACTAACACATGCCGCTATTCGTATAGGTGGAGTTCCACTAGATATTCAAAATGATTTTTTAGATCAGTTGAGAAAGTTTTTAAATAAGCTTCCTGAGGATATTAAAGATTATGAAGATCTTCTTGATACAAATCGTATCTGGCTTATGAGAATGGAAGAGGTTGGAACGATATCAACAGAGATGGCACTTTCTTGGGGCTGTACAGGTCCTATGCTTCGTGCATCTGGTGTAGCTTGGGATATTCGTAAAGAGGAGCCTTATGAGCTGTATGATGAAGTTGAGTTTAGCGTCCCTTATTCAGATAAGGGAGATAATTTTGCAAGATATCGTATCTACATGGAAGAGATGAGAGAGTCTGCAAAGATTCTTTATCAGTGTATAGAGATGTATCAAGAGTGCGAGAAAAATGGACAGACTGAGCTTATGGCACACTCACCAAAGTATATCTCAGCACCAAAGCTAGATATTATGACTCAAAATTACTCTTTAATGCAGCATTTTGTTTTAGTTACACAAGGAATGAGACCTCCTGTAGGAGAAGTTTATGTAGCAACAGAATCACCAAAAGGTGAACTTGGTTACTATATTAATTCTCAAGGTGGACCGTATCCATATAGATTGAAACTTCGTGCTCCATCATTTTGGCACACAGGAATATTGACTGATCTATTGCCAGGTCACTATATTCCAGATGTTGTTTCAATTATTGGTACGACTAATATAGTATTTGGGGAGGTTGACAGATAATGAAAAGATATGATTTAAGAAAACTAAAAAATGATTTTGAGCCTCGCATGAAAGAGATTTTAGGTGAGCATACAGAAGGTGAAGTAGCAATCTTTTTATTTGAAATAGGGGATTTTACTCCTATCCAAAGATCAGCAGATGTTGTAAAAGAGTGTGGCTATGAGTTGATGAACTCTTTGAAGTTTAACGAAGTCGATTGGACTATCGTAGCAAAAAAAGGTTAGGTATTAATTTTGAGTAAAGTATATTTTTCTACTTGGAATGGAGAATCAATAAATAATATTGGTAAACCAGAAGAAGAGTGGGAAGAATCAGGATATAATCTACCAGCATCATATGATGCACACCGTGATTCTAAGGCTTTTATTGGCT
This sequence comes from Campylobacterota bacterium, assembly GCA_034659115.1. Lineage (GTDB taxonomy): Bacteria > Campylobacterota > Campylobacteria > Campylobacterales > Sulfurimonadaceae > Sulfurimonas. The sequence continues at coordinate 14,146 of JAYEGN010000099.1, forward strand.
GGGATGGTGTTGCACTTTTTAATGAAGATGTGGATGTAATCCGTTTAGCTATGGAGTATGCAGCACAGTATCAAGAATACTCTGAGGCATGCGGAAGATGTGCTCCCGGTAGATGGGGTGGACGAATTCTTTATGATCAACTAGATAAGATAGCTCGTGGTGAAGGTTCAATTGAAGATTTGAATCACTTAAAAGAGATTGGCAAAAGCATGCAGATGACCTCTAAGTGTGAAATTGGAAAAACAGTTCCAACACCAATTATTGATCTAATGACTCATTTTGAAGATCTGTTTATGGATTGCATAGATAATCAAAAACCATCTAAACACTATAATGAAGAAGTTGGGTATATCGCCAAGATAACAGCTCCTTGTACAGATATATGTCCATCACATGTGGATATTCCTGGGTATATAGAAGGTGTTAGAGATTTAAGATTTGATGAATCACTTGAGGCTACTCGCCAAACTATGCCATTGGCACATGTTTGTGGTCGTGTATGTCCGCATCCTTGTGAAGATGCATGTCGAAGAACAAACCTTGATGAGCCAATCTCTATTATGGAGCTTAAGCGTCTTGGTGCTGATTGGGAAACCGATCATGGTTTTGGATTTTTTCATCCGATGAAAAAGAAAAAACCTGTTGATAAAAAAGTAGCTGTTATCGGTGCTGGTCCTGCTGGTCTGACTGCTGCATACTATTTAGCAGCAGATGGTGTTGAAGTAGATGTTTATGAAGAACTTCCTGTTTTGGGTGGTGAAGTTGCAGTTGGTGTTCCTGAGTACAGAATGCCAATCGCCAAATATAATCAAGATATCGAATGTGTAAGAGATATGGGTGTTAACTTTATTGTTAATTCTAAAGTAACTGCAGATGACATGCGAAGATTTGAAACTGAGTATGATGCAACAATGGTTTCAACTGGTACTAGAATAAGTAAAAAGGTTCGTTGTGGCAATGAACGACCTGAAGTTGAAGGCTATTGGTCAGCTATTGAAATGTTAGATCAGATCAATCTTTGGGATAAATATGGCATAGGTGAAAAGGTTGACTTGACTGGTAAAACAGTTGTTTGTGTTGGTGGTGGATTTACATCGATGGATGTTGTTCGTTGTGCTATTCGAGCAAATGCCAAAAAAGTTTATATGATTTATCGTCGTGATGAGAAAACTATTATTAGAAATACAACCTATGAAGAGTACCATGAAGCAGTTGAAGAGGGTGTAGAATTTCTATTTCACTCTGCTGTAAATGAGATGAGAGATGAAGATGATATTTTAAAATCTTTATTTATTGATAAGTATGAATTAGTTCCTGATCCTGATGGTGGTAGAGCTCAGCTGGTTAAAATTGAGGGAGCATCTTATAGTATAGAGACAGACTATTTAATTCCGGCAGTTTCTCAATCAGCAGAACTTAGTCTACTTCCCCAAGAGTGGGAACTAGAAATGACATCTTGGGGAACCATTAAGACAAACGGTAAAGATTATATGACTTCAAGAAAAGGCATATTTGCATCTGGAGATTGTGAATATGGTCCTATGACCATAGTAAATGCTGTTGGACAGGCAAAACGCGGTGCTTCAGTAATAAGTAGATTTATTCAAAATGGCGGTGAAATCACTTTAACAGATGATGAAATAATGGAAGACCATCTGCATAAACTACATGTGTATGATAAAAAAGAAAAAATTACAGGTTGGTTGCCAGGATTGCCTAGAGAAAAAAGTGATGTTCTTGATGTAGAGACTAGAAAATATAATAATGATGAAGTTAATTTTGGCTTTACGCAAGAACAAGCTATAGATGAAGCAAATCGCTGTATGCGTTGTTATTATATCGCTATGGTAGCAACATGATGAGGAGGTATTTAAATGATTAATTTTAAGATTAATGGTATCTCTGTTAAAGCAGACAAAGGTGAGACAATTCTTCAGGTAGCTCGCCGTGAAGATATTTATATTCCTACTATGTGCTACCTTGCAAAAGCAACACCAAATGCATCTTGTAGAATGTGCGTAGTTGAAGCTGAGGGTGTTGAAGGTTTTGTTTTAAGCTGTAATACTCCACCTACAGAGGGTTCAGAGTTTACAACAGACTCAGATCTGTTATTTAAAGAACGCCAAAATATTATGAAGCTTTACAATGTAAATCATCCTTTACAGTGTGGTGTGTGTGACAAAAGTGGAGAGTGTGATTTACAAAATAAAACCTTGGAATTTGGTGTAGATGTACAAGATTTTGCTGTTCGCGATCAAGCTCGTAAAAAGAAAAAATGGGGTGTTCACACTTATGATCCAGGACTTTGTATTTTATGTGAAAAATGTACAACTGTTTGTAATGAAGTAGTTGGAAATGAAGCACTATTTATCAAACCAGGTGGATATAAATCTCATATAGAAATCAATCTTGCTAACTGTATCCAATGTGGAGAATGTATATCTGTATGCCCAGTTGGAGCGATGGCATCTACCGGTTTTAAATACAGTTCTAATGCTTGGGAACTAGATAAAGTTCCATCTAGTTGTTCTCACTGTTCAAGTGCATGTTCGCTAATTTATGAATCAAAAGATGGTGAGATAAAACGCGTTACAAATGAATCAGATTTTTCATCTCTTTGTGGAGCTGGCAGATTTGGATTTGATTTTGAAAACAGGGTTAAGGAAAAAGACACTCTAGCTTTTGACAAAGCCCTAGAGAGTTTTAAAAAAGCTAAAAATGTTATTTTTAACTCTTTTATTACTAATGAAGAGGCTTATTTATTAAATAAACTTAAGAAAAAACTTGGATTTAATCTTGTAAACGATGAAGCTAGAAACTTTCAAAATTTTATGAATAGTTTTGAGGGTATGGCAAATAGTTCACTTTATAATGCCACTATTGCTGATCTTAGTTCAAGTGATTATGTTATAGCGGTTGGTAGTTCACTTCAGAGTGATAATCCAATGGTGAAGTTTGCTATGGCACAGGCAGTAAACTATAAAAAAGCTTTTATTGCTACTATACATCCAGTTGAAGAAACTCCGATAGCAAATGTTATTTCTATGTTTATTAAAAATGAAGTGGGAAGTGAAGAAGCAGCACTAGCGATGATTGCTGAGACATTTATTGAAGATAAATCAACTCAAAGTGAATTTTTTGATTCACTTGATATTGGTTACTTGAGTGGTGAAAGTAATATTTCTGAAGAAGAACTCTCAACATTAAAACTCCATATGCAAAGAAAGAAAAATCCTGTATTGGTTATTGGTGAAGATATTATCAATCATCCTAGAGCTAAAAATATAGCTTTATTGGTAGGATATTTACAAAAAAATAGCTCCTTTAAGGTGTTAATAGTACCTCCTGTCACAAATACATTGGGCGTAGGTTTGATTTGTGATTTAGATGAGGCAGAAGATGGATTTAGTGTTGGTTACAATGTAAAAGCAGATTTTACTATGAGTGCAAAAGGTGATGGAGACTTAGATATGCCATCTCTGAATCAACAAGAGGGAACATTTGTAAATATAGACAAAGATTTGATTGTTTTAAATGCGGGTGTTTCATACTTTGGTTATGAACTTAATGATATTGGATGTGCATTGGGTATGATGGATCTTGAGTGTGGTAATATTATAGATTATACATCTCAGCTAGGTTTTAAAAATATTGAATTTGATGATCTTGATAACTACTATGATAATGTTGGAAATGCATATCGTGGTTATAAAATTGAGGCAAAAAGCAATAAAAAGAATCTAAAGCTAGAAGAGGTTCAAGAGCTAGGTGAATTTAATGGAAGTGTAATTTATGACAGAAATCCATTAAGTCAATTTAGTGTATTTACACAGGATTCAAAGCAAATTAAAGAAAAATTAGAACTAATTGGTTCAGAGCAGTTTGCATTAGCATCTAAAATCAAATCAGGAGACAAGGTAAAGTTTAGCGTTAATGGAGTTGAAGTGATTAGAAAGTTCAAATTGGACAGACATATGAAAGGTACAGTTGCATACAATCCGACTTTTTCAATGGATTCTAAATCTCCAAACTATAGATACAATCAAGTTAAAATAGAGGTTATAAATGGGTAACAATATTACAATTACAATTGATAACAAAGAGGTAGAGACTACAGAAGGAGAGTTTATATTAAATGCTGCTCGTGCAAATGATATATTTATTCCTGCAATCTGTTATTTAACAAGATGTAGTCCAACACTTGCATGTAGAATATGTCTTGTAGAAGCTGATGGAAAACAGGTTTATGCTTGTAATGCCAAGAGTAAAGATGGAATGAACATCACAACTACAACCGAAAATATTGAAAAAGAGCGTCGTGCTATCATGGAAGTATATGATGTAAATCATCCTTTACAGTGCGGTGTTTGTGATCAGTCAGGTGAATGTGAACTGCAAAATTATACACTAGAAATTGGTGTCGATTCTCAAAACTATGCTGTTAAAGATGTAGATAGAAGTTCTCACGACTGGGGACATCTTCATTATGATCCAGGTCTTTGTATAGTTTGTGAAAGATGTTCAACTGCATGTAAAGATATGATAGGTGACAACTCTCTTAAAACAATTCCTCGCGGAGCAGATGTATTAGATGCTGAGTACAAGGGGAGCATGCCAAAAGACGCATATGCGATGTGGAATAAACTCAATAAATCGGTTATAGGTTTAACGAATGGAACTGATGTGCTTGATTGTACATCTTGTGGCGAATGTGCCGCAGTTTGTCCTGTTGGAGCTTTAGTTGATACTCACTTTATGTATAAAACAAATGCATGGGAGTTAAAACAGATTCCTGCTACATGTGGACACTGTTCAGCTGGTTGTCAAATATCTTATGATGTTAAACATACAAGCATAGAAAATCCAGATGAAAAAATTTATCGTGTTATGAATGAATGGAATTTTGTTTCCCTTTGTGGTGCCGGTAGATATGGTTTTGACTATCAAAATAGCGATGTAGTCAAAGATGAAAAAGCATTTGATAGTGCAGTTGAAGCATTTAAAAAAGCTGATTGCGTTGAGTTTACATCAACTATAACAAATGAAGAAGCCTTTGTTCTTCAATCGTTAAAAGAAAAACTTGGATTTAAGCTTGTTAACAACGAAGCAAAATCTTTTCAAACATTTCTGAAAAACTATAGTGAGATTAGTGGCACTATGCTTTATGGTAGTGATTTAGAAGCTACTCATAACTCTAACTTTGTAATCTCTGTGGGATCTGCTCTTAAAAGTGATAATCCAAATGCAAGATATGCACTGAATAACTCTATGACTGTAAATAAAGGTGCAGGCTTATATTTTCATCCTGTAAAAGATCCTATTATTGAGGATCTTGGTAAAAGTATCATGACGATTCAACATGCTCCACTTCAAGAGGAGGTAGTTCTTTATCTTATCTTAGATCTATTTGCTGATAAAGAGAAGCTTCCAAAAAAAGTTGTTGAATATCTAACTACATTTCATTCAGAAAAAACGGTAACAATAACTGAAACGATTAAAGAGAAAGTTGTTGAGATAGTTAAAGAGATGAAAGTTAATGAAGAAACAGGTGAAGAGGAAGAGGTAGAGGTAGAAAAATCTAAAATGGTTCCTAAAAAAGTGGAAAAAGAGGTAGTTGTAGATGATAACGCTCTTTTATCTTTGGTCGGTGCTGATGATAAATTTATGGAAGTTTTAGAAAAAAATCTAAAGAAAAAAGATTCATTCGCTATGATTGTTGGAGAAGATCTATACAATCATCCAAACTCTAGAAACTTAGCAAGACTTATCGGTCTAATAGAAAAGTGTAGCGAGATTAAACTTACAATGATTCCACCATTAACAAACTCTTTAGGTGTTGCACTCATTTGTGAACTTGATGATGAAAAGAGTGGATATACAGTCGGTTATAACATTAGAGCTGATTTTACTCTTTCAGCCTTAGGCGATGGTGACTTAGATATGCCAGCGATAAATCAGCAAGAGGGAACTCTAACAAGTATAAATAAAAGAGTAAATCCAACAAATGCAGCACTCTCTTATGGTGGATATGAGTTAAATGATATAGCCAATGAACTTGGAATGAAAGCTTACAATGTGATTGACTATACTGCTTCTCTTCCAGTTGCTGTTGGTTTTAAAACTCAGGAGTTTGATGAGTTACCAAACCATTATGAAAATGATGGAACTGAGGCAAGAGGTTATCTTCTTGAGAGTGTAAAAGTAAATAGAAGTACACATCAAAATGTAGATAACATTAACGACGAAAAACTTGAGGGTCAACTTATTTATCTTGCGAATCCAGTAAGACAGTTTACAGATTTCACAAACAAAACAACTAATCTTGATGAGCAAGCAGGTCTCTACATGAGTGAAGAGTTCTTAATCGCATCAGAATTAAGTGAGGGGGATATGGTGATAGTCAAGAGCGATAAAGGCGAACTTGTTGTAAATATTGTGAGTGATAATAAAATCTCTGGAGATGTAGCAATTTTACCAACATTTGATTCTAAATTAAATTCAGAGGCTCTGTTTAGCGGATACCGCTTTGCAACAGCTTCGATACAAAAGGTGTAATATATGGAAGTAGCATATTTAATTGAAACGGTTATAAAAATCGTTGTAGTTTTACTTGTCTTTTCTGCCCTAGCGGGGATAGGTACTTACTTTGAGCGTAAAATCCTTGCATTTATGCAGCGTCGTCTTGGACCAATGAATGTTGGTCCTTATGGGGTGTTACAATTTGGTGCGGATGCGATAAAACTTTTTACAAAAGAGGATATTATCCCAACAAATGTAGTAGCTCCTATCTTTAAAATAGCACCGGTTATTACAGCAGCAACTGCTTTTATAGCAGCTGCTGCAATTCCATTTTTACCACAGTTCACTATTTTTGGATATACAGTTCATCCTATAATAGCTGATATAAATATTGGTATATTATATATATTAGGTGTAATGGGTGTTGGACTTTATGGTCCACTTCTTGGTGGTATGGCTTCAGCAAATAAATTTGCTTTATTGTCAGCTGCAAGGGGTGCTGCTGTATTTATCTCTTATGAGGTAGTTACAGGTTTATCTATCTTAGCGCCGATAATGGTAGTTGGCTCTTTGTCATTAATTGATTTTAATAACTATCAAGCTGGCGGTATTACTGATTGGATTCTTTGGACTCAGCCGGTTGCATTTATTCTGTTTTGGATAGCTGCATTTGCTGAGACTGGTAGAACACCATTTCATCTTATCGCAAATGATCACGAGATTATAGATGGTTTTGGTACTGAGTATTCAGGTATGAGATGGGGTCTATTTTTTATTGGTGAGTATGCCAACATGTTCTTTATCTCATTTGTAATACCTCTGATTTTCTTAGGTGGTTATGGTGATGGAAGTTTCTTAGGTGCATTAGGATTACTTGCAAAAGTATCATTCTTTTTCTTCTTCTTTTTATGGACAAGAGCTGCTTGGCCAGATGTAAGACCAGATCAATTGATGTGGCTATGTTGGAAAGTATTGATGCCAATAGCAGTATTAAATATCTTAGTAACTGCAATAGTACTGATGTAAGGGGGTAATGATGAAAAATGAACAATTTAACGATAGGGATGTTACTAACGAATATTTTTTAGTAGATATCGCTGACTATCCAACTGAGCCGTGGGATAAGTTTAAGAGAGTACTCAAGAGAACTTTTAGAGGTGAACTTTTTGTTGGTCTTTGGGTTGTTATGAGAGAGATGATTAGGTTTGATATACATACGGTTAGTTACCCTGAAGAGAAGATGCCAATTGGTCCAAGATATCGTGCAGTGCATGAGATGAAAAGACTGTGGGAATCAGATGCTGAAAGATGTATTGGTTGTGGACTTTGTGAGAAGATTTGTATATCAAATTGTATTAAAATAGATACTAAGATAGATGAAAACTCTCGTAAAGAGGTAACAGACTACACCATAAACCTTGGAAGATGTATATTTTGTGGTTACTGTGCAGAAGTTTGTCCAGAGTTAGCAATAGTTCATGGCGGTCGTTATGAGAGTGCATGTGATCAAAGAGAACACTATACTGACCTTACGGACATGCTGACACCAATTGATGTGATGAAAGCTGGTAAGCAGCTAGAGTTTGAAGGTTTTGGTGCTATCACACCACATGAAGATGAGCGTGTTAAAAAAACACCTCTCGCATATTAAAGGAGTTTGGGTATGTTTGAAGCGATTGCTTTTTATCTGTTTGCTTTCTTAACGATAGCGATGTTTTACATTACTGTGACAACATCACAAGCGTTATATGCTCTAACGGCATTGGCATCAGGAATGATTTTTATATCAGCGTTTTTCTTTATATTGGGTGCTGATTTTTTAGGTGCGGTACAGATAGTTGTTTATTCTGGTGCTGTTATGGCTCTTTATGCTTTTGGTATGATGTTTTTTGACACAACTAGAGATCTTAAGGAGAAGCAAGGCAATAAGTATATTATTGTTGGATTGGCAACACTTTCAGCTGTTTTAGTTGTTTTAATATTTGCTGCTCCTATTGTTGGCAATAATATAACGGCTCTATATCCTGTAATTGAGGGTGCTGGTAATACTCAGCAAGTTGGTATTGTTCTTTTTACAAAATACCTTGTTCCTTTTGAAGTTGCAGCAGTTATGCTGTTGGTTGCAATGATCTCAGGTATTGTTTTAGCTGGTAAAAAAATGGATCTGTCTCTTACCCTTTATAGTAGTGCAGAGATAAGAGATATGAAAAAAGAAAAAGAGAAGAAGGTGTTATCATGATGGAGATTGGACTTAACCACTATCTTGTACTTTCTACAATACTATTTGCTATTGGTTTAGTGGGTGTAATGAGAAGAAAGAACCTTTTGATGCTGTTTTTCGCAACTGAAATATTACTTAACTCTGTAAATATTGCTTTTGCTGCGATTTCACACTATTATGGTGATTTAACTGGTCAGATGTTTGCATTTTTTGTAATTGCGATTGCTGCTAGTGAAGTTGCTGTAGGACTTGGTCTATTGATTGTTTGGCACAAACGACATAATAACATAGACTTAGATTCAATCTCAACGATGAGAGGATAGAAGTATGGAACTATTACTATATACTGCACTATTTTCACCTCTAGTTGGTTCATTGTTTGCCGCACTATATGCAGCAAAGCCTAAAACCATCATAGCGGGTATTGTTCCAAGTGCTTTACTTGGATTATCACTTTTAAGTAGTACGATACTATTAATCTTCGTACTTAACACAGGACAAAAAGTACATGTAGAGATGATGACTTGGATGTCTACTGGTGATCTTTACATCCCTTTTGGGTTTATAGTTGATCAAGTAAGTGTTACTATGATGATGGTTGTTACTATGGTTTCAACTGTTGTACATGTGTATGCTATCGGTTATATGGATCATGATAAAAGTTTCAATAGATTTTTCTCTTGGTTATCAGCATTTGTTTTCTCAATGTTAATTCTTGTGATGAGTGATAACTTTGCTGGTCTTTTCATCGGTTGGGAAGGCGTTGGTCTTTGTTCTTGGGGACTTATCGGTTTTTGGTATCATAAAGAAAGCGCAACATGGGCAGCAAATGAAGCATTTATAATGAACCGTATCGCTGACCTTGGAATGCTTATCGGTATCTTCCTTATATATTGGAATACAGGTACTTTACAATATGAGCAAGCTTTTGCAGCGATGCCAGCTTTAGATCCTGAAACATTAACATGGATGGGTATATTTCTGTTTATTGGTGCTATGGGTAAATCAGCACAGTTTCCACTGCACACATGGCTTGCAGATGCGATGGAGGGTCCTACCCCTGTTTCTGCTCTAATTCATGCAGCAACAATGGTTACAGCTGGTGTTTACTTGATAGTTCGCTCCAATGAGCTATATGACCTAATCCCACATGTGGGATTATTTATAGCAAGTCTTGGTGCATTTGTAGCACTTTTTGCTGCGTCTATGGCATTAGTAAATCGTGATATGAAAAGAATTATCGCATATTCAACACTCTCTCAGCTAGGTTATATGTTCGTTGCCGCTGGTCTTGGGGCTTACTGGGTTGCACTCTTTCACCTTATGGCTCACGCATTCTTTAAGGCACTACTATTTCTTGGTGCTGGTAATGTTATGCACTCTATGCATGATGAGCTTGATCCATTTAAGATGGGTGGACTTAAAAAGAGTATGAAGTGGACATACATAATGATGACAATTGCATCTGTGGCTCTTGCTGGTATCTATCCATTGGCAGGTTTCTTCTCTAAAGATCTGATTTTAGAGGTTGCATTTATTGATCATCACTATATCATATACACAGTGTTATTATTTACTGCTGGTTTAACAGCATTTTATTCGTTTAGACTTACTGCTCTTATATTTGAGGGTGATGAAAGATATAAACTATTTGGTGTAACACCTCATGAGGCATATAGATATATGCTTATCGGTATGAGTCCATTATTGATTTTAGCAATTATTGCAGGTGCATTTAAGATGACATATTTCGATATGGTAACTTCAGTTTTACCTGCAACAGAGTATCATGTACATTCAGCATTAGTGTATTGGGTTATGACTATAGGAACACAGTTGTTTGTAGTTGCAGCAATCTTGTTTGCTTATAGAAAATATGCAAACTTCAAAGTTAAAATACCAGATGGTACATCTGCTATGGAAAATAGTTTTGGTTATAAACTTTTAAGCAATCAATACTATATTCCTAAAATATATGATGATTATGTTATCAAACCATACAGAGAACTTTCAACAGTTTTTTGGAAGCAGGTTGATCAAAAGGTTGTCGATGCATCTGTAGATGGTATAGCTAATCTCTTTTACTCAACGGGTGAAAGTACAAGAAAAATGCAAAGTGGTAACTTATCTACAATGCTTAAGTGGATGATAGTTGGTCTTGTTGTATTATTATCACTAGCTGTTGCCTTTGGCTTAGCAACTAGACACTCCAATGAGATTGGTGTGATTTTAATAGGTATAGGAGTTTAATAGATGTTAGACAATATTTTATCAATCTTAATTTTCTTTCCAGCTATAGCAGCTATATTGGGTTTTGCAGTTCAAAAAGAAAGTATTAGAGCTTATGGTGTATCTGTTGCATTTATAGAGTTTGTTCTATCTTTACTGCTTTGGTTTTCATTTGATTCAAATGTTTCAGGAATGCAGTTTATGGAACAACTTCCATTGATTCCTGCATTTGGAATAAATTATATCTTAGGTGTGGATGGTATTTCGTTATTCATCATTGTGTTAGCAGCATTTTTTACTATGATAGGTATCGCTTCACTCACAGATACTAAAGATGAAAAAAATATGATCATTACACTTCTGTTTTTACAGATGACTATGGTAGGTGTATTTGTTGCACTTGATGCTATCGTATTTTATATATTTTGGGAACTATCTCTTGTGCCTATGTTGTATATCATTGGTGCTTGGGGTGGTCCACTTAGAATCTACGCATCAGTTAAATTTTTCTTATATACATTTACTGGTTCATTAGTAATGCTGGTAGGTATGTTATTTATGGCATATTTTTACTTTCAAGCAACAGGTGTATGGAGTTTCGCAATTCTTGACTGGTATCGTCTAATCTTGCCAGAGAATTTCCAGCTTTGGTTATTTGTAGCATTCTTTTTTGGTTTTGCTATCAAGGTACCGATGTTTCCATTTCATACCTGGTTACCATATGCTCACGGTCAAGCACCAACAATAGGTTCTGTGATACTAGCAGCAATATTACTAAAAATGGGTACATATGCGTTTATTCGTTTTTCATTGCCGCTATTTCCAGATGCTTCGGTGTTCTTTATGTTCCCAATAGCAGTTTTAGCTATTATAATGATTGTGTATACAGCGATGGTGGCTTATGCTCAAGAAGATGTTAAGCAGGTTGTAGCGTACTCTTCAGTTTCGCATATGGGTGTTATTATTCTTGGTACATTCGCTCTTAATGTAGAGGGAATAACAGGTTCAATATTTTTAATGATTGCTCATGGTGTGGTTTCTGGTGCTCTGTTCCTTCTTGTTGGTGTAATCTATGACAGAAGACATACAAAAATGATGAGTGAATTTGGTGGCTTAGCATCTGTTATGCCTAGGTTTGCAACTATATTTGGAATTATGCTAATGGCATCAGTAGGCTTGCCATTAACTATAAACTTTGTAGGTGAGTTCTTAAGTCTATTAGGTTTTTATCAACAATCACATATCTTAACACTCTTGGCAGGTATCGCTATCATAGTTGGTGCTATCTACATGTTAGCAGCTTACAAAAGAATGTTTTTTGGTGAAGTTACAAATGAAAAAAATAGGAACCTTCCAGATGTAAACAAAAGAGAGCTTGTGGCTTTAGTACCATTAGTTTTTCTTACAATTTGGTTAGGTATATATCCTAAGCCGTTATTAGATCCAATAAATAATTCAGTTGAGTCTGTGGTTCAGTTGATGCATGACAAATCTATAACAGATGAAGCAAAATCTAGAATCCCTAACCTTGTAAAAGGTGTTGAAATTACTAGAACTTCTATGAAGGAGGCACACTAATGTTAGAGCCAGTAAATGTTTCATTAGAGTCATTAAATATAATGACTCTCGCACCGATGCTAATTCCTGTATTAGGTGCATTATTAATTTTAGTTATTGATATTATTAAAGGGGGCTTGGATAGAACATTGTATGTGATGTTGAGTCTTCTTTTCTTATTGATGGATTTTGGTGTTGTTGTAGATTCGGCATCTGTATTTTTAGCTGATGGCACTGTGATGGGTCTATTTGATGTTATGCTGATAGATGGTCTAGCAATTATTGGACAACTAGTTATAGTTGGTGCCTCTATGCTTTTTATTCCATTGGCATTAACACATAAAAGATTTCATGAATTTTCTTATCCAGAATTTTTTGCACTTTTCCTATTTATGATAGCTGGTTTCCAGTTTATGGTTGCAACAGATAACTTAATCCTAATCTTTGTAGGATTAGAAACAGCATCATTAGCACTATATACTTTAATCGCTATGCACAATCGTGATAAAGCTTTTGAAGCAGCAGTTAAATACTTTACAATGGGTGCATTAGCTGCTGGTTTCTTTAGTTTTGGTTCAATGGTGTTTTATGCACTTACAGGATCAATAGAGATAAACCAAATTTCAGAAGTCTTAGCTGGTAATGGCTACGCTGATATGGGCTTTGTTTTAGTTGGGACTGTGTTTTTATTGGGCGCTTTAGGTTTTAAACTTTCTTTAGTACCATTTCATACTTGGGCGCCTGATGTTTATGAAGGTGCTAGTGCTTCTATGGCTGGTTTTATGTCAATCGTTCCAAAAATAGCAGTATTTGTAGTTACTATGAGAATCTTTGAATTTTTGATTCATAGTGGTGTAGTATGGTTAGAGATAATTCTTTATATAATCGTTGTAATTACTATGACTATGGCAAATATTTGGGCTTTAGTTCAAACAGATGTAAAAAGAATGTTGGCATATAGTTCAATATCACATGCAGGATTTGTAATGGCTGCTATTTTGATAGGAACAACACAAGCAAATAGTGCTTTATTTCTATACTGGGTTCTATTTAGTTTCACAAACTTGGGTGCGTTTAGTATGCTTTGGATGTCTCGTCAAAAACATCTTCCTGCTCATCAAGATTCAGATCATAGCTACAATAAATTTGCTGGAATGGTACAAACTTCACCAGTTGCAGCAACAATCATGGGCTTATTTATGCTTAGTTTAGCAGGTCTACCGCCATTTGCACTGTTTTGGGGGAAATTGTATATGATTAGTTCAGCAGTTACTGGAGGCTATACTGTATTAGCTCTGATTATGGCTCTTAACTCTGCTGTAGCTGGATATTACTACTTGAAACTTATAGTATTTATGTTTATGAAAGAACCAGTGATAAACCAAGATGGACATGTTTTTGTATCAAATGCGACACTTCCATTAAAATCAATCATCGGTTTTGCTGCTATAGGAACTATATTTGCTTTTATAATTGTTAACCCTGTTTTGGAGTTTATTACAGCTCTTGTTTATAATAGTGGGTATTAATACTATAAAATAGCATAAGAGAAAAGGAAGAGAATTTGTTTAAATGGATACTCCTGTTTTCTCTTTCTTTTAATCTTTATGCCCTTGAAATATCTCTTCAAGGTGCTAAAGAAGATTTTCAAAATTATTCTACACTTCATATTAAAGATAACAGCAAATTTTTATGTCAAGAGATAAAAAATGATTTTGACATTACAACTAAAATAGTTTGTGCATTTCCTAAGTCACCCTCAAGAAAATTAAAAAACCTACAAAATGATTTTTTTAAAATAACGACTCAGATTAAAAATAAAACATTTTTTATAATTATTACTCCCTATAATAAACTCAAGTTGTATTCTGTGATTTTTAATCTCCATGAAGACAATACTGTTTTTAGTGCTAATGCTAAATTGGCAAAACATTGGATGATAGTTGGATATAAGAAGAAACTCCCCTATATAAAAACAAAACAGAGCAGTGATAAGGCGATAAACTTTCCTTTTTTTCTTGATAAAGATAAGCTTCCTTATGTAGGGAGCTTAGATATAAAAGGTAATCCAGTCTATATAAAAGAGATAGGGGATGTGAGTGATTTTCTAAAAATCAAACGGTACTATAAAGAAAAAAAATATGAGAGATGTTTAGATAGTATTAATGATGTTATGCTGGAGTATCCCAACTCATTATTTAGTGCTGAACTGCTTTATTATAAAATTAAAGTGAATGCTAAGCTTGAAAACTATGATGAGATTATAAGTCTAGCAAAAATTTATCTTAGGGAGTATTCCGCAGATGAAAATGTTGCTGAAGTGCTGGCATTGATTGCTAGGGCATATGCATTGAGTGGAATGAGCGCTCAGGCAGATTATTTCTTTGATAGGTTATTTAGTGAACATAAAGATTCCTCTTTTAGTAAATGGGGATATATATATAAGGGAGAAGAGCTAGAGGCATCAGGTGCAGCTACTAAGGCATTGAGTTATTATGAAAAAGCCCTACATGAGACAGATGATATAGATATAGCAGCGAGTGCAGCGTATAATTTAACAGTTTATAAAATAAATACTGGTGCCAAAAAAGAAGCTAATAAATACTTAATGAAGATTATAAAAGCAAAACCAAGTTTTCTCTTTTCTAAGTATAAAGCCTCTTTAGATTTAATGGAGACATTTGCAGATGAAAAAGAGTATTTAAGTGCTGCATCGATAGCAAAAGCACTTATTGATGAGACAGATATGGATTATGAAGAGTATGAATCTCTTATGAAAAACAGAGGCATTTGGCTTAGTCTTACAGAGAATAAAAAAGAAGCATTGCAAGCTCTAAACAGCTATTTGAAGATATATCCTGATGGATTATATGAACCAGAAGTACAAACTGCAAAAGATGGATTATTTTTTGATGATACAGATGAAAACCTTACTCAGAAACTAGATAATTATGATGCACTTATAGAGAGTTATGAAAATGACAGTATAGGTAACAGAGCAATATATGAAAAGGTAAAACTTATGCAAAATAATGAGATGTATGATGATGTTTTAGAATTTAAAGATTCACTTTTAGGGCTAGACAGCTCTCTTTATCCTGATATAGATGAGATAATACAAGATGCTGCAAAAGGAGCTATGCAAAAATCTTTAAAAGATAGAGAATGCTATAATGTGCTAAAAATATCTACAGAATATTCCATAAAATTATCTAACGATTGGGATGATGGCATCTATGATTGCGCAATGAAAGGTGCCAATTTTTCACTTGCTAAAAAAATTGCAGGTAAAAATCTACAATCCAAAGATTTAGAGATACGAAAAGAATGGTTATATCGTTATATTAAGATTGACTTTGCAACAGGAAATTATAGTGATGTTATTAAAGCATCTAATGAACTAATATCATTAATAGAAGATTCTAAAGATTCTAAATATAAAGATATATATAGAATATTATTTGACACATACTCTAGATTGGAAAATAGTAGTAAAATGATAGAGATGATGGCAAAAATAGAAGATATATACGCTAATGATTATCTAGATATGGAGAGATATGTTGCTGTTATGGCTATAGGAAGTGAAACAAAAGATGATAATTTAGTCTTAAAATATGGCAATGAGATTATTAAGATACAAAAATCATCCTCCTCACATGCACAAAGTCCATTTGTAGAGTTTAGTGTATATCAATCATATATAAATAAAGAAAATTATAACAAGGCTTTAGAGGTAATAAAATCACTTGATGAAGTGGAGTTGTCCAAAGAGAATAGAGCAAGGCAAAAGTACCTTTTAGGTGTTGTATATGAAAAGCTATGGAGAGATGATGAAGCACAGATAAGCTATAAAGAAGCCATAGATGCAGATTCTAAATCGGCATGGGCAAAATTAGCTCAAGGTGCTAAAGAAAACTGAAAATAGTTCCACCTGACCTATTTTTGGTAAGAACAAACCTATCTTCAAAAGTAAACAAACTTATGTAAGTTCTATTCTAATAATGGGGATTAGCTCCATTTTTATAAGTTTTAATGTTTTGTCAAAGGCATCTATATCTTTGCCATCGGGATCCTCATACCCTACATGTATAACCTTAGTCTTTTTTGGAAAAATAGGGCATGATTCATGTGCGTTATCACAAACTGTTATGACTAAGTCAAACTCAGTGTCAATAACCTTATCTAAAGTTTTGGAGTGATACTTATCATCCCAAGAGCCATCTTTGAGTAAAACTTCCTTAGCCAGTTTATTTACCTTTCCACTAGCTTTAACACCAGAACTAAGAGCATCTACACCATCTATATACTTATTTATAACAGCTTCTGCAATAATAGAGCGACAGCTATTACCAGTACATAAAATAAGAACTTTTTTTGTCATAACAATGAACACCTGTAAAATAGATTTAGATTTAAATTGTACACAAATATAGGCTTAATATAACTTAATCGCAGGGAGTTTAAAACTTCAGCACTTATAAAAATAACTTCTAAAAAAAGTAGTTAAGTCAATTTTTTGATATAATAATTTATGAAAAAAAAACTCTTGCTCCTTGAAGATGATATAGCTCTAAATGAGACTGTTGTTGATTATTTTGAAACCCTTGGGTTTGGTATAGTTGCTGTATATGATGGCAATAGTGCTTTAGATACTATCTATGAGAATAGTTTTGATCTGTTACTCTTGGATGTTAATGTCCCAGATATCAATGGTTTTGAAATACTGAAAAATCTAAGGGAACAAGGTATTGGTACTCCTGCGATTTTTATTACTTCATTAAACTCTATGGTTGATTTAGAAAATGGATATAATAGTGGTTGTGATGATTATATTAGAAAACCATTTGCATTAAAAGAGTTAAGATTAAGAGTAGAAACTATTTTAAAAAGAGAATTTTTTCACTCCAATAGCACCAAGATACAAATCGATACAGATATTTTTTATGATACTCATAGTGATTTATTGACTATTGATTCTTGTGAGATACAGCTAAATAACAAAGATGCAAAACTACTAAAGTTATTTTTACAAAATAAAAATAAGCTTCTTACTCATGAGAGTATCTATGCGGCTCTTTGGGAGTATGGCGAAGATATAAGCGAGAGTGCTTTGCGAACTTATATAAAAAATTTACGAAAACATTTAGGAAAAGAAAAAATTGTCAGTATTAAAAAACTTGGATATAGATTTACCACAAAGTGAAAAAAAGACATTATATAGATTTTTATCCCTCTATATATTTTTTACTCTTGTTGTTTTAGGTTTAACTGTATCACTATATTATACCCTCCAAAAAGAGTTGCAAACCAGCCAGAGAACTATAGAGTTAAATCAGTATGCCAATGATTTTATCATCGAATTAACCAATTTGCATAATGATAAAACAGATACTTTGATATACCCAAGAGATAAAAAATTTAAAACCTCTTTATATGGTAAGGATTACAATCTTGTATATTCAACTCTCTCAAACCCTAAAAACCTACTAACAGAAGTATCATACACAAGTAATAAAATCATAAAATACATAAAAGAACCACAAAACTACTATCTAGATACTCAGTATATTATAATTGAAATGGCAGAAGATAGACAATGGTTAAGCAGGATTATAAAGACTATCGTTATGTATAGTTCTATATTTTTTGTCTTTATGGTAGTTATTGGGTATTTTTTATTAAATCTATTTTTAAAACCTATGAAAGATGCTCTACGCCTACTCGACACATTTATAAAAGATACAACACATGAGTTAAACACACCGATAAGTACAATTATGACAAATATTGAGCTGATTGACAAAGACAATATAGAGGACAAATATCTTTTAAAAATAATTAACCGCATAGATATAGGAGCAAAAACCATATCTAATATATATGATGATTTAACCTATCTTATGTTAAACAATAAAATCATATCAAACAATCAAGATATAAATCTGAAACAACTTATAGAGCAAAGAGTTGAGTATTTTTCTATTTTAGTCAATATGAAAAAGATAAAAGTTGTTACCAATCTAAATCCACATGTAGCATTAAATATTGACAGTAAAAAAATCGCAAAACTAATCGATAACATTTTATCAAATGCCATTAAGTATAATAAAATAAATGGCTCTATTTATATAGACCTAGATTCAAATAAGCTCACTATCAAAGATACAGGCAAAGGTATAAAAAAAGAGCAAATTGGTATGATGTTTGATAGATATGCTAGGTTTGATAAAGTAGTCGGTGGTTTTGGTATTGGATTAAATATTGTAAAAATGATATGTATTGAGTACAACATAACTATAAAAATAAGCTCAGATCTAGATAACTGGACTGAAGTTTCTCTCTCTTGGTAAGTTCCACAATCATTCCACAATTATTTCATATACTTCTCTTGTAACAAAAATTAAGGAGAAGAAGATGAAAGCAATTGGTAAAGTTTTACTAGGCTTAACAGTAGTAGGTTCATTAACACTAGCGATGGCAGATGGGGCAACTTTATATAAAAAATGTGCAGGATGTCATGGAGTAAGTGGTGAAAAAAAGGCTTTAGGCAGATCGGCAGTTATTAAGGGTTGGGAAGCTAATAAAACAGTTGAAGCTTTAAACGGATACAAAGCTGGAACTTATGGTGGAGCTATGAAAGGTTTGATGAAAGGTCAAGTTGCATCTTTAGATGATACACAAATTAAAGAGATTGCAAAATTTCTTGAAGAACAGAAATAGGAGAATATCATGAACAAGTTATTAAAACTAGTGTTAGGTGTTGCTATCGCACTAGCAGTGGGTACAACAGTTGCATCTGCTGATGCTACAAAGGGTCAAAAACTTTATCTTAAAAAACTTAAAAGTGCATGTAGCATGAATGGATCTAAGATGGCTGCTCAACACTCTCAAAGTGAGTGGGAAGCTATCGGAAATGGAGATAAGATGGTAGATGAACTTAAAAAATTATGTCCAGCTGTAAAAGATAAGGCTTTAAAGAGTAAATATCTTCCCCATTATTATGATTTCTTTTTCGAGTATGCTAATGACAGCGGAAATGTTCCATCTTGTTAAAGGTATAAAAATCAAACTTCTTTGAACTAAAGTTCATCGAAGTTATGTGAAGTCTGATTGAGTGTGATAGATGAATTAATACTAGATTTGTTATAATCTTTTTATGAA
>JAYEGN010000099.1:33935-36687 GCA_034659115.1 Campylobacterota bacterium
AAATGTTCCATCTTGTTAAAGGTATAAAAATCAAACTTCTTTGAACTAAAGTTCATCGAAGTTATGTGAAGTCTGATTGAGTGTGATAGATGAATTAATACTAGATTTGTTATAATCTTTTTATGAATCTATTATCAGCAAAAAACTTATCCCATACTTTTGAATACAAGCTCTTTAGTGATATCTCATTGGAGTTAAATAAAAAAGAGTCTATCGCAATTATTGGGGTAAGCGGTAGTGGTAAGTCTACACTTCTGCATATCTTATCTACTTTATTAAAGCCTGATGATGGCGAAGTCTCTCTTTTTGGTGAAGATGTTTCAAGCTTAAGTAAAAAAAGATTAGCCAAAATAAAAAGAGATTTTTTAGGGCTAGTTTTTCAATCGCACTATCTTTTTAAAGGTTTTAGTGCATATGAAAACCTAGAAGTTGCTGCGATGCTTTCAAATCAAAATATCGATGATGAGTTACTCAAACGGCTTAATATTTTGCAACCTATAAACCAAAAAGTAACAGAGCTGTCCGGAGGGCAGCAGCAGAGAGTTTCAATAGCTAGAGTCTTAACAAAGAAACCTCGTGTAATTTTTGCAGATGAACCAACGGGAAATCTTGATAAAATAACTGCTAATGAAGTTATGGAACTTTTTTTTGAGTATATAGAAGAAAATAGTGCAGGGATGATACTTGTAACACACGATGAAGAGCTGGCTTTTAGATGCAAAAAAGTCTATAGACTCCAGAACAAGATGCTACATGCAGTAAAATGAAATGGCTTTAGCAGAGATATTTAACGAAGCAAATGTAGTTGCTTTTATATTACTTTTTTTTCGTTTTGCTGCCCTTTTTTTAGCAACACCGATTTTTTCGCACAAAAATATTCCGATAACTATAAAAGCATCTATGGCTTTTTTCTTTAGTGTAGTTTTTTACTCTTCTTTGCCACCATTAGCAATAGAGATAAATATAGCCACTATCTTGTTGGCAATTTTAAGTGAGTTGTTTTTTGGCTTGGCAATAGGTATAGTTCTACTTCTTGCTTATAATGTTATAACATTTGCAGGTGGTCAAATATCTTTTATGATGGGTTTTTCAATGGCTAGTGCCATCGACCCTCAAACTGGTGTTTCGATGCCAATTATTTCACAATTTTTATCATTGATGGGACTGATGCTACTTCTATCTATGGATATGCATCATTGGATGCTATTTTATATCGATAGATCTTTAAGTACTCTGCCTTTGGGTGGGTTTTTAATGAGTGAAAATCTTTTTGAGTATATAATACATGCAGCTTCCAATATGTTTATGATAGGGTTTATGATAGCTTTTCCAATTATCGCTTTAATCTATCTTTCCGATATTATCTTTGGTATGCTCATGAAGACTATGCCTCAGTTTAACCTTCTGGTTATTGGTTTTCCTATCAAAATAATGCTTTCATTTATGGTTCTTATAGCAACGCTTAGTGCTACTATGTTGATATTAAAAATACAAATGCAAGATGCTTTTAACTATTTAGAGATGCTTTTTTAGTTTTTTTTGATACAATAAGGTCATAATATACTCCGTTACTCAATAAGGAATAGATGTGAAAATATTACTTTTAAATGATAATCCTGTTGTTACGAAGCTTGTAACACTTAGTGCGCAAAAGACCTCTGATGATTTAGATATTGTTGGCAGTATAGAAGAGATTGAAGATGGGAATTGTGAACTTTTCATAATTGACGATATGCATTATACTCAAGAGATGATGCAAGAGATAGATAAAAAAGTAAAATTTAAAAAGTCATTATATATCTGTTCTAGAGATGCAGATGATGTTGCAGGTTTTACTCTTATATTAAAAAAACCATTTTTGCCCACAGAGTTAGTTGAGATTTTTTCAAAATTTGCAATAGAACTAGATACGGTTGATTTAGATAGTGCTGATGATGGGTTTGAAGAGGAAGGTATTGAAGAGTTTGATGAAGAGATAAGTTTAGATGAGCTTGAGGATATTTCAGGTGATGAAGAGATAAGCTTAGACGAGCTTGAGGATATTTCGATTGATGAAGATATGGACTTAGACGAACTAGAAGAAGATATAGATTTAGAAGAACTTGATGACGCAGGTGAAGTAGAAGAAACTGTGCTAGATAAAGATGAACTTCAAGAGGTACAGGAGCTTTTAGAAGAAACCAACGATGATGCTGAAGCATTAACGGATGAGATAGATGAAGATGCTTTTGGTTCGGAGTTTGAAGAGGAGCTAAAGCCTGACGAACCTGAGGTAGACTCAGAATTTGCAGAAGAGCTAGATGCAGATAATGATTTAGATGATTTAGACTTAGACTTGGATTTGGACACTGAAGAAGAGCTAGATCTTCAAGAGATTACCGATGAAGAAGAGGTGAAACCTAATAACAACAGTGATAATGCAGATGAATTAACTACACAAGAAACCGATGATATAGATGAAGAAGATAGCGATTTAGAATCCGACTCTGAAGTTGAGGTTTTATTGAACGAAGAGGTTCTTGAAGATGATGAAGCTTTAGAGGAACCGGATTTAGATTCTCAAGAAGAGATAAGACCTGAAGAGAGTGTTGATGATGAAGATATATTAACCGAGCAAGTTGATGAAGTGGATGAAAAAGAGATAGAATTAGATTCTGATGATGCATCGCTAGATGAAGAAATTACTGAAATTGAAGAAGATGAAAATTTAGAGGATATGGAATTAGATTCTGATATAGAAGATACTAATGAA
>JAYEGN010000099.1:36787-40210 GCA_034659115.1 Campylobacterota bacterium
TGAAATTGAAGAAGATGAAAATTTAGAGGATATGGAATTAGATTCTGATATAGAAGATACTAATGAAGATGATGAAGAAGATAACACGCAAGAGATGGATCTGAACTTAGTAGAGCATGAAGATGCTTTAGAAGAACTCGACATGCAAGAGTTAGATGAGATAAGTGAAGAGGATGATATAGATGAATCTGAAGAAAACTTATCGCCAATAGATCTAGATAAAGATGTTCAAATACCAGAAGAAGCTACAGAACCAGAGGTTTCAGACTTAGAAACTCAAATAGAGAGTGCTGTACTTGAATTGACTGATGAAGATTTAGCTAGCGAATTGGATGAAGATGCACTCTTAAATATAGCAGTGAGTGGCATGGACGGATTAGACAATCTTAGTACAAATGATATTAAACTTGCTATTGGTGAAGAGATTGAAGAGGCAGAAGAGGAGCAAGAAGTAGAAGATGATGATTTAGCATTGCAACCTTTAGAGATGCAGGAGGGGTCTGATACAGAATCAGAAGATTTACAAGAGATACCAGATAATGGAGCCCAAGCACTAAAAACATTGTTAAAAGCACTTTCCAATGAAGATGTAGTAGCATCTTTAAAAGGTATGAAGATTAGTATAAATATAACGCTAGGAGATGGGTAATTGATGTATAAAAAGAATGGAGTTGTTTTGGTGCTCTCTGGTCCAAGTGGAGCGGGAAAAAGTTCTTTAATTGATGCGATATCTGATGATATTGGAGATTATCATTTCTCTATCTCTACAACTACTCGTCCTATGAGAGATGGTGAAATTGAGGGTGTTCACTATCATTTTGTAACTCAAGAAGAGTTTGCAGAAGATATTAAGAAAAATAATTTTTTAGAATACGCTTTAGTTCATGGAAACTACTATGGAACATCTCTAAAGCCAGTTAGAAAAGCCTTAAGTGATGGAAAATTAGTGATATTTGATATCGATGTGCAAGGTAATACTGCTATTAACAATAGACTTGGAGATATAACAACATCTGTGTTTATAACTCCGCCTACTCTCTCAGAACTCAAGAAAAGACTTTTAAGTCGTTCAACAGACTCAGAAGAAGTAATCGACAATAGAATTAAAATGGCTAAAAGAGAGATACAAAGAACCTCTGAATATGATTTCGTGATAGTAAATGATGAATTTGATTTGGCTGCAGATGTGTTAAGGCAGATTGCCAAAACAGCAAGAATAAAAATCCCGACTGATAAAATTAATGAATTTGTGCAAAAATGGGAAGATATAGAACGCTAGGGCTATAAAGGTTCATGTGATAAGAGTAGTTACAGTAAATTGTTGTATACTTTCAAATTAATTATAATAAAAAGGAAATAAGCATGGGAATGCCTGGTGGAACAGAACTATTAATAATATTTGGAATTGTAGTGTTATTGTTTGGTGCTAAAAAGATCCCTGAACTTGCAAAAGGTTTTGGTAAAGGGATTAAAAACTTTAAAGCTGAGATGAAAGAGGTAGATGAAGTTGCATCAACTCAAACACAAGATCCAAAAAAAGTTGAATCTAGTGAAGAAACAGCTTCAGTAGAAACTCCAAAAACTACTACACAAGCATAGATTTTGAAGCAACGAGTATCAGCTCTTTTAAGAGAGAAGTTGGGTCGTGAAGTTGTTTTAGAGAAACCAAAAGATCGTTCTTTTGGTCATTTTGCTACTCCAATAGCTTTTTCTTTAGCGAAAGAACTTAGAAAATCTCCTATGGTCATAGCAGAGGAATTAGCATCTTCATTTGATGAATCAGAAATTTTTTCTAGTGTTGAATCTGTAAAGGGTTACTTAAACTTCCGTTTAAGTGAAAACTTTTTAAGCGAATATGCCGCTTGGGCATTAGAAAATCCTACTCAATTTGCAAAACAAGAAAAGAATGAAAAAATACTCTTAGAGTTTGTTAGCGCTAATCCTACTGGACCACTTCATATTGGACATGCGAGGGGTGCTGTCTATGGTGACACCCTATACAGGTTTGCAAAGCATTTGGGTTATGATATTACAGCAGAATACTATGTTAATGATGCAGGTAATCAGATAGACTTGCTTGGTCTTTCTATCGGGCTTTATGGACAAGAAAATATTCTACATTTAGAGGTGGAGTATCCGGAATCTTATTATCGGGGGGATTACCTTGAAGCCCTTGTGGAGGGTGCAGTAGAGAAGTTTGGTGAAGAGATTTTAACGGATGAGTCTCGTCAAAAAGAACTTGCACTTTGGGCAAAAGATGGTGTTATGGAGATAGTGGTTGATTCTTTGAGTAAGATTAATATCCATTTCGATACCTTTGTAAATGAGTCTGGACTCTATTGTGAGTGGGATAGAGTTATGAAAAAGATGGGCGAATATGTTTATGAAAAAGATAATAAGCTTTTAATTAAGTCTGAATCTAAGGGTGATGATCATGATAGAGTTGTTGTTCGTGATGATGGTCGTCCTACTTATTTAGCAGGTGACATTGTTTACCATAATCAAAAATTTGAGCGTGGATATGATCACTATATCAATATATGGGGAGCAGACCATCATGGTTATATTACTCGCGTAAAAGCAGCTATAGATTTTCTTGGTTATGATTCAAACAAACTAGAAGTTCTTCTCACTCAGATGGTTTCTCTTCTTAAAGATGGTGAACCATATAAGATGAGTAAGCGTGCTGGAAATGTTATATTGATGAGTGACATAGTCCAAGAGATTGGAAGTGATGCTCTTCGTTTTATTTTCGCTTCAAAAAAATCAGATACTGCTTTGGAGTTTGACCTTGCTGAGTTTAAAAAGCAGGATAGTTCAAACCCTATCTTTTATATTCAGTATGCCCATGCTCGTATACAGACACTTCTCTCCAAATCGGAGCTAAGTAGGGAGGATATATATAATGCAACTCTTAAAAACTTAGGAGAAGATGCAGATAGTCTACTTTTTGATGCCCTTTTACTCCCAGAGATTGTTGAGGATGCTTTTAATTCTCGTCAAATTCAAAAATTACCAGACTATTTAAAAGCTCTTGCAGCATCTCTTCATAAGTTTTATTATGATGTTCGTATGATAGGAACACCAGATGAAGCAAAACTTCTCAAAGTTCTTTTAGTGGTAGCTCTATCACTTAAAACTGGTCTTTCGCTTATGGGAATCGAAGCAAAAGATAGAATGGTTAAAGAGGAGGAAGTTTAGAACTTCCTCTTTTTTATTCTTTAAATAGGTCTATTTACTACATCAACCCTTTAATGATGAAGAGATATGTGATGCAGTTGAATTTAACATACCATAGGTAGGTCTATGGGACAAAGCAAAAGATCTTTTGCATATATAGGTTTATAATATGGAAGCAGTTAGTATATATTCAATTATTACCATAGCATTTTTAGGCTCTTTTGGTCACTGCATAGGTATGTG
>JAYEGN010000099.1:40310-42582 GCA_034659115.1 Campylobacterota bacterium
AGGTAGGTCTATGGGACAAAGCAAAAGATCTTTTGCATATATAGGTTTATAATATGGAAGCAGTTAGTATATATTCAATTATTACCATAGCATTTTTAGGCTCTTTTGGTCACTGCATAGGTATGTGTGGTGGTATTGTCATCGCATATAGTAGTACAAAAATAGAGGATGATTTCTCCAAGTTAAAGCAAGCTTTAGCACATCTACTCTACTCAATGGGAAGAGTATTTACCTATGTTATTTTAGGGGCTATGTTTGGTTTTCTTGGCGGGGTGGTTATGTTTAACAACCTAGCAAATGGTTCTCTTCTTATTTTAGCTGGTGTTTTTATGATTCTGACTGGTCTCTCTTTATCTGGTCAAATTAAGTTTTTAACTATTGTAGAACACTCAATGTCAAGCGCATCTTGGTATAAAAAACTCTTTCGTGAACTTCTTCAAGCAAAGTCACTTACAAGTTTTTTTATACTAGGTATGCTTAATGGTCTTTTGCCATGTGGTTTAGTCTATTTCTTTGCAGTGACAGCTGCAAGTACGGCTAGTGCTACATATGGTGCTCTTGTTATGCTTATATTTGGGCTAAGTACAATTCCTGCTCTTTTTAGTTTAGGGTTTTTTGTAGGTCTCTATAAGCATGGTAAGTTTAGAAATATTATGATACGCCTAGCGGCAATAAGTGTTATACTGTTTGGTATATACACCGTTTATCAAGGTTATGAGTATATAAAATATCCTCAGAAAAATATTCATCAGTGTTGCGAATTTGACCCTGATGCAGAAATTAAACAATAATGTAAAAAGGTTTCTTATGTATTTAAAATCTACTCTTATTCTTGCTGTGTTGTTATTGTCAGCATGTGGAACTGAAAAAACTGTACCTAACCTTAATGGTGAAAAACTCTTAGAGCAAAAATGTGCTTCGTGTCATGATCTACATATGCCACCAATCATCTCAGATGATGAGTTAGCCCCACCTATGATGGCAATAGGCTTTCACATGCCAAACTTTATGGAACCAAAAGATGAGAGTCAAAGAGTTCCGATGGCGATAGAGTTTGTAGTAGATTTCATCCGTAATCCATTGTTGGAAAACTCTAAATGTGATAAGGAAAGTATCCAAAGATATGGTTTAATGCCTTCTCAAAAAGAGAGGGTTACTAAAGATGAAGCAAGAGCCATTGCTCAATATATGTTTAGACACTATACTCAAGAAAATCTATCTAAAAAACAAAAACTTGAAGCTAAATTTAATGCTCTACCTGCTGGTCAAAAAATAGCCCTGAAATATAGATGCATGGGGTGTCACAAGATAGATAAAAAAACCGTAGGACCATCATTTAAAGATATTGCTAAAAAATATATCAAAAATCAAAATGAGATGATTGGGAGTATTGAAAATGGGAGTAAGCTAAAATGGGAGAGTTCAAAAGGTGCAGTTATGCCACCATTTAAACAGATTAGTGATGAAGATTTAAAGATATTGATAGAATGGATCATTCAGTTATGAAATAATTGTATCGCAGGTGGAATCGGTACTCAAATATAAACAAAGGAAAGAAAATGATTTTTAATTTAGATAATAGTAAAATAAATGACAAATACAAACTGATGGCTCAAACCATCATACCAAGACCCATTGCTTGGGTGGTTACAGAGAGTGATGGTGTTGTAAATATAGCACCATTTTCTTATTTCATAGGTCTATCTTCTGATCCTGCTTCAGTACTTATCTCCGTTGGTCATAAGTCTGATGGAACACCAAAAGATACCTTAAGAAATATTCGAATAAGTAAAAAATGCACTATCTGTATGGTTAATGCAACAAGCTTAGAGAAGATGCATTTTAGCTCAAAAGAGTTAGATAAAGAACTTAGTGAAGCAGATGTTTTTAAAATCCAAACACAGAGTATATTTGAAGAGTTTCCACCGATTATACAAGATGTTCCAGCAGCTTACTTTTGCGAGTTTAATCAAGAGATAGATTTAGGTGGTGGTTCAACTATTCCAATAGTTTTAAATGTAAAACAGATTTTTGTTAAAGACGAGGTCATAACAGATAAAGAGCGAATGACAATTGAGTTTGATCCAGTTGCTCGAATTGGGAAAAGTTACGCATCTCTTGGGAAGGAGATAGTCCCTCCAACTATTCCCTAAGGTGATAAAGATTTAACAGAATTGATCCGGAGTCTAGTTTTTAAATTATACAAGTAGTTTATTGAACCCAAATAATTCCATAAGAATAAAAAATTTAAACTATCATTGCACTCAAGGCA
>JAYEGN010000100.1:0-14271 GCA_034659115.1 Campylobacterota bacterium
TATTTGATGTAGTCAAATATTGCGCTCCAGTCTGGTATGCAGCTTTGCCATAACCAGCTGATGCGAAATTACCAGATCCCATATCTGTACCGGTATGATCACCATCATGATTTTTGTTCATAATACACGGGTCAGGCGTTGAAAATACACTTTTAAAATATGTTTACGTTACGAGTATTTACTATAAACTCTCTTTTTAAAACTCTCTGATTTGTTCTTTTATTAATTTTTGGGTAGGTTCAAGATAATTGATATTATCATCTTTTATATCATCTGCTTTGATACATACTAAGCCATTGACTTATTTATAGAGAAAAGCTATACTTGCTATATGGAAATAATAGAAACTAAGATTTTCACTCAAAGAATTTGTGAACTTTTAAGTGATGAGCAGTATGTAGAACTTCAAAACTATTTAGTTGAAAATCCAAATAGTGGTGATGTTATTCAAGGTTCAGGTGGTCTTAGAAAATTAAGATGGAAGCTACTAAAGTCAGGTAAAAGCGGAGGTCTTAGAAATATCTATTATCACTACGAAGATAAACATCAAATCTATATGATTTATGTGTATCAAAAAAGTAAACAAACTGATTTAACATCAGATCAGATTAAACTACTTAGAAAAAAGTTTTTAGGAAAATAATTATGGAAACTAAAATGTTTGATGAACTCCTAGAGAGTGTAGAAGAAACAAAATCTATAATGGATGGTAAAAGTAGTCCTAATAGGGTATTTTTAAAAAATCCTAACCCTAAAGCTATTAGAAGAAAGCTAGATTTAACTCAAGAACAGTTTGCAAATTTAATGAATATTAGTGTTTATACTCTTAGAAATTGGGAACAAGGAAGACGAGAACCAGAAGGTCCAGCTAAGGTTTTGCTTAATGT
Organism: Campylobacterota bacterium; assembly: GCA_034659115.1. Classification (GTDB taxonomy): domain Bacteria; phylum Campylobacterota; class Campylobacteria; order Campylobacterales; family Sulfurimonadaceae; genus Sulfurimonas. The sequence goes on from JAYEGN010000100.1 coordinate 888, forward strand.
TGTAAACTACCATCCAGAAATACTAAGAGAGCTAGCTTATTAAATTACCAAATTATAAATATATTTTACACTAAACGCTGATAATTTAACCTTCTAGCCTTAGTTACTTTTTAAGCTTGCAAAAGCTCTGCTAGTGTTTGAGTGTGTGCTTGCTTTGCTTTAGATTCTGCTATTTTAAAATCTTCGTTTTTATCTTTTTCTGCTTTACGAGATGCAAAATCTATCTGTGAGATATTCCCACATGTGCCATCTTCATTTAAAAAGATTCCACAACTTTTCATCTCTCCTAGGGTTTGATTTGTGTTAGTTTTATAACTGAATTCACTTAAACTTGAATCTAAAAAGATAGCTCCTATGCCCATCTCTCCAAGCCCTACCAACTCTTTGTCATCTTCATCTTCATTTTTTAGCCATATACGAAGTTTATCAAAGATTGAATCATTTTCATCTATCCAATGATTTGAATCTTCATCATAATGACTCAGTTCACCAAAACCATCTCCTGTGATAGTTCCAAAAAGTTCACTTCCTTGATTGACTATGCCATCTTCATTTTTATCAAGTGCTAAAAAACCATTTCTAGATTTAAGCATCGATATTTGGTCACTCTCTCCATCATTATCTAAATCAAAAGAGAATGTATCACTACTTAGATCGGGTATATCTCCATCAAGATTGATGATAAGTGGATCAAAACGACTATAGATATCTATATTGTTTTCTATTGCAAAACTTCTACTCATAGAAAAATTCAGATCTAGATCTAGTGAGCCCTTATCTGTTTTAACATGTCCTAGAGTGGAGAAACTTAAACTCTCATGTTCTTCATATCTCTGTTTTAAAGATAGATGTGTATAGCCAAACAACTCCTGCTCTTGTTCTGGTGACTCTTCTAGCTTATTTTGAAGCATTCCAATCAAACTTTGAATAATCGCATCTATAGTACGCATGCTACCCGTATAGTAGGTGTTGATATCATTACTCAGAGCATCAAGATTATTTTCATCTGCATCTTTGGTCTCATCGGTAGTAGAGAGTCGTTCTTGAGTGAAGAATGTGGAAAAACTCATATGAGTTTCAAGCTCTATTTTTTCGTAGCTGTGTTGTGATTGCATCGCAACCATATGTGAAAGTATTTTCATGATGTAGCCTTTAAGCTGAGGCTTCTATTTTTCATCCTTGATAAGCCTGCAAATTTAGGGAGCTTCTCTCCCGTTTTAATACTGTAGCAAAGATGATTCCATTAACTATTTTGAACAAATTCCAAAGCTTTAAAGTTTACAAACACTATCTCTCTCCATTGACATGTAGGGGCTATAAGGTTGAGTCTTTTTGGATTGGAACTTCTTGAGAGTGCCACATAGAACTGTGAGGGAGCAAATATCTCATCTGTTTGTATGACTAAATCTTCTATAGACATACCTTGTGATTTATGTATGGTAATAGCAAAAGCTAACTTTATAGGAAATTGATATACGCTTAGCTGAGCCTCTTCTACAAGTTCTTTTTTGCCATCTATCGTTTTTTCAATCCACTTTGCCTTACTCTGTGCAACCGTTTCAAGTTTTACAATCTTAGTATTTGACTTTTGAATATATACTAGATTTGGTTCCACTTTGATAACTATACCTCTTTCTCCGTTAAAGTAGTTCCAAGCATTTCTAGTAAAAAGGACTGGAGCACCTATCTTTAACTCCAACTCCCTATCTATGCGTGAATCATTCATAAATCTATCTATCTCTATATCTTTAACACTTTTTACATGTTTGATAATTTGAGCCTCCTTAGTAAATAGTTCACTATCTATCTGTGCCAATTGAGTTTTGTTGTGTTGTGAAGCTGATATATTTTTACCAAAAAGAAAAGTAAACTCACTCAAATCCTTGGCTAGAGGCTTTATATATTCATTGAGGTGATTATGTATAAGCTCATTCACATGTCCATCTCTGATACTTCCTAAAAGCTCTATAAATCTCTTATCATCTGTTCTGTAGATATGAGTAAGTTCTATCTTGTCAAACTCAAATTTTTTCCATGCATCAGATTCAAAAGCAAATTTTACTTCTCCACCTCCACGAACTACTGGTGGAAGTTGCAAAAAGTCACCTACTACAAGGATAGCACCTCTAAAATCTGCTTGAATTAAACGAAGTCTAACCATCTCCAAAAGAGAGTCACTTACCATAGATATCTCATCTATAACAATCAAATCCATCTTAGATATGAGCTTTTTAATCCTCTTTTTTGCCTCTAATTTAGCATCTCTTTCTAATTCTTGTATATTGGAAGCTATTCCTAAATCTAAGAAGCTATGAAGAGTTTGACCATCTATAAGCGTAGCAGCCATTCCAGTCGAAGCAAGTTTTGCTACTTTTTTAGCTTCTGTTTCAAATACCTCTATAACCTCTCTAGTTATTGTGGTTTTTCCAACACCTGCTCCACCTGTTAAAAATATATTTTGTTTTTGTAATAATTTTTTTACAATATCTTCTAAGTAATTCATAGATAAATTATACTATAATATTAAATGGAAAAAATATTAATCGTTGAAGACAACAAAACACTCGCAAAACTTATTGCTACTAAGATAGAACACGCCCTAGGGTATGAAGTAGATGTAGCTTATAAACTCTCAGAAGCAAAACTTTTTTTAAAAAGATATGACTACTTTTTAGCTCTGCTTGATATAAATCTACCAGATGCTCCAAATGGTGAAGTGGTAGATTATGTTTTGAGTAAAGGATGTCGCGCCATCGTATTGAGTGCAAATATTGATAAAGAGTTTAGAAAAAAAATACTTCAAAAAAATATTATTGATTATGTAAATAAGGGCGGTATCGGTGATGTAAACTATATCATCGAGTCCATAAAAAGATTAGAAAAAAATCAAGAACATAAAGTTTTAGTGGTTGATGATTCTATGGTTTTTCGTAAAACTATGAAAGATATGTTAGAAAACCTATTTTTCAATGTTGTTACAGTGGCTCATGGGGAAGAAGCACTTGGCATATTGGAGGTTCATCTAGATACATCCTTAGTTATAACAGACTACAATATGCCTGTTATGAATGGACTAGAACTGACATATGAGATACGAAAAAAATATAATAAATCCCAACTTTGTATATTGGCTATCTCTTCAAATAATGATGAGCAGATAAACGCTATGTTTTTAAAATCTGGGGCGAATGACTATATAAATAAACCATTTTCAAAAGAGGAGTTTTCCTGCCGTGTAAATAACTCTATAGAAGCTTTAGAAAATATTCAGTTTATAACTAACCATGCAAATAGAGACTTTTTGACAGGTCTTTATAATCGTCGTTACTTTTTTAAAAATATGAGTGAGTACATGCAAGACACACAAGAAAGTGGTGAAAAATTTGCTATGGCTATGGTAAATATTGATTTTTTCAAAAAAATAGATGATAGATATGGAGCTGATATAGGTGAACAAATCATAATATCTTTATCTGAGATATTAAGAACTCATCTAAGTTATAGTGACTTAGTTTCAAGGTTTGATGCCGAAGAATTTTGTTTAGTTTTAAAAAATATCTCTAAAGAAGAAGCAGTAGATGTTTTTGAAACCTTAAGAGATAAGGTGCAAAACTATATTTTTACAACAGCTAAAGATGAAGAGATAAGATTTACAATTTCCATAGGTGCGACTATGAATAGTTTTGATACGCTAGAAGAAACTATGGATCATGCCGATATGTTGCTGTATAACATAAAGCAAGGTGGCGGTAACATGCTTGTTTTTGATTAGACCTCTTCTAAAACTATCATCTCTCCAAAAGGTATATCTCTCTCCTTTGGAGTTATCCACTTAACATCGTAAGATGGAGATTCTTTTGGAAATGTACCCTCTAAATCACTAAAATACAGAAGTAGATTTATATCTTGAATCTCTTTATCGATAGATTCAAACACGGGTCGAAAATCTGTCCCGCCACCACCTAATATCTTGACTTCTAAAATATCTCCACTGTAAAATATCTGTTTTGATCGAATCCTATCATCACATACAAACAGAGTTATCTCATAAGAACTTATTGTATTCATAAGAAAGTTTAGCTCACTTAAAAAATCACTTAAAAGAGATTCATCAACAGAACCGGAGCTATCTATGGCTACAGCAAACTTAACTTTTTGAGAACTGCTTGATGGAAGATATATCCCAAGATGTAAAAACTTTTTATTTGGTGGCATTAAAGTATAATCATCTTTATGAAATTTATCTATAGCTACTCTTAGTTCCTTACGCCAATCTATTTTAGTATCATCTTTTATGGTGAAGAATCTTTGCATACCTAGTGGCATCTCATCTGTCGCAGTTTTAGAATCTATTGTTGCTTTTGCAAACTCTTGGAAAAGTTGTTCATTTAGATCTATCTCTTTATCGTTTTTTTGGTTTTTATTTTCAGGTTGAGTATCTGAGCTGTCATCTCCCTCATACTCCAGCTCATCGCGTAAAATATCATCTTTAAGCTCAGCATATATCTCCTCAGCATAAAGCCCTTCAAAGCGTTTAGAATAATGGGTCTGATAGGGTCTACTCATCCCATTTTGCACAAGCATATCGTTTATCGCATAATCGGTTGAGAGTTGCCATAACCAACCACTTCTGCCATTTTTACGATTTTCATGAGCTAAAGAAGCGTGCATAGCACCATTTGCAAAAACAAACTGCATCTCACATGTTGTGAGGTTTTGAAAAAAATCACTGCTATACTCAAGAGTAGTACCATCACTTTTAAAAGCTTCTATATCATCATTTTTGATAAGCTCTAGTCTAGAAGCTATTGTTCCAAATAGTGGATAATCAACTAAAAGTTTTGCTTTAGCCTGTGATATTTTTTTTTCAAGTAGCATCAAAGTTCTCTATATTATGCAAGAAGATAACTAAACTTCTCTACCCACTTTTTAAAAACTTTTGAATGCTCCATAGTTATGCCATTTCTTTGGAGATCTTGAACTATTAAAACAGCAAATTCACTTTTAAGACCGAGTGTATATTGTAAGAGATTATCTAAGTTATCTTCACTTTTTTCTTTTAACAAGGCACTGACTAAACCTGTACTTAAAGCATGGAGAACATCAAGTTCATCTCTATACTCTCCCTCTCCTGTATTGAGTATGCCCATTATATCTGGTAGCTTATCCATCACTTTTGTAAAGGTTAAAAAACTAACTCCTACATCTCTACCAACAGAACCGCTTATAGAGTCTAAAAGTAACTCTTTATCTAGGGAACTTTTTAGTATGCTATCTACAAAATCCCAGCTTCTTGGTGTTGCGAAACTTTTAAGATCACTCTTTGGATCAAATGTAAAAAGATGTTCATTTTTATAAGAGATATATGAAATTATCCTCTCATCAATTTCCATCTTGTAAGCATAAGATTTCCAATCATCAACATCAACCTCCATCTCAAAATGAACAAATCTATTGGCTAAGGGAGAGGGCATTCTATAGACTACACCTCTATCACTTTCTCTGTTTCCAGCAGCTACTATCGCCCAACCATCAGGAAGTTCATACTCTCCAACTTTTCTATCTAAAATTAATTGATAAGCAGATGCTTGAACACTTGGTGGAGCTGAATTTAACTCATCAAGAAAGAGTATTCCCTCTCCACATGTGGGCAGAAATGCAGGTGGTGCCCAGAGTGCAGTATGAGAGTCCTTATCATAAAATGGTATCCCCTTGAGGTCGGTTGGATCCATTAAGGCTAGTCTTAAATCTATAAAACCTATCTTCTGCTTTTGTGCTATCTGCTTTATAATTGAAGATTTACCAATCCCTGGAGCACCCCAAAGAAATGTTGGAACTTTTTTTTGGCAAAGAGCTTTTATGCTTGTTATTAACTGTGATGCTTTCACTAAACTATCCATCCTATATTTTCGCTTTGTATATGTTTTGCAAACCCTGCGTTACTCTTTACATGTCGCTCATATCTTCTATCGAGCTGTAGTTGATATAAAATATCTATGGGTGTATTCTCATTTTTTGATAGGGCTAAATGGTAGTGTGGATTTTTATAGGCTAACTCTAGAATTTCAGAGGGTGTTGAGCTATTTTCATATATAAACATCTCTATCGTGTCATCACTATAATCCAATAATTTTTCAATAATTTTTTTATCAAGGTTATTGTTTTTTGCCAAGGTCAAATCTATATTTTTATCTTTTAATAAAAGAAGTTTTTCTTGCATCTCTAAACTAAGAGTTTCGTTGCTTGCTAAAGATGACTTATAGTTGTCAAACAGATTAAAAAGTTCATCATCAAGCTCAATGCTGCTAGCTATATTATCTACAAATTTTTTATCATCTAAAAACTTTTTGACTAAGGTGGGATTTAAATTTTTATTCATAGAGAGTGCTTCAAGTATATTTTCATCACCACTTTTAAAAAGCTCTTCTTGCATAGTTTCATCGCAATAGGGACTCATAGTGATTGCAATTTTAATTTTTGGATGAAATATCAAAGGCTTAAGTCTTGCTATCTCTCTTAAGAGTGCTGCATCTTTAGATTGAGAGACTAAATGGATGAAACCTGTTGTAGCATACTCAACATTATGGTTTCGTTCTATATTTTTATAAAAACGCCGTATGAACGCAGCACTAACATCTCGATTATCATCATTCTCAAAAAAATCTTCACCACCCCAAGAGTACATGTGAAGAAGTTTAAAGAAGAGTTCATCATCAATCATTGAGTTTTGTATAAACCCCTTTAATCTGCTTTTATCTTTAGATAGCGTTAAGCTCATCAAAAGAGTATTGCTATCTATTGCAGATACTAATTCCTTTTCTAAAGTATCTATGGAGATAAAATTTGCCTTTTTCTCTTCATATAGTTTATCACTTAGAATTTGCTCATAGGGTGTCATCATTCTACCATCAATCAAAACTGCAATATCATCACTGAACTCTTTTGCAATACTGATTTTGTGAAATTTCATCTGTGCTTTAAATTCATCCTCATTAAAAGCACGACTCTTCCCAAAGATAAGAACTGTTTTATTATGTAATTCACTTAATTTCATCCCAATATTATACACTCTGTTTTTTAAGTTTTCTCTTCTTGGATATAATAGAGCAATTATTTAAGGAAAACCGATGAAACTTTGTGCACCTTGGGAAAAAACTTTTAATCGTATAGCTACACCGTTTGAACACTTTTTACATGAGCAGACAACAACAGGTATCGTGTTGATGTTTATGACAGTTCTAGCCCTTATTTTAGCAAATACTCCACTCGCTGAAGCATATGCTCACTTTTTTCACATGAAAATTGATTTTTATGTAGGTTCTTGGAAGCTCTCTCACACTATTCACCACTGGATAAACGATGGTCTTATGGCTATATTTTTCTTCATTATCGGTTTAGAGATAAAGAGAGAGATACTGGTTGGAGAGTTGTCAAATATAAGAGTTGCAATACTACCAATTCTTTCGGCAATAGGTGGTATGGCTCTTCCTGCATTAATCTATCTAAGTATAAACTATGGTGGGGAGAGTGCTGTTGGTTGGGGAATCCCAATGGCAACAGATATCGCCTTTGCTATTTCAGCTTTAGTTCTCTTAGGCAACCGTGTTTCACCTGCACTTGTGACATTTTTAGTTGCACTTGCTATTGTAGATGACCTTGGAGCCGTAATCGTTATTGCTGTTTTTTATACAGATCAGATCAATATGCTTCCTTTAGGTTTAGCAGGAGTTACTTTTATATTGATGGTTATTTTTAACAGAGTTGGTATCCATGCAATACTACCTTACTTTATAGTTGGATTGTTTATGTGGTTTTTTATGCTTGAATCTGGTGTTCATGCGACTATTGCTGGAGTTATAGCGGCGATGGCAATACCATCAAAACCTAGACAGACTCCATTAGATTTTACAGCGCATACAAGAAATCTCCTTGATGAATACGATAACTATCCTGTTGCCACTGATCACATGATGCACGAGAGACAAAAAGCGATTCTTTTAAATATAAACGATAGAATCGATGCTGTTGGTTCTCCTGCTGCAAGGCTAGAACACGACCTGCACCTTCCAGTTTCTCTAATCGTTATACCTCTTTTTGCTCTAGCAAATGCTGGTATTAGTATAGATTTTTCTTCTATCGGAGGGACTATAGCTACTCCTGTTTCCCTAGGAATTATTGTAGGGCTTATACTGGGTAAGGTTCTTGGAATTTTTGGAGTTGCTTGGATTGCTATTAAAATGGGTATTGCAAAGTTGCCAGAAGAGAGTACTATGAGCCAGATTTTTGGTGTTGCTTTTTTAGGTGGTATCGGTTTTACTATGTCTATATTTGTAGCAGATTTAGCATTTTTAGGGAATGAAGCACTGATTTTTCAAGCGAAAGTCGGTATTTTAGCAGCTTCACTTTTTGCAGGACTTTTTGGTTTCTTTTGGCTTAAATATATAGCTAAACAGGCAAAATAAATATTTGACTAAGTAATTTTAGTTATTATAGCGATTAATATTACCTGCAAGGAAAATTTATGAAATTTATTATGTTGTTTTTGCTATTTTTTATCTCGATATCAGCAAATGATGCTGTGCATAAATATGCTAAAAGTGAAGATTGTAAAGCATGCCATACTCAGATATACGATGAGTACTTTGGTTCAATGCATGCAAACTCTACTCCTCAAAAAGACCCTATACATGCATCTGTTTGGAATAAACATCCTAAAAACTTAAAGTTTGAACAATACACATGTGGAAAGTGTCATACACCGGCTGCTGATAATCTTGACAAGATGCTTACAAAGGGACAAAAAGCTCTACCAGATGCCAACAATCAAACACATCAAGCAGGTATTGCATGTGCCTATTGTCATCGTATAAAAAACATAGAGCTTCATAAGAAAACAAATACAAATATTATGACAAATACTCAAAACAACTATTTTGGAACGATGATAGAACATCTGGAATCACCCTATCATGGTATAGTTTCAGAGGGTAATGAACATATGAAAAATGGTAATGTTTGCATAGGTTGTCACTCTCATAAGATGAATAAGCATGGTTTAAATGTATGTTCTACAAATATCGATAATGAGATGGATGGAGCAAACTGTGTGAGTTGTCACATGCCAAAGGTTGATGGCAGTGTTTCTGTTTTGCATGAAACTCCAAAACACGCGTTTCATGGCTTTGCAGGTTCTCATTATCATTCAGATATGCTTACACAGTATGTAGATATATCTATGCTTCGTCAAATTAAAAACTTTATTGTAAATATAGACAATAGAACTTCACATGCATTGCTTCTACATCCGCTAAGAATAGCTTTGTTGAAGGTTAGTGTTACAAGGGGTGGTCAAACGATTAAACTTAAAGATGAGGAGTTTGTTAGAGTTATAGGGCATAATGGCAAACCTGCTATGCCTTGGAAAGCTAGTAAAACATTAAAAGACACGATGATTCAAGCTAATGAAAAGAGAAGTGTGAAGTATGATTTTAGCATACAAAATGGAGATAGGGTAGATGTAGTTTTAGGGTGGTATTTGGTAAATCCAAAAGCTTTAAAAGCACTGAAACTTGAAAATGAGAAAGTTGCGACTGAGTTTCATGAGTTTAAAAAACAGAGTTTTAGTTTTTAAAAACTTCTGAGGGATGAGACTCTGGACCTGATTTGGAGTTATTTGGGCTACTAATAGATATTTTATTTTACTTGTGTTAATATATAACTAAGTAAATTGTGTTTAGGAGCCTTTATGAGATTGTTATATATATTGCTTACAGTAACTACACTACTAGCTGAGCCGATTGCACCCATTCCGCTTACTGTAGATGTTGATATTAAAAAAGTAAAATTGGGTAAGAAACTTTTTTTCGATACTTTACTTTCACTAGACAATACAATCTCTTGTGCTTCATGCCATGACTTACAAAGGGGTGGTGATGATGGATTGAAATTTTCTTTTGGTATAGATGGGAAAAAAGGCAATATCAATTCACCTACCGTTTATAATGCAGTTTATAATTTTAGACAGTTTTGGGATGGTAGAGCAAAAAATTTATCTCATCAAGCACTTGGTCCGATAGAAAATCCTGTGGAAATGGGAAATAATTTTCCTAATCTTATAAAAACACTCAACAAAACATCCTATAAAAAAGAGTTTCAACATATATATAGCGATGGAATTACAAAAGATAATATAGCAGATGCCATAGCAGAATTTGAAAAAACACTTATAACTCCAAATGCTCCTTTTGATAAATATCTAAGAGGTGATAAAAACGCTATAACTCAAAAGCAAAAAAATGGCTATAATCTTTTTAAATCAAAAGGTTGCATAGCTTGTCATCATGGCATCAATATTGGCTCAAATCTTTACAATAAGTTTGGTGTTATGCAAAGCGTAGAGAGTAAAAACTTAGGTAGATATGAAGTGACAAAAGTTGAAGCAGATAAGTACTACTTCAAAGTTCCGACACTAAGAAACATAGAAAAAACATCACCATACCTCCATGATGGAAGATATGAAAATCTAGAAGATGTAGTAAAATTTATGGCGAGATACCAGCTTGGTCGTACGGTCACCGATAAAGAGATTGATGAGATTGTGGCTTTTTTAATCTCATTAAATGGTGAGATACCTAATGAATAAAAAATTAGTTTCTACTACCTCTATATTATGGACTTTTGTACTTTTTATTACTATTATATTTGCCTATCTTATTCATTTAAATAGATATATTGAAAAATTTTCAACATATAGTAAAACTGTTGCTGAATTAAATATTGTAAATAAAGAGTTTGATAATTTTTTATTACAAAAATCTACTTTTATAAACTATGATACTGTAAATAGAACTATATTAAAATATGAAACAAATATAAAATTTTTAGACTCACAAGATTCAAAAGATATGTTCCCTGAACTATATCATGAAGAGTTACAAAATGTAATAGATAATTTTGAAATTAAAATAAACTCTATAGAATATTTTAAATCAGAAAACTCTCAACTTCTTTACTCTTTGCACTATCTGTTTGATTTAAATAATCTGATTTTAAAATCAGAAAATTTAACACAAAAAACTATCGCTATCTCAAATGAAACTCTTTTATATGTTATGAAATACTATATAAACGGGGATATTAATACCAATGACATAGACAAAAATCTAAACTATTTAACCAGTCATGCTAAGCAAAATATACCTATAGAAATGTTTATAAAGCATATAAAGTTAAATGTAGATCGCATTGAAAAATTTAACAATATAGCTAAGTTGCAAGATGAGAATAAAACAGAAACTTCACTAAAAAAACTTTTTAAACTTCTAAATTCTGATTATCAAAAAAAGATTTTTATAGAAACGATGATGATAAGTATTTTATTTATTATAACTTTTATACTTCTTTTGGTACTAATCATTATGAATAAGCGCACATTGAAAATGCAAGATGAACTGTTAGGATTCAAAACAGCTATTGAAAATAGTTATAATTCTATTGTAATAACAGATATAGATAGTAATATAGTCTATGTAAATGATATAGCTATAAAAGATACTGGGTATACAAGAGAAGAATTAATCGGAGAGAACCCTCGGGTATTAAAATCTGGCTTACAGGAAGATATATTTTATAAAGAGATGCATCAAGCCCTTGATAATGGGAAAAAATGGGAAGGAGAGTTTATAAACAAGAAAAAAGATGGTTCTTTATTTTATGAAAAGGCATCTATTATGCCTCTGTTTCATGACAATGAATTAGTAAACTATATAGCTATTAAGTCAAATATCACAGATTATGTACAAGAAAAAGACAAAGTAGAACATATGGCATACCATGACTCACTTACATCTTTGCCAAATAGATTAAGACTTGAAAGATATTTAAGAAATCGTTTCTCTATTGCAAAACGAAACAAAACAAAAATAGCTCTTCTTTTCATAGACCTAGATAGATTTAAAATCATAAATGACACCTTAGGACATGATGTTGGTGATGAACTGCTTATAGAGTCTGCAAAACGAATGAATAATGCTCTGCGGGAGTCAGATCTTTTAGCTAGAGTTGGTGGAGATGAGTTTGCTATAGTTTTAGAATCACTAACAAATGATTATTCAGCAGGATATGTATGTGAAAATATTTTAAAGCTGTTTTCTAAGCCTATACAAACAAGTAAACACACTTTAAACATAACACTTAGTATAGGAGTTGCTATCTATCCTGATGATGCTATAGAGTACAATAGACTGTTGAAATATTCAGATATTGCTATGTATGAAGCTAAAAACAGTGGAAAAAACACATATAGATATTACCAAAAAGAACTCTCTGTAGATGTTCATAATCATCTGAACATGGAACAAGCATTAAAATCTGCTATAGATAACAATGAGATATTTATGATGTATCAGCCACAGTATAATTTAGATGATAAAACTGTTGTAGGATTAGAAGCTCTTGTTAGATGGAATTCATCTACTCTTGGAGTAGTACCTCCAGATAAGTTTATACCTGTAGCTGAAGATACTGGTTATATAATAGCGTTAGGCTTATATATATTTGAGCTTACATGTAGAGATTTCTTAGAGTTTAAAAAATCTTCTCCTGCTCTTAAATCTATATCTATAAATATATCAACTGTACAACTGTACCAAGACAGTTTCATAGAAGATATACTAAAAATTACTAAAAATATTGGTATTGAACATGAAGATATTATGCTTGAAATCACTGAAACGCATATTATGAAAAATATACACCAAAGTATAAGACTTTTTAATGAGCTAAAAAAATTAGGCTTTAAAATTTCTATTGATGATTTTGGAACTGGACATTCATCTTTAAGTTATCTAAAACTGTTCCCTATAGATGAACTGAAAATAGACAAAGCTTTTGTAGATGATTTACCACACGATAACAGTAGTATAGCTATAACAAAAGCTATTCTAACACTATCAAAAAGTATGGGCTATATCAATGTAGCTGAAGGCATTGAATATGAAACTCAAGAAAAATTTCTCAAAGAAAATGACTGTAAAATAGGACAAGGATATCACTTTTGTAGACCTAAAATCAGAGATGAACTTTTAGATTTTTTAAGCTAAAATATACTCAATCCTGTTTTAGTTGTAAAAAGCTCTAACTGTCTTAAATACCATTCACCCCTGTGCATGAAAATCCACTTTTATGATATGCTTCTTCAGCATATACTATCCCTAAAAAACCTTAAAGAGCGATAACTGATTATGAAATAATTACCTCATGACAAATCATAAAAAACCGGAGTCTCATTGATATTTTGCACACTATCTTCGGCTATAGTTTTATCTAGGAATTGCTCCTGCTCCACCCATTTGACCCATCATCGCTTGTAGGTCTTTCATACCGT